>NZ_JBEZIX010000023.1:0-134599 GCF_040651315.1 Streptomyces sp. NPDC048506
GTCTTGCGTTTCCGACTCTATCAGATCCTCGCGGCTCCGATTTTCGCCGGTGCGATCCGGCCTTTCGGCTTTCTCGCGGTTCCGACTTTAGCAGACCCGGATTCGTTTCGTTTCCGGTTCCGATTTCCGTCGGAGGGTTTTTGCCTTTCGGCTGATCCGACTTTATCAGATTGCTCTGGGCCGGAATTCCGCCGCTTGTGGGCGCAGCTCCGGACGCGCAGGCGTCCGGGGCTTCCCGTTCAGGCGGAGCCGTAAACGTACTGGAGCGGGGCGCCTGGATGCAAATCCGGGCGCCCCGCTCCGACTTGAGTACCTTCGTACGGGCCTGTGCGTCAGACCTCGACGACGACAGGGAGGATCATCGGGCGGCGGCGGTAGTTGTCCGACACCCACTTCCCGACCGAGCGACGGACCAGCTGCTGGAGCTGGTGGGGCTCGGTGATGCCGTCCTGTGCCGACTTGCTCAGGGCGTCCTCGATCTTCGGGATCACGCCGGAGAAGGCCTCGTCGTCGATGCCGGAGCCACGGGCGTGGATGTTCGGGCCACCGACGATCTTGCCGGTGCTGCTGTCCACGACCACGTAGACCGAGATGATGCCCTCCTCGCCGAGGATGCGGCGGTCCTTGAGGTGGGCCTCGGTGACATCGCCGACCGAGAGGCCGTCGACGTAGACGTAGCCGGCCTGGATCTTGCCGGTGATCTTGGCGATTCCATCGACCAGGTCGACCACCACGCCGTCCTCGGCGATGACGATCCGGTCCTTCGGCACTCCGGTCAGAGCGCCCAGTTCAGCGTTGGCCCGCAGGTGGCGCCACTCGCCGTGCACCGGCATCAGGTTCTTCGGCTTGCAGATGTTGTAGAAGTACAGCAGCTCGCCGGCCGAGGCGTGGCCCGAGACGTGGACCCTGGCATTGCCCTTGTGGACGACGTTCGCGCCCCAGCGGGTGAGGCCGTTGATCACGCGGTAGACCGCGTTCTCGTTGCCCGGGATGAGGGACGACGCCAGGATCACCGTGTCGCCTTGGACGATGCGGATCTGGTGGTCGCGGTTGGCCATCCGGGAGAGGGCCGCCATCGGCTCGCCCTGGGAACCCGTGCAGACCAGCACGACCTCTTCGTCGGGGAGGTCGTCAAGCGTCTTGACGTCGACGACCAGGCCGGCCGGGACGCTCAGATAGCCCAGCTCCCGGGCGATGCCCATGTTGCGGACCATGGAGCGTCCGACGAAGGCGACCCGGCGGCCGTACTCGTGGGCCGCGTCGAGAATCTGCTGGATGCGGTGCACATGGCTGGCGAAGCTGGCGACGATGATCCGCTTCTGGGCGCCGGCGAAGACCTGGCGGAGCACATTGGAGATGTCGCGCTCGGGCGGGACGAACCCCGGGACCTCGGCGTTCGTGGAGTCCACGAGGAGGAGGTCGATGCCTTCCTCGCCGAGCTTGGCGAAGGCGGGAAGGTCGGTGAGGCGGCGGTCCAACGGGAGCTGGTCCATCTTGAAGTCGCCGGTGTGCACGACCATGCCCGCGGGGGTGCGGATCGCGACCGCCAGGGCGTCCGGGATGGAGTGGTTGACCGCGATGAACTCGCAGTCGAAGGGGCCCAGACGCTCGCGCTCGCCCTCGGCGACCTCCAGCGTGTACGGCCGGATGCGGTGCTCCTGGAGCTTGGCCTCGATCAGGGCGAGGGTCAGCTTGGAGCCGATGAGGGGGATGTCCGGCTTCTCGCGCAGGAGGTAGGGGACGCCGCCGATGTGGTCCTCGTGGCCGTGCGTGAGCACGATGCCGTCCACGTCGTCGAGGCGATCCCTGATGGACGAGAAGTCCGGCAGGATCAGGTCGATTCCGGGCTGCTCCTCCTCGGGGAAGAGCACTCCGCAGTCGACGATCAGCAGCCGGCCGCCGTACTCGAAGACGGTCATGTTGCGGCCGATCTCGCCCAGGCCGCCGAGGGGGGTGACGCGCAGGCCACCCTTGGGGAGCTTCGGCGGAGCGCCGAGCTCAGGATGCGGATGACTCAAAAGACTCTCCTCACCACACGCGCCACGCTGCCGTCGAGGCACGTGGCGCGCATGACATTCGTGCACTTGCTATATGGCGGTTGTTGGTCCGTATTCAGTTGTGAAGTCTGTGTTCAGAGCTGTACCCCGCCGGCGGCGAGATCGCGCTTGAGCTGCTCGGTCTCCTCGGGGGAGAGCTCGACGAGCGGCAGGCGCAGCGGTCCGCCGGGCAGGCCCTGGAGGCCGAGGGCGGCCTTGGTGGTGATCACGCCCTGGGTGCGGAACATTCCGGTGAAGACGGGCAGCAGCTTCTGGTGGATCTCGGTGGCCTTGGTGACGTCGCCGTTGAGGTGGGCGTCCAGGAGGGCGCGCAGCTCGGGGGCGACGACATGGCCGACCACGGAGACGAAGCCGATGGCGCCGACCGAGAGCAGCGGGAGGTTGAGCATGTCGTCGCCGCTGTACCAGGCGAGGCCGGAGCGGGCGATGGCCCAGCTGGCGCGGCCGAGGTCGCCCTTGGCGTCCTTGTTGGCGACGATCCGGGGGTGCTCGGCCAGCCGGACGATGGTCTCGGTGTTGATCGGAACACCGCTGCGGCCGGGGATGTCGTAGAGCATGACCGGCAGGTCGGTGGCGTCCGCGATGGCCGTGAAGTGGCGGAGCAGGCCCTCCTGCGGGGGCTTGCTGTAGTACGGCGTCACAGCGAGCAGGCCGTGGGCGCCGGCGTCCTGGGCGGCGCGGGCCAGCTCAAGGCTGTGGTGGGTGTCGTTGGTGCCGGCTCCGGCGACGACAAAGGCACGGTCACCGACCGCATCGACCACGGCGCGGACCAGCTGCGCTTTCTCCGCGTCGCTGGTGGTCGGGGACTCTCCGGTAGTGCCGTTCACGACGAGGCCGTCGTTGCCGGCGTCCACCAGATGGGCGGCGAGCCGCTGCGCGCCGTCGAGATCGAGAGCGCCATCCGCCGTGAACGGCGTGACCATGGCGGTCAGCACCCGCCCGAAGGGGGTCTGCGGTGTGGAAGTCGGAGCCATGGGTCCCACGCTACTCGTAGCTCACCGCGGGATGCGCCTCCGGGGAGCAGGGATGTGGACTCCGGCACTGCCTGCTCGGGGGTTCAAGCAGTGCCGGGTCCGTCTGTTCAGCGTAGATGAACATCTTAAAATGCCGCAATCCGGACACTTCACCCGGCTGTCCGGTGGGCCTGGGTATCCGGCCCGGGGCCTGGACGCTACGGAGCGATCCGTCCGTTCGCATTGAATGCGCCGTACGTGAGCGGCATCAGCTTGGCCCAGTGGGCCTCCATCTGCTCACCGACCATTTCGATCTCCCGCTGCGGGAAGGACGGCACCTTCGCCTGCTCGTGCTGCGTGCGCAGGCCGAGGAAGTGCATCAGCGAGCGGGCGTTGCAGGTCGCGTACATGGAGGAGAAGAGGCCCACGGGGAGCACCGCGCGGGCGACCTCGCGGGCGACGCCGGCTGCGAGCATCTCCTGATAGGCCTCGTAGGCCTGGCGGTAGGAGTCCTCCATGGCGCGGGTGGTGAGCTCGTGCTGCGCCTGGGTGCCCTCGACGAATTCGTACTTGCCGGGGCGGCCCTGCTGGACGAGCTTGCGGGACTCCCCGGGGACGTAGAACACCGGCTCCAGCTGGCGGTAGCGGCCGGACTCCTCGTTGTACGACCAGCCGACGCGGTGCCGCATGAACTCGCGGAAGACGAAGATCGGCGCGCTGATGAAGAACGTCATGGAGTTGTGCTCGAAGGGGCTGCCGTGGCGGTCCCGCATCAGGTAGTTGATCAGGCCCTTGGAGCGCTCCGGGTCCTTCTGGAGCTCCTCCAGGGACTGCTCGCCGGCCGTGGAGACCCGGGCCGCCCACAGCACGTCGCTGTCCGCTGCGCTGTGCTTGACCAGCTCGACCGTCACCTCGCTCCGGAAGCGGACGGCTGCACCCTCGGCGGGCTCAGCGCTCTCGGGGCTCTCGGCGGGGGTGTGGGACACCGGCGGTTCCTTCCGTTCGATCCTCGTGCGCGACCAGCCTACGACCCGCCACTGACAGTCCAGTAAATGCGGCGTGATGCCGCGTTAGCCGCAAATCGGACGCTCTATAGCAGGGCGCCGAACGGGAGTTGATATTTTTCACAGAAGTCTCGGAAAACGGGCACCAATCGGACGCCACAGACGTCTAACCCTGTGACAGTGCCCACTTCGAGGTTCCTAGGAGAGCCCGCTCATGTTCCGCCGGCGAGAGCCCGTCCCGTTCGCCTTCGTTGCCGAGGCAGACCGGTTCCGCAGCAATGTCACTCCCCCACCACGCGAGCGCGCCTCCCGCGCGCAGCTCGTCGGCCAGTCTCTGATCACCCTGACAGTCGTGGGCGGCCTGGCCGGCGCCCTGCTGTTCGGCGTTCCCGCACTACAGCAGGACAGTTCCACGTCGAATCGGGTGCATCAGTCCGAGGCCGCCCGCCGCTGAGCGGGCAAGGGCACGCCCGGGCGGAGCGGGCCGAGTGGTTCCGCTTCACCCGTACCGATAGCCTCACCGGTCACAGCTTCCGTCAGCACGTCCCCGAGTGCTGAGCAGCCCGAGTGAGGATCAGCCGTGCCCCTGACCTTTCTGACGGCCGACCGCGACCTCGATGACCGTGCCGCGGAATCGGCCGCACTCCCGCACGACGAGCCCGACCACTGGCGCCGTCCCTACCGCCCCGGACCGTGGCGTGTAGGGGCGGCGGCGGTGTTTCTGCTGCTCGCCTCGTTCGTCCTGCTCTCCGCGATGATCATCGCGCTGGCCGGTTCGCTGCCCGGTGCGCTGGCCGTCGCCGCGATCGGGGCGCTGGTCATCGCCCTGGCGCTGCGGCTGCTGCGGGTGGGCATCTGGGTCAGCGCGCAGGGCCTGCGGCAGGTGAACCTGCTGCAAACGACGACCGAGCCGTGGAGCACCGTCGCATCGGTGCGGACGCGCCAGCAGCCGGTGCGCTGGCTGGGGCTGCCGCGGACGGTGCAGGGGCAGGCGCTGATCGTCGAACGCCGGCAGGGCACGCCGCTGCGGGCCGTGGTCACCGACCACAGCGGTGACTTCCTCGCCCGCCCGGAGGCGTTCGAGCAGGCCGCGGACGTGCTGGAGGCGTGGGCCGCGGAGTACTGCGCCTAGCGGAGTCCGCCTAGGGGGCGGGCGAACAGATCCCTTAGGGGACGCGAGGGCCCCCTGCGGGGCCACAACGGGGTGGCGTCGGGGTGGTATTCCCGGCGTGGGGTGGTACTCCCGGCGGTTGGTACGGGACGGGGCCCTCACCCACCGCCCGGCGCCCGCCTTCCGCCGCCCACCTCCCGCATACCGCCTCACGCCTCACGCCTCACGCCTCACGCAGGACCGTGCGGCACGCCGCGGTGTGGGCGTGGCGTGGCCGGCGGCGCGTGCGGTGTGTCGGGGCGCGAGGGGCGGGTTACGCCGTTGGGACGGGCTTGGCGTCGTGGAGGGCGATGGCGCGCTGCATGGCCTTGCGGGCGCGCGGGGTGTCCCTGGCGTCGTGGTAGGCGACCGCGAGCCGGAACCATGTGCGCCAGTCGTCCGGCGCGTCCTCGGTCTCGGCCTGCCGCTGGGCGAACACCGCGTCGGCCGCGTCCCGGTCGATCCGGCCGCCCGGCGTCCGCTTCAGCTCGTCGACCGGCAGGCCGCCCTCGGCCTCCAGCTCGTGTGCCAGCCGGTGGGCGTCCCGTGCGAAGCGGGTGTTGTGCCAGAGGAACCATCCCCCGATGCACGGCAGCACGAAGGCCACCGCGCCCATGCCCATGGCGGCCGGCTCACCGGTGAGGAGGAGCAGTACGCCCTCCAGCGCCACCACGCCGAAGACGAGCACCAGCACGGTGGCGAGGAAGAAGTACGTGATCTTTCCACCCATGACTGCCGGCCTCAGCCCAGGTCGAGGAAGTTTTCCAGGCCCACGGTCAGGCCCGGAGTGGTCACCACGCGGCGCACGCCGAGCAGGATGCCCGGCATGAAGCTGCGGTGGTGGAGGGAGTCGTGGCGGATGGTGAGGGTCTCGCCCTCGCCGCCGAAGAGCACCTCCTGGTGGGCCAGCAGGCCACGCAGCCGGACCGAGTGCACGGGGACACCGTCCACATCGGCGCCGCGCGCGCCGTCCAGCGCGGTGGTGGTGGCGTCCGGCTGCGGGGCGCAGCCGGCCTCCTCGCGGGCCTTGGCGATCAGCTGGGCGGTGCGGGCCGCGGTGCCGGACGGGGCGTCCGCCTTGTTCGGGTGGTGCAGCTCGACCACCTCGACCGACTCGAAGAAGCGCGCCGCCTGCTGGGCGAACCGCATGGTCAGCACCGCCCCGATGGAGAAGTTCGGGGCGATCAGCACGCCCGCCTCCGGGGCGGCGGCGAGCGAGGTGCGCAGCTGCGCGAGGCGTTCGTCGGTCCATCCGGTGGTGCCGACCACCGCATGGATGCCGTGGCGCACGCAGAAGTCGAGGTTGCCCATCACCGCGCCGGGGTTGGTCAGCTCGACCACGACCTGGACACCGGCCTCGACCAGCGTCTCCAGCTTGTCCCCACGGCCGAGTCCGGCGACCAGCTCCATGTCCTCGGCGGCCTCGACGGCCCGTACGGCCTCGGAGCCGATGCGCCCCCGGGCTCCGAGTACGGCCACGCGCAGCTTGCTCATCGTTTCCAGTCCTTCGTTCGGTGGTACGGCAACGGGGCGGGGCGGCCCTAGGCGACGATGTCGTCGAGGCGAGCCGCCTGTCGGTCCTTGAGGGGGCCGATGACGGACAGCGAGGGGCGCCCGCCCAGTACATCGCGGGCCACCTCGCGCACCTCGTCCGGGGTGACGGCCGCTATCCGGACGAGCATCTCGTCGACCGACATCTGCTCGCCCCAGCACAGCTCGCTCTTGCCGAGGCGGTGCATCAGCGCGCCGGTGTCCTCCAGGCCGAGGACGGTGGATCCGCGCAGTTGGCCGATCGCACGGTGGATCTCGTCGTCGCTGAGGCCGTGCGCCACCACCTGGTCCAGTTCGTCCCGGCAGATCTTCAGGACGTCGTGCACCTGGTTGGGGCGGCAGCCCGCGTAGACGCCGAAGAGCCCGCAGTCGGCGAAGCCGGAGGTGTACGAGTACACGCTGTAGGCCAGCCCGCGCTTCTCCCGGACCTCCTGGAAGAGGCGGGAGGACATGCCTCCGCCGAGGGCGGTGTTCAGGACGCCCATGGCCCAGCGACGGTCGTCGGTGCGGGCCATGCCGGGCATGCCGAGGATCACATGGGCCTGCTCGGTGCGGCGGTTCAGCAGCTCGACCCGGCCGGCGGTGCGGATGGCGCGGGTGCCGGAGCGCGGGGCGATCGGGGTGGCGTCCGTGCGGTCCAGGGCCCCGGCCTGTTCGAAGGCGCGGCGGACCTGGCGGACGACCTTGGCGTGGTCGATGTTGCCGGCGGCCGTGACGACGAGGTGGGTGGGGTCGTAGTGCTTCTTGTAGAAGCGGCGGACGCGGTCGGGGGTGAGGGCGTTGACGGTGTCGACGGTGCCCAGGACCGGGCGGCCGAGCGGGGTGTCGCCGAGCATGGTGTGCGCGAAGAGGTCGTGCACGCAGTCGCCGGGGTCGTCCTCGGTCATCGCGATCTCTTCGAGGATGACGCCGCGCTCGGCGTCCACGTCCTCGGCTTCGATCAGCGAGCCGGTGAGCATGTCGCACACCACGTCGATGGCGAGCGGCAGGTCCGTGTCAAGCACCCGTGCGTAGTAGCAGGTGTACTCCTTCGCGGTGAAGGCGTTCATCTCGCCGCCGACCGCGTCGATGGCGGAGGAGATGTCCAGCGCGCTGCGCCGCTCGGTGCCCTTGAAGAGCAGGTGCTCCAGGTAGTGCGTGGCGCCGTTGAGCGACGGGGTCTCGTCGCGGGAGCCGACGTGCGCCCAGATCCCGAAGGTGACGGAGCGGACCGTCGGCAGCGTCTCGGTGACGATCCGCAGGCCGCCGGGGAGCGTGGTCCGGCGGACCGTGCCGGCGCCGGCCGTGCCCTTGAGAAGCGTTTGGGTACGGGCGACGGCCCGCCCCTCCGAAGAGGTGCGGGCCGTCGGGCGGTGCGATCCACCCAAAGGGGAAGGGGGAGTCACTTGTCGGCGTCGTCCTTCTTGTCCGCCGCGTCCTCTTCCTCGATCACGGGGATGAGGGAGAGCTTGCCGCGCTGGTCGATCTCGGCGATCTCGACCTGGACCTTGGCGCCCACCGCGAGCACGTCCTCGACGTTCTCCACGCGCTTGCCGCCGGCGAGCTTGCGGATCTGCGAGATGTGCAGCAGGCCGTCCTTGCCCGGGAGCAGGGAGATGAACGCACCGAAGGTGGTGGTCTTGACGACCGTGCCCAGGTAGCGCTCGCCGACCTCGGGCATGGTCGGGTTGGCGATGCCGTTGATCGTGGCGCGGGCGGCCTCGGCGGCCGGGCCGTCGGCGGCACCGATGTAGATGGTGCCGTCGTCCTCGATCGTGATGTCGGCGCCGGTGTCCTCCTGGATCTGGTTGATCATCTTGCCCTTGGGGCCGATGACCTCACCGATCTTGTCCACCGGGATCTTGACGGTGATGATCCGCGGCGCGTTCGGGGACATCTCGTCCGGAACGTCGATCGCCTCGTTCATCACGTCCAGGATGTGCATCCGGGCGTCGCGGGCCTGCTTGAGGGCCGCGGCCAGGACGGAGGCCGGGATGCCGTCCAGCTTGGTGTCCAGCTGGAGGGCGGTCACGAAGGTCTTCGTGCCGGCGACCTTGAAGTCCATGTCACCGAAGGCGTCCTCCGCACCGAGGATGTCGGTGAGGGTGACGTAGTGGGTCTCGCCGTCGATCTCCTGGGAGATCAGGCCCATGGCGATGCCCGCGACCGGGGCCTTGAGCGGCACACCGGCGTTGAACAGCGACATGGTCGAGGCGCAGACCGAGCCCATGGACGTGGATCCGTTGGAGCCGAGGGCCTCGGAGACCTGACGGATCGCGTACGGGAACTCCTCGCGGCTGGGCAGCACCGGCATGAGCGCGCGCTCGGCGAGCGCACCGTGGCCGATCTCGCGGCGCTTGGGGGAGCCGACGCGGCCGGTCTCGCCGGTGGAGTAGGGCGGGAAGTTGTAGTTGTGCATGTAGCGCTTGCGGGTCACCGGGGAGAGGGTGTCCAGCTGCTGCTCCATGCGGAGCATGTTGAGGGTGGTGACGCCCAGGATCTGGGTCTCGCCACGCTCGAACAGGGCGGAGCCGTGCACCCGCGGGATGGCCTCGACCTCGGCGGCGAGCGTACGGATGTCCGTGACGCCGCGGCCGTCGATGCGCTTCTTCTCCTTGATGACGCGCTCGCGGACCAGGGTCTTGGTCAGCGAACGGTACGCGGCGGAGATCTCCTTCTCGCGGCCCTCGAACTCCGGCAGCAGCTTCTCGGCGGCCAGGCCCTTGACGCGGTCCAGCTCGGACTCGCGCTCCTGCTTGCCGGCGATGGTCAGGGCCTGGGCGAGCTCGTCCTTGACGGCCTTGGTCAGCGCCTCCAGGACGTCGTCCTGGTAGTCGAGGAAGATCGGGAACTCGCCGACCGGCTTGGCGGCCTTGGCGGCGAGGTCCGACTGGGCCTTGCAGAGGACCTTGATGAAGGGCTTGGCGGCTTCCAGACCGGCGGCGACGACCTCTTCGGTCGGGGCCTCGGCGCCGTCCTTGACCAGCTGGATGGTCTTCTCGGTGGCCTCGGCCTCGACCATCATGATCGCGACGTCGCCATCCGGGAGGACGCGGCCGGCCACGACCATGTCGAAGACGGCGTCCTCCAGCTCGGTGTGGGTCGGGAAGGCGACCCACTGGCCCTTGATCAGGGCGACGCGGGTGCCGCCGATCGGGCCGGAGAAGGGCAGGCCGGCCAGCTGCGTGGAGCAGGAGGCGGCGTTGATGGCGACCACGTCGTAGAGGTGGTCGGGGTTGAGCGCCATGATCGTCTCGACGATCTGGATCTCGTTGCGCAGGCCCTTCTTGAAGGACGGGCGCAGCGGGCGGTCGATCAGGCGACAGGTGAGGATGGCGTCCTCGGAGGGGCGGCCCTCACGACGGAAGAAGGAGCCGGGGATCTTCCCGGCTGCGTACATCCGCTCCTCGACGTCGACGGTCAGCGGGAAGAAGTCCAGCTGGTCCTTCGGGTTCTTGGAGGCGGTGGTGGCCGACAGCACCATGGTGTCGTCGTCCAGGTATGCCACGGCGGAGCCGGCGGCCTGCTTGGCCAGGCGGCCCGTCTCGAAGCGGATGGTGCGGGTGCCGAAGGTGCCGTTGTCGATCACGGCTTCGGCGTAGTGGGTCTCGTTCTCCACCAGGAATATCTCCTCGTCTGCGTCTGCTGCCCGTGTGGCGGCAGACCTTCTTCGGTGGAGCGCCGGTGCGGGCCGGTCTTCGATCGAAGCACCCGGGGTGATGAAACCTGAGGTCAGGGATCGTCCGGGGGCCACTACCGAGGACCGGCGGCCAGGAGGCGCTCCTACCGCGTTCACTTTTGCGATATGGCACCAGACTACAAAGCTTCCGTCCACCGTGAGGTGGCGTCGGTGTCAGGTGCCTATGGCAAAGGGAGCGGCCCCCGGTGGGAACCGCTCCCTCTACGGCGTCTTACTTGGCGCCCGCCGCGCCGCGGCGGATGCCCAGGCGCTCGACCAGCGCACGGAAGCGCGTGATGTCCTTCTTCGCCAGGTACTGCAGCAGGCGGCGGCGCTGGCCGACGAGCAGCAGCAGACCACGGCGGGAGTGGTGGTCGTGCTTGTGGGTCTTCAGGTGCTCGGTCAGGTCCGAGATACGGCGGGAGAGCAGCGCGACCTGGACCTCGGGGGAGCCGGTGTCGCCCTCCTTGGTGCCGAACTCGGTCATGATCTGCTTCTTCGTAGCGGCGTCGAGCGACACTCGGTACTCCTTGGGGTTGGTGGCCGTCGAGCGCCCCTGGTCTGCTTCACAGGGAATTCTTGGATGACTCGACCGAGCCGTCACACAGGGTACCAGCTGGAAACGGCCCCCCGACCGGGTGGTCG
This sequence comes from Streptomyces sp. NPDC048506, assembly GCF_040651315.1. Taxonomy (NCBI): domain Bacteria; kingdom Bacillati; phylum Actinomycetota; class Actinomycetes; order Kitasatosporales; family Streptomycetaceae; genus Streptomyces; species Streptomyces sp. NPDC048506. Next base: position 11,019 of record NZ_JBEZIX010000023.1, read on the forward strand.
GGGGGCCGTGGCCGGGGCCGGCGGGCGGGTCAGCTGCCGGTGAGGCCGCGCACCTTGTTGTAGACGTCCAGGACCGCCAGGCACAGCGGCACCAGGGACAGCAGGACCAGGCCGTCGAAGATGTCGAAGATCCGGCCCCAGAAGGGGGTGACGCCCTTGCGCGGGACGATCAGGCCGACGCCGACCAGGACGGCGGCGCCCACCGCGATGCTGCTGGAGAACCAGACGGTGCGGATGTTCAGCGGGCCGGAGTCCTGGTACTGGACGAGCTGGACGAAGATGTCCTGCGGCGGGTGCAGCGCGATGCCCAGGATCAGCAGGACGATCGTCAGGATGCCGGCGATGGTCAGGCAGGCGACCTGCGCGGTGTAGTCGAAGAGCCGGGCGCGCAACATGATCGTGATGCCGGCGGCCATGGCCAGCAGCTGGGCCCACATGTTGTCGGAGAAGCCGAGGACGATGCCGGCCGAGCCGACGACCAGGGCGGCGCAGCCGGCGACGAGGCCGAGCAGCAGTTCGTGGCCGCGCTTGGCCTGGTTGCCGATCTTGATGAAGTCGACGGACTCGGTCTCGTGGCCGTTGTCGTAGGAGCCCTTGGCGATCTGGTCGGGCGACTTGTAGCCGATGGGCAGCCGGGCGAAGCGGGCGGAGAGGCCGGGCAGCCAGGCGACCATGGCGATGGCGACGACGGCGGTGACGGCAGCGACCTCGCGGGGCGCGGCGTCGGTGAGGATCGCGGCGAAGACCGCGAGGGTGCCGATGGCGGAGAGGAACGCGGCGGCGACGAAGGGGGCGTCACCGCGCGGCAGCAGGACGACCAGCAGGACCGAGGCGATCAGTACGGTGACGCAGCCGACGAGCAGGTGCAGCCGGCCGGGGCCGGACCCGTCCTCCACCGGGAAGATGCCGGAGCCGGCGATCAGCAGGTGCGGCAGCGCGGACAGGCCCAGCGCGATGGAGGAGCCGTGGTCGTCGTAGACCCGGGCGCGGACGCCGGCCAGCGCGACCAGGACGATGCCGACGACGCCGGCGATGATGCCGGGCAGGCGGTGCATGTCGCGGTCGACGGGGTTGGAGAACCACAGGGCGAACGCCATCATGACGAGCAGCAGCACGCCGGCGGTGAGGCCGACGAGGTGCATGAGGTCGTCGCTCCACCGGCTGCGGTTGCGCTTGACCGCGGTGGCGACGGCGTCGGAGACGTCGTCGAAGACCGGGAGCGGCAGCGACTCGGCGAACGGCTTCAGCAGCAGCAGGTCACCGTCGAGGATCTGCTGCTGGGCGAGGGACTGTCCGGCGTCGAGCACCGTGCCGTCGCGGCGTACGAGGTGATAGCCGGTCGGTGCGCCCTCGGCCTGGGACTGCCCGGAGAGCCGCAGGATCTCCGGATAAATGTCGACGAGTGCGACGTCCTCCGGCAGTGCCACGTCGATCCGTGCGTCCGGCGCGGCGACTGTGACCCGGCAAAAGCCGGTGCCAGTGCTCGTGCTCACCTGGCGGTTCCCCCTATCCGTTGGGCGTTTTGTCGCTTCGCGCGCCGTATATAGAGGGCCGTCACTTCGGGGCCATGGCACGCTCGCGAGGCGTCAGCGTACCGTCCAATTCGGCCACCGCCCCACCCACCCCGAGACTTGACGCTTAACAGTAGGATCAACGCCTGGTTCGGGCCAAGGACTTGGCTCGGGGGGACCGTCGAATCCAACGGGGGCGGTCCGAGACTGCGAGATGCATGAAGGACTGATGCCTCGGTGAGCGTTGTCATCGTCAAGCGCCCGCCCCGCGCGCTGCCACCCGAAGTCCCCTCGGAGGAGGTGACACTTGAGGCTCCTCCTGAGCTCCCCCGCGAAGGCGAGCAGGAGAACCTCTTCATGACGTTTATGCCCATGATGGGCATGGCGTCATCGGCGGGATTCCTCTTCATGGGCAACCAGCCGTTCATGAAAATCATGGGCGGCTTTATGGTGGCGTCCACTCTGGCAATGGCGATCATGCAGATCGTCAAGGCCCGCCAAGGCCCTTCCGGACAAATGGTCCAGGAGCGCCAGGATTACCTCAAGTACTTGGCGCAGAAGCGGAAAGAGGTGCGGCGCACCGCGCGGAAGCAGCGGGACGCGCAGCTTTTCACCCACCCCGATCCGAGCCAGTTGTGGGCCGTCGTCGCCGAGGGCAAACGGGTGTGGGAACGCCGGGCGACCGACCCCGACTTCGGGCAGGTGCGCCTCGGGCTCGGGCCACAGCAGTTGGCCACCCCGCTGAGGGCTCCGGAGACCGCCCCGGTCGACGAGCTGGAACCGCTCACCGCGCATGCGATGAAGGAGTTCCTCGACAAGCACGGGCAGTTGGACAACCTGCCGCTCGCGGTCTCGCTGCGCGCCTTCTACCACCTGACCGTCTCCGGTGACCCGGACACGGTCTACGGCGCAGCGCGCGCCATCCTCGCCCAGCTGTGCACCCTGCACTCCCCCGAGGACCTGGTCGTGGCGGTCGTCGCCGCGCCCGGTGCGCAGGCGGAGTGGGAGTGGACGAAGTGGCTGCCGCAGGTGCAGGACAAGACCACGGACGGCGCGGGCAGCCGCCGGCTGGTCGTCGGCGACCTCGGTGAGGTCGAGGAGCTGCTGGCGGACGAACTGGACGGCCGCGGGCGCTTCAGCCCGCAGGGCACTCCGGTCACCGACACCCCGCACGTGGTGGTCGTGCTCGACGGTGGCGAGGTGCCGATGGACTCGGTGATCGCCGGGGCCGAGGGCCTCCAGGGCGTCACCATCCTGGAGGTCGTGCCGGGCGACCTGGACGAGATCCGCGGTGGTCTGGCCGTCCAGGTGTGGCCGGGCAAGCTGGTGCTGGAGTCGGCCAGCGGTGCGGTCTACCACGGTGTCTGCGACACCCTGTCGATCGCCGAGTCGGAGGCGCTGGCGCGTCAGCTGGCCCCGCTGCGGGCGGGATCGGGCGCCGACGGCGAGGAGCCGCTGCTGTCCGCCCTGGACTTCACCGACCTGCTCAACATCGGCGACGCCGGTTCGCTGGACGTCTCGCGTACGTGGCGGCCCCGGACGCTGGCCGAGCGGCTGCGCGTCCCGATCGGTGTGGACCGCGACGGCCAGCCGGTCATGCTGGACATCAAGGAAGCCTCGCAGCAGGGCATGGGCCCGCACGGTCTGTGTGTCGGTGCGACCGGTTCCGGCAAGTCCGAGGTGCTGCGCACCCTGGTGCTCGCCCTCGCGGTGACGCACTCCTCCGAGACGCTGAACTTCATCCTCGCGGACTTCAAGGGTGGCGCCACCTTCACCGGTATGTCGGAGATGCCGCACGTCGCGGCCGTCATCACCAACCTCGGTGAGGACGTCACGCTGATCGACCGCATGCGCGACTCGATCACCGGTGAACTCCAGCGCCGTCAGGAGCTGCTGCGCTCCGCGGGCAACTACGCCAACATCACCGACTACGAGAAGGCGCGTGCCGCGGGTGCCCCGCTGGACCCGCTGCCCTCGCTGGTGATGATCATCGACGAGTTCTCCGAGCTGCTCGCCGCCAAGCCCGACTTCATCGAGATGTTCATCCAGATCGGCCGTATCGGCCGTTCGATGGGTGTGCACATGCTGCTCGCCTCGCAGCGTCTGGAAGAGGGCAAGCTCCGCGGTCTGGACACCTTCCTGTCCTACCGACTGGGTCTGCGCACCTTCTCCGCGGCCGAGTCGCGGACCGCGATCGGTGTGCCGGACGCCTACCACCTGCCGAACGTCCCCGGTTCCGGCATCCTGAAGTACGACACCGAGACGATGGTCCAGTTCAAGGCCGCGTACGTCTCCGGTGTCTACCGCGGTCCGGGCGGCGGCGGCCGCAGCGGCGGCGGTGGCCGGTCGATGCGGATGCCGGTGCCGTTCACCGCGGCCCCGGTCGTCGAGCAGATCATCGAGGAGCCCATCGCCGTCGAGGCTTCCGAGCCGGAGATCGACGACGCGCTGGCCGACACCGTGCTGGACGTCATGGTGCAGCGGATGCAGGGCCAGGGCCCGCCGGCGCACCAGGTGTGGCTGGCCCCGCTGGAGGAGCCGCCCACGGTCAACCAGCTGCTGCCGGCCCTCGCGGTCACGCCCGAGCGGGGTGTGCACGCGCCGGAGTACACCGCGCTCGGCAAGCTCGTGGTGCCGGTCGCGCTGGTGGACAAGCCGTTCGAGCAGCGCCGTGACGTGATGTACCTGGACTTCTCCGCCGGTGCCGGTCACGGCCTGGTCGTGGGTGGTCCGCAGTCCGGTAAGTCGACCCTGATCCGGTCCACCATCGCGGCGTTCTCGCTCACCCACACCCCGTCCGAGGTGCAGTTCTACTGCCTCGACTTCGGCGGCGGCGGCATGCTGACGATGGAGAACCTGGCGCACGTCGGCGGCGTCGCCTCGCGTCTGGACGCGGAGAAGGTCCGCCGTACGGTCGCCGAGGTCGTCGGCATCCTCAACCAGCGCGAGGAGTTCTTCCGGGCCAACAACATCGACTCGATCTCGACCTACCGTCAGCGGCGGGCCGCGGGCGCCTTCCCCGACGAGAAGTGGGGCGACGTCTTCCTGATCATCGATGGTTGGGCCACGTTCAAGACCGACTACGAGCAGCTGGACCCGGTGATCCTGGACATCGCGGCCCGTGGTCTCGGTTTCGGTGTCCACCTGATCCTCGGTGCCGCCCGTTACACCGAGGTCCGGCCGGCGCTGCGCGACCAGCTCCTCAACCGCGTGGAGCTGCGCCTGGGTGACCCGATGGAGTCGGAGTTCGACCGCAAGCGCGCGGAGAACGTCCCGATGGGCAAGCCCGGCCGCGGTCTGTCCCCCGAGAAGCTCGACTTCCTCTCGGCGCTGCCGCGCCTGGACGGGATGAGCGACCCGGAGACGACCAGCGACGGCATCGCGAACCTGGTGTCGACGGTCAACGAGCACTGGCAGGGCGAGCCCGCTCCCAAGGTGCGGATGCTGCCGACGATGCTGCACATCAACGAGCTGCCCAACGGCGGCGACTACCCGGAGCACGGCATCGCGATCGGTGTCGACGAGACCACGCTGTCGCCGGCGTTCATCGACTTCGAGTCCGACCCGCTGCTGGTCATCTACGGTGAGAGCGAGTCCGGAAAGTCCTCGCTGCTGCGCCTGCTGACGAAGCAGATCGCCGAGCGGTACCCGTCCGACAAGGCGCTCATGGTGGTCGGTGACTACCGCCGCGCCCTGCTCGGCGAGCTCCCCGAGAGCCATGTGTACAAGTACTGCGCGGCCGGACCGCAGCTCCAGGAGGTCATCAGCGGTCTGGCGGGTTCGCTGGGCCGACGGATGCCCGGTCCGGACGTCACGCCGGAGCAGCTGCGCAACCGCAGCTGGTACGACCTGCCGGACGCGTTCGTCATCGTCGACGACTACGACCTGGTGGCGACCAGCAGCGGCAACCCGCTTCAGCCGCTGGTCGAGTACCTGCCGTTCGCCCGTGACGTGGGTCTGCGCCTGATCATCGCGCGCAGCTCCTCGGGCGCCGGACGGTCCTCGTTCGAGCCGGTGATGCAGCGCACCAAGGAGCTCGGTGCGCAGGGTCTGATCCTCTCCGCCGACCCGGCGGAGGGTCCGCTGATGGGCAACATCAAGGGTCAGCCGCTGACGCCCGGACGTGCCACGTTCATCACGCGCAAGCGCGGTGCGCAGCTGGTCCAGACGGGCTGGCTGCCCGGCCAGTAACTCGGCCACCGCACAACGGCGGTGGGGCGCCCCTCTCAGGAGGGGCGCCCCACCGCCGTTTCGTCTTCGTCATCGTGCCCGTTGGCGACCGGGCCGTGCCGGGGATCCGGTCAGCCGAAGGCCCCGTGCTGGCTGGTGTCGGGGGCGGCGGCCCCCGCGTCCTTCTGCGCCTTCTCGGGCTTCCCCGGCGTCTGAGGCTTCTCCGACGTCCCGGGCTGCTCTGCCGTCCCGGGCTTCTCCGGCTTACCCGAGCGGGCCTTGGGGTCCCGCTCGTCGCCCGTCGCCGGCTCCGGGCCGGCCGGCTGGGTCCGTACGCCCTTGGCGAGGCCCTCGCCGCCGCGCGTCTTGGCCGCGCCGTCCTGGACCGGGCCGAACGGATCGGGCCCGTGCGCGGCCGTGGAGGTGTCCCAGCGGTGCCGTACGACCGGCCCCTGGCTCTGGCCGCCGGCCCTGCCACCGCTGCCGCCACGCCGCCCAAAAGCGCCGCCCAGGCCGTTGGCGAGCTGGCCGAGCGCCATGAAGCCGTAGGCGGTGTTGGTGCCGGACGCCGACTGGCCGCCGCCGGAGTTCTGCACCGGCGGCGCGCCGTGGTCCTGGCCGTCCTTGTCGTCGTCCGGGTGCGCGGCGGCGTTCTCCAGGTCCGCCGCGGCCAGTTCGAAGACCGGCAGCGAATCGTCCACGGACCGCTTGAGACGGTGCCACTCCGCGGCGAACGCCTCGCCCGCCGGGCCGTGCCAGTTGGCCGCGGCCGCGATGCCGACGTGCCGGTCCAGATCGCGGACCATGCCGTCGAGGTGCTTGCCCATCTCCCGCCAGCCGGCCGCCGCTTCGTGCAGGGCGTCGGGGTTGCGTCGCTCGCTCACTTGACGCTCCGCATGATCTCGACCAGGTCGTCCTCGGCCGCCTGCGCGTTGGCGACGGTCTCCTTGATGTCGCCGCCGACCTCGGCGAGCCGCTGCTGTAGCTGGGACAGTGCCTGCTCGGCCTGCTCGTACAGCTCGAGGAACGGCCGGGCCGCCTCCTCGCTGCCGAATCCGTCCCGCAGCGCCTCGGCATCCGCCCGCCGTCTGAATGCGGCCAGCTGCCGGCTCAGTTCTTCCGCGCGTATCTCGAAGGTCGCACCGAGCGCGTGCAACTCCTCCGTACTGAGCCGGACTTCGTCGGACATCATTTCTCCCCGAATTGAATGACAGCTACCTGCCAACATCGCCTCAGGTCTAGCACACCCGCAATAGGCCGGTAGCCCACCGCCGAGTAGCGGACGGGCCGACTGCGGAATGCATACGGAGCAATATGCGGCATTAGCGACAACCCCGCCTTGACGACCCGTTCACACCCGTCATTAGACTCAGGACGCGGGTGCAGCACACGCGGTTGCTGTGCCATGACGTCCAAGGGGGCAGAGATGAGCAACGAGCGGCAGATCCAGGACGAGGACCTGATGGACGTCGCGCACGACCCGGAGCAGGCACACCGGCTGCGCAAGGCACTGAAGGTCCTGGCGGAGAACCCCCATGTGGGCGGCAAGCTCCAGGAGATGGCCCAGGAGGTGCTCGCCGGCCGCATCGGCATGAAGGACGCCATCCAGACGCCGGGCTACATGGACGCCATCGGCGACCGGCTCGGCGAGATCCGGCGGGCCGCGGAGAACCAGACGATGGCCGAGCGCGAGGAGTCGCGCGAGAAGTTCGCCGTCTGGCAGCGGGAGCAGGAGGCGAAGGAGGACGAGGAGCGCGCCGAGCGTGACGGCCCGTCGCTCAACATCGTCACCGGCTCCTCGCGGCGCGGCGGCCGAGGCCACGGCCACCGCGGCTGATCTCCGGGCGCCGTCCCGGCACCCGCCACGGATTTCCGTCGAACGGCCGCTCCGCCCACCGCCGGAAATCCACCAAAGAGTTCATTGCACCGAAAAGGCCCATTGCGTCGGTAGCGGCCGGCGCACGGCACGGAAAGGGAGCAGATCACCCCGTGGAGAATTCGGGGAGATCTGCTCCCTTTCCGCACACGGCCGTCCCGTTTTCTCCATATCCGGCCACTGGAACGACGGACGTCACGTCCGTCCCACCAGCCGCCGGCGCAGCCGCCCGCGCACCCGTCCCGGCCTGCATGTTCCAGTTCCGGTACAGCCGCCCCCGCACCGTCCCCCGCGCCCGGCCCGGAACATAGGATCGGGCCGATAGACGCAGGAATCCACGAAGGTGGAGGCGGGATTGATGGGGGACGGGGAAGCCATGAGCGCCTCAGACGAAGGACACGCCGCACCGGCCGGATACGCACCGCATCCCTATGTCGGCGGCCGCACCGCGGCGCTCCGGGCACTCGCGGCCTGGCGCATGAGCTGGCCGGGCGCACCGCGCGTCATCGTGGTCACCGGAGACCCGGGCAGCGGGCGTTCACGCCTGGTCACCGGCTTCCTGATGATGTGTGATCCCGAGTACCGCAAGCAGCTGCCGCTGGACGACCTGGACCCGGCCACCGTGCCGCCGGACCTCCCCACACCCGCCGTGCCGAACCCCACGGGGCTCACCGCCGCCCAGGTGCTCTGGCTGCTCGCCGACCACTTCGACCTCGACGCGGGCCGCAGTGCGGACATCTTCACCGAACTCGCCGCTCGTGACGAGCCGGTGAGCATCGTGGTGCCGGACGTCGACCAGGCCGGTCCGGTACGCGCCGCGAACGAGCCGGCCCGGCTGGTCCGGGAGGTGCTCAAGCCGCTCGCCGCCACCCCGACCGTCCAGCTGGTCGCGGACGTACCGCGGGCTCTCGCCGCGGAGCTGGCCGAGGCGCTGCCGAGCGGGCAGGTGCAGGTCGTCGATCTGGACGCGCCCGAGTGGGCCGATCCCGAGGGCTTGGCGCTGCACGCCGAGACCGCGCTCGGCACCGCCTCCGGGACGGCGGAACTCCCCTACCTCGCCGACGCGGACGCCCGCCGGGCGCTGTCCCGGGCAATGGCCGAGCGGGCGGCCGGCAACCGGCTGACCGTCCAATTGGCCGCCCAGTCGCTGCTGATGCAGCCCGACGACTTCGACCCGGCGGACCCCGCCCTGCTGCCGGCCACCGTCGGCGAGGCGCTCGACCTGCACGCCCGTCGGCTGGGCGCCGACCCGCAGACCCTGCGGCTGATACTGGCGCCGCTCGCCTTCGCCGAGGGCGAGGGGCTGCCCACCCAGCTGCTGGGGCCGCTGGCGACCGCCGTCGCGGGACGCGACATGAGCCGGGACATCGCCGACGGCATGCCGCTGGTGGCCCCGTTCGTCCAGGCCGCCGAGGCGTCCGGGGACTCCGACGGGTCCCCGGGCGGGAACGGCGCGGCGGAGTCCGACGCCGACGGCGGGCGCCCGCTGCTGCGCCTGGTGCACCCCGGCATCGCCGAGGAGGTCCGCTCCTGGCTGCCGGACGTCCGTGACGCCCAGACCAAGATCGCCATGGCGCTGCTGGAGGCGGTGCCCCAGCAGGACTGGTCCCGGGCCGACCCGTACGTCCGCAACCACCTGGCGGCGCACACCCTCGAAGCCGGCCTGCTCCCCCAACTCCTCACCGACCCCGGCCTGTTCGCGCACGCCGACCCGGTGGCGCTGCGGACCGCCGTCGAGGCCGTACCGCTGGAGCAGCTGGGCGCGCCGGCCCGTACGTACCTGCGGACCGCTCCGCTGCTCACCCGCTCGCAGGCGCCGGCCGACCTCCGGGCGGCGTTCCTGGAGACCGCATTCGTCGAGGACGGGCTGGTGCCCTATGCGGAGGCGCTGCACACGCTCGGCCTGACCCTGCCGTGGCGCACTCTGTGGAGCGTGCCGCTGACCGGTGTGCGCGCGGTGACGGTCGGCTCGCTCCAGGAGCCCGGGGGCGGCGCGGCGTCGGCCCTGGCCGGGGCCGACGGTGCCCCTGCAGCGACCGCCGGCACCACACCCCGCCCGGTCGCCGCCATCCTCGTCCCCGAGGGCACCCTGGGCTCGCGTGCGCTGCCCGGTCCCGCGGACGCCGGTGGGAGCGGCGGCGGGGCGCCCGAGGGCGACGGCACCGCTCTGCTCGTCCACGACCTGGTGGCTCCCGAGTACGTCGACGTCGACCCGTCCCAGGTGGTACGGCCTTCGGAGAAGGCACGGGAGGCGGCGCCCTTCGGCCTCAGCCGAGGAGCCGACTACCTGCGGGTCTGGGCCCGCGCCACCCGGGAAGTGGTGGCTGCCCTGGTGTCCGACGCCCCGATCACCGGCGCCGACCTCTCGCCGGACGGGGTGCTCGTCGTCGCCACCGAACGCGGGGTGACCGCCCGGCGGATCCTGGCGGACGTGCCCGCCGCCACCCCCACCGTGCCGCCCCAGCGCACCGTCACCGCTGACGCCGATGCCACCCACGGCCTCGAAGGAGACCACTCGTGATTACCCAGGCGCAGGCACGCTCGACCGCCGACCGCTGGCTCAACCCCGAGGGGCACCAGGGCCCGCCGCGCGAGGTGGCCATGCAGGAGTTCGACCTCGGCTGGGTGGTGTGGGCCGTTCCGCCGCCTCCGGAGGTCGACCCGGAGACCGGCCGGCGGCGTCCGCCCGCCGAGATCGGCACCGCCTGCGGCGTCGTCGACCGGGCCTCCGGCGAACTGACGGTCTGGCCGTCCGTCCCGGTCGACGAGGTCGTGCGGATGTACCAGCAGAAGCACGGCGGCGAGGGGGGCGCCTCCCCTGCCCCCGAGGCAATGGGTGCCCCCAGGGCAACGACGGGTGCCCCCGGCGCGACAGGGGAGGGCGCGGCACCGACGGCGCCGCAGGAGCCTGCCCGGCCACCGGTCACCGGGCCCGGCAACACCGCCGTGGCGACCTACCCCGACCCGGCGACCGGCGAGGAGACCAACCTCGTCAAGGTCTCGGCCCCCGGACAGCCGCCGGTCGAGTTCCAGCTCCACGCCGAACTTCAGCGGCTCGGCGTGGACCCGGCGAACGTGCGCGCGGTCCACACCGATCTGCGGTCCGCCCTGCTGCCCGGCGGCTACCCCGGCGACTTCGTCCTCCGCACGTTCCCCAACGCCGGCTTCTCGTGCACCGAGGGCTACGGCATGCGCCCCGAGGAACGTGCCGAGGGCGTCGCCGGACTGCTGCGGCACGTCGAGTTGATGCACCGGATGGCGGGGCAGCAGGCGCCTCCGCAGCCGCACCGGGTACCGGTGCCGGAGCGGGTCGAGGCCGCGCCGCAGCTGCGCGACGTGGCACTCGGCAAGCACCTGGTGGAGGTCTTCGGCCCCGAGGGCGTCCACCGCCCGGACGCCGACGACCTCGCCGCGACCGAGCTCCCCGAAGCCACCAGGAACACCCTGCTCTGGGCCGGACTGCCGACTGCCGTCCCGTACTTCTTCACCGCGGACCGCCCCGACGCGCCACCCGCCGGCGGGCTGTTCACGAACGTGGCGACCCATCTGCGCGAGACCGGCACCCGGGCCGAGGAACAGACCCTGGAGACCCTCGCCGGCTACGTCCGCATCGGCACGGACGGCCTCTACACCCTCGCCGTCCAGTGCACCGCCCCGGAAACGAACCAGAGCCTGATCGGCACCGTCTGGGCCGTCCAGCCCTCCTCGGGCGGCGGACGCTTCGTCAACCGCACCCTGTCCGCGTACCTCCGCTCACTCGCCCTACTGGTCACCACCCGCCGGCAGATGCAGGGCATGGACCCGCTCGCGGCGGGCACGGCGGTGGCCGGCTTCCAGGAACAGATCGCGGCGATCGACTCGTGGTCGCTGGACGACACCGGCAACTGGTGGTCACTGGTGGTCGAGCAGATGTGGCACGGGTTGTTCTGAGGGTGTGTGTGGGAGGGAAGGAGTGGGGGGAATGAGGAGCCGGGGCCCCGGGGATGGAGGCTTGAGGCCTGGGCTCGGGGTTTGGAGCGTGGGGGGTTGAGGTTCAGGGCCCGGGGTTCGGAGCGTGGGGCTTGAGGTTCTGGGGCCGGGCTGCGGCGCTCGCGGCGTGGGGCTTGGGATTCGAGGCTTGATATTCGAGGCTCGGGTTTGGGGATTCGCGGTTCGGGTTTCGGGGTTCGGTTCCCCCTCCCGCGTTCCGCTCAGGGCAACAGCAGCCAGTCCGCGGCCAGGGCGGCCGCCAGGCCGATGCCCAGCATCCAGGTGCCGAGTCGGGTCCGCCCGTGCCGGCTGAGCTCGATCACCACGCCGCAGAGCACCAGCGCGGCTCCGTACACCCCGACCACCAGCACCGACGTACGCGAAGCCAGGCGCACCACGAGCACCACCGCCATCGCGGCCATCAGCACCGAGGCCAGGACGATGCGTATTCGCCGTGCCTGACGAGGGGTCAGCCCCACGCGATTCTCGGAAAGCTCCTCGTCGAACGGCTCGTCAAGGGGCTCGTCCAGGGCCTCATCGGGGGCCTCGTCGAGGGGCCCTTCGTTGCCGGGTTCGTCCATGAGCGGGAATGCTACGGGACGAGTGATCGTCCGCACGCCCCGATCCCCTTCCCGGCCTCAACTCGCCCCTCGTCCTGGCCTGCTGGCCTGCTGGCCTGCTGGCCTGCTGGCCTGCTGGCCTGCTGGCCTGCTGGGCACCCTGGCGCTGCCGTCCCGATGCACCGGTCCTGGCGCGAAGGACGCAACACCGGAACACCACATCGCCACGGGAATTTCGTGCGAGTCCCGCAGGCCCTCCGAGACCAGCCGCACACGCGTCCGGGACCGACGGTGCACTTGATCGAATTCCCGCACCCCGGCCACCACCCCTACGAGCGATTTTCCGGACACAAGGCTGACCCATAAGGCCCTCATACCTCAGACGCCCCAACCTCCCCTCGTCTCCCCCACCCCCTCATTGACCAGCAACGCACCAATACTTAACCTGCACTTTAAGGAGCGATGACGCGCCCCCAGACCGGTCGCGACCGCATTCGCCCGCTCCGCCACAAGATTCCGCAATGCCGCCAATGCCTCGCCTGCCGTCAATGTCATAGGCCGGCCAATTCCCCAGAATCTTCACAGCGTTGAACACGGAGATGCCCACGCACCCTCCACATCGTCGCCTTGACATGCCTGTGTTCAGATCGCCTAATGTGGAAGCGTTAGAATCGCGCCAAGAGTCGGCGCGGACGCGTAGAAAAACGGGGGCAATCGTGGCAGGCAACGCATTTGACGTCGATCCGGATGTCCTGCGCTCACAAGGCAACGCGTTCGTCCACATCGGCAGCGATTTCTCCAAGGCCTCGAAGAAGCTGAAGGACGACCTCGAAGGTCTCGGCAGCCCCTGGGAGAACTGCGACTTCGGCGACATCTTCGAAACGATCTACACGCCCATCAGGGACGGGATGTTCGAGTCCATGGACTCGCTGGGCGAGCGCCTCGAAGGCATCGGCGACAAGCTCCAGCACATGGCCACCACGTACGCCGACTCCGACGAGCAGGGCATCCACACCATCAGCGCCGTCGGCCGCCCGGTCATCTGACCCCCGGTCCGCCACAGACGCTTCCGGGGCAGGGCACTGAGTCCCGCCCCACGCTCTTCACCCCAATTCCCAATCTCTCCATTGCGCTCCGCAATCGGCTACCACTGCACGGGGGACGATCACTGTGTCACTGACACTGCCCAGCGAGGTCGCCTGGGTCCTGGACCTGCTCGGCTACAACTGGCCGGACGCCGACGAGGACAAGCTCCACGAATGCGCCCAGGTCTGGCGCAACTTCGCCGAGTCGGTCAACCAGGCGTCCTCCTCGGGCTCTTCGGCGGCCAACGAGGTCGTCTCCGCCAACTCGGGCGAGGCGATCGAGGGCTTCACCAACGAGTGGGGTGAGTTCTCCGGCGGCGGCAACAGCGGGGACAACTACCTCCGCGACGCCGCAGCCGCGGCCGAGGTCATCGCCATCGCCTTCGACGCCGCCGCCATCGCCGTTCTCGCCGGCAAGATCGCGGTCATCGTCCAACTCGTCATGCTGGCCGCGGAATTCATCGCCGCACAGGCGGCCGCGCCGTTCACCCTGGGCCTTTCCGAGCTCGGCGCCGCCGGTGCCACGCAGGCGACCCGTCTGATCGTCCGCCAGATCCTGGACAAGATCAAACGCGAGGTCATGGAAGCGGCCACCAAGGCCATGGAGCACGCCACCATGGACGCCATCAAGAAGATGGCGAAGAAGGCGGTGTCCAAGGAAGCCCGCAAGCTGGCCATGGACTACGCCAAGAAGACGGTCAAGGACACGGTCAAGGACACCGTCAAGGAAAAGGTTGTCGACGCGGCCAAGGAGAAGGCCAAGGAAGCCGGCACCGAGATGGCCCAGAACGTCGCACAGCAGGGCATCGAAAGCCACTTCGGCGCCCGCGACGGAATCGACTGGGGCGAAACCGCCGACATCGGCAAGAAGAAGGCGGGCGAATACGTCGACGGCATCAAGGAAGGCGCCGACGACCTCACCAACCCCAAGACCTACGTCGATCACGCCCGGCAGGACCTCACCAACCGCGGCCTGGACGCGGCACAACGGCATGCCGATCAGCGCACGGGCGGCGCCGCCACCCGCCACCAAGGCGCCACGGATGCCGTCAGGGAAACGGTGAGCGGCAGCGTCGAGGACGTCTTTGGCTGATCAGCCGGCGTACGCACGGGCACAGGCATAAGCCCAGGCATAAGCCCAGGCATAGGCATCCGCCACACCGCACCGCACCACACCACACTCGTGATGCCTTTGTTCTCCGTGGACTTCCTCCACTGAGAACAAAGGCATCACGCTTTTCGGCACCACAGCGGTGCACCTTGCGCCCGCTCATCCACCGCTGTCATCGCTCCTCATCCACCTACGCCTACGCCTACGCCTGCACCTGCACCTGCACAAGGGCACAACTACACGTACACGAAATGACTCGGGGTCCACAGCTCGTACGCTGCGGACCCCGAGTCACATGTCCATGAACTACTTCGACTTACGGCTGTGCCGTGCTCTGCCGTCCCGCTCCCTGCCTACCGGCCGGGCGGCTGCGTGGGCGGCGCCGGCGGGTAGGAACCGGGCGCGCTGGGCTGCTGCTGGTAGGGGTTGTTCGGGTTCGGCGGGTGCGGGACAAAGCCACCGGGACCACCCGGACCCCCAGGACCACCGAAACCACCAGGACCACCGGGCGGCGGACCGTTGCGCCCCTTCTTCTTGGCCACCAGAACCACGACCACGATGATGACGAGAACGACGACCACACCGGCACCAATACCGATGATGGCGCCGGTGCTCATGCCCTTGTCACTGTTGATCTTGTCCGCGCCCGTGTCGTTGCCGGGGGCCTTGGATGAGCTGGGGGACGAGCCGCCGTCCAGCGCGGGCAGCGGACCGTTCTTGGAGCCGGCGGGAACGTCCTTGGTGAGGGCGCTGTAGGGCTTGATGAAGCCGTAGCCATAGTGCGGATCCGGAAGCTTGGTGCCCTTCTTGTCCTCCGGCAGACCGGCGGTCTTCACGAGTCGGTTGGCGATCTGACCGGCGGTGAGGTCGGGGAACTTGGAGCGGAGGAGGGCTGCGGCGCCGGAGACGTAGGCGGCAGCGTCGGAGGTACCGTTGGCGAGGCGGTACGGGTCCTGGACACCCGCGGAACGGATGTAGACGCCTGGGGCCGTCAGCTTGATGTGATCGCCGTAATTGGAGTACTTCCAGGCGTCGAGATGCTTGTCCACGGCTCCAACTGCGAGCACTCCAGGAGCCGACGCTGGATTACGAGGTGTACTTACACCACTGTTCCCAGATGCAGCCACAAGCAGCACATCGTGCTTTCGCGCATAATTAATAGCTTCCTGATCTTCTTGGGAAGGCGATGCACCGATGTAGAATGACATGTTCACGACGGTTGCACCATGGTCTACCGCGTACCGAAGAGCATCGGCATAGTCCGCAGACCCTTCGCCCAACTTGGCGACCCCGCTGCCGGAATTCCCGATGTCCAGTCCAACAGGAAGGATCTTGGCTCCAGGCGCCAGCCCCTTCACCCCATCGGCCCCTCCGGTGCCATGCCCATGGCCAGCGATGAGCGAGGCCATGGCTGTTCCGTGCTCTCGGTCACCGTACGGGTGATCCGCAGTCCCCCCGGTAATGAAGCTCTTTCCTGGCAGGACGTTGCCCTTGAGGTCCGGATGATTGCCATCGACCGGGTCGTCGATAACAGCCACTGTGACGCCCTTGCCCGTGGAGATCTTCCAGATGTCCTCGACACCGAAGGCTTTCAACGCCCACTGGTCGTTTCTGATCTGGTCTGCCGAAGCAACCGGCGCGGTGCCGAAGAGCAGTGCTCCCGCCACTACCGCGCCGCCCACCGCACGCAGCGTCCGCGTGAAGCTCATGCCATAATACCCTTCCTCACAGAGTTGGGGCCCGCAGCCCGAGGGCTGCGGGCCCCAAGCGTCTACCGATTGCTTGTCCGGCCGTTCCTACTCGATGACCCGGGGAGCCACATTACGCTCCGTCGTCCAGGTCTCCTCGTCTTCCACGAGGTAGTCCGGACGGCTGGAGTCGTTCCCCTTGCCTTCGCCCTTGGATCCATGGGCACCGTGTGCGCCGCCCATCATGCCTGCCGGGCGACGTCCGGAGCCAGAACCCGTACCGGCGGCGGTTCCGCCTCGGCTGCGGTGCAGCCCGGACCCACCTTGACCGCCACCGCTGGCCTTACCACCGGCCCCACCGCCGACGATGCCGCCCTTCTGCCGGGCCATGGCTCCACCGGTGCTGACGCCCTTGCCGCCCATGCCCTTGCCTGCCGCGCCACCGTGTGCGCCGCCGCCCATGCCGGGCATACCGGGACGGCCGGTGCGGGCACCACCAGTGCCTGCCGCGCCACCCTTGACACCGCCAGCACCGCCCTTGACACCAGCGCCAGCGCCACCACGACCTGCCATGCCACCAGTGCCTGGCATGCCAAGACCGCCACCACCGCCGCCAGGAATGTTGACGCCTGCGCCACCGCCGCCACCAGGCATGTGAACGCTGCCGCCGCCGCCACCGCCGGCCAGGCCACCGCCACCACCACCGGGGATCTTGACCCCAGTGCCGCCACCGCCGAGACCATCGAGGCCGGTGTTGACGTTGGGAGTCTTCGGCTTCAGCGAACCGACACCACCACTGATCCCAGGGGTCTTCGGGGTGTTCGGGATGTTCGGGGTGTTGATGTTGGGGGAGGTCGGCATCTTGGGAGTGCTGCCGGCCTTCATGCCGCGGTTGGGAATCTTGATTCCAGCGCCACCGCCGCCCTTGGGACCGCCGCCCATGCCCATGGGGGTGGCAATGGCACCAACACCAGCGCCGTCTGTCGGGTCCTTGTGCTCGGGGATCTTGTCGTCGAGGCTGCCCGTCGGCGGCTTGAGCGACGACGACCGCACCACATAGGCGGTGCCCAGGTTCTCCATGGCGATGGCAGCCTCAAGCCGCTTCTTCTGGTGCCCGGACAGGTTGTCCTTGTTCGCATCCAGGATTCCCTGGGTGCTCACACCGTCCTTCTTCAGCGCGTCGTTCAGATCGTCGTCGTCGATCTGATCCGACCAGGGCATCTCGCCCCAGAAGTCATCGCTCCAGTTCCAGCCGTCGTCGACCGGCTTGACCTTGTCGATGGCCTTCTGCAGGTCGTTGGCCGTCTGCCCCATGACCTGCGCCGTGTGGCTGGCGTACGGAGCGCCGTTCCTGAAGTTGTTGCTGACCTTCTGGGCCTGCTTGGCGAACTTCTCTGCCGTGTCACCGTGCCAGGACTCCAGCACCTTCTTGACGGCATCCTCGAACGTCTTCTGGATTCCGCCGCCACCGCCGTCACCTGGTCCGACCAGCTGGTCGTGAAGGTCCTGCCAGTGCTGGGCGACGTCACGGACCTGCGAGACGCTGGAGCCGTCCAGCATGCCCTTCAGTCCGTCGAGGTCGTGCTGATTGAACTTGGTTGTGAACGTCTCCCAGCTGTTACCGCCTGTGGGCACACTGCCCGCATCTCCACCCATTTGTGGACCCCCTTCTCCTTCACCTACAGATCAACCGTTTGGCAGTCAGCGTTAGTGCATGCTGTTGTCGTGCTCGGCGTCCTCGTAGGCGTCCTTCGTCTGCTTGGACTTCTTACCGAACTCGTCGATCATTTTCTCGATCAGGCCAACGATGTTGTCCTCGATGAACGACTTCATATCGTTGTGGGCCTTGTGCATCTTGTCCCGCTCAGCAAAGCCCTTCCCGAGCGCCCCGTCCGGCAAGTAAGTCTGGTTCTTCGCCTTGTCCTTGGGACCGCCCATGTCCTTCAGGACCTGGTTGAGCTCCTTGACGACCTGATCCAGCGCGTCGAGATCGACGCCGTATTCCTTAGCCATGGTTGGCCTCCCCGTGAGTTGTCAGTCCGGTCTTGCGGCGCCAGTCGCGGATGGCGATCGAGGAGCCGACGACCGCGGCGACGGCCAGAAGTCCGCCGCCGACAATGTAGATGGCGATGCGGCCACGCCGTTCCTCGGGGGACTCTCCGATGATGATGGCGGCGGGCTGGATGTTGGAGCCGTCAGCCGTGCTGGAGGGCTTGTCCGGCTGAGGTTCGGCGGTGGGCCTGGTGTCGTCGTTGAGGGCGGCCACCGGGTCGACGACGCCCCAGCCGATGTTGTCGTCGCGGCCCTTTCGCACGCGGTCGGCGGTCTGCTCCAGGTGCCAGATGATCTGCCGCGGGCCCCACGCCTCCTTGTCGTTCTTGTGCTTGGCGACCAGGAGGGCCGCGGCACCTGCGACGTACGGTGAGGCGAAGCTGGTGCCCTGGTCCACACAGTTGCCGCCGAGGGGGACCGTGGAGACCATGTCGACGCCCGGGGCGGCGATGCCGACGAAGTGGCCGGGCTGGGAGAAGGATGCACGTTCGTTGTTGCGGTCGGAGGCGGCCACGGCCAGGACGTTGTCGAAATCGTTGCTGAACGCGGCGGGGTAGATGTTCTTCTCCGCGCCGCTGGCACCGCTGTTGCCGGCCGAGGCGACGATCAGGATGCCCTTGGCCTGGGCGTTTTTGACCGCGGTCCTGAGGGTCGGGAGCTTGTCCTCGCTGGCGGCCGTGCCCTGCGAGATGTTGATGATGTCGACCTTGTCGGCCACCGCGGCGTTGATGGCCTTGGCCAGGGTGTCGGCGGTACCGGCCTGTTCGTCGCTGGTCTGCTGGTAGGCGATGACCTTGGCCTCCGGCGCGAGACCGTAGAAGCCGGACGTCGCGCGGGGGCGGGCGGCGATGATGCCGGCGACCTTGGTGCCGTGGCCGACCTTGTCCTGGGTCGCCTTGCCGTCCTTGACGAAGGTCCTGCCGTGGCCCTCGATGGCGCCCTGGAGCTGCTTGTTGCCCGCGTCGATCCCGGTGTCGATGACGCCGACCCGTATGCCTTTCCCCTGGCCACTGGCCCACATCTGGTTGGTCAGCAGGCGCTGTAGCGACCAGGGGGTCTCTTTGATGTCGTCGGTGCCGAACTTGCACTCACCGCTCTGAAGCGGGGTGTTCTCGTCCGCTACCGCCGGCGCGGCGGCGGCACTCGACAGGCCGACGATGCACGCCGCCGTGACCAGTGCGCCCGTCGCTCGGCGACGGCGCCCGGCTCGTTGACCAATGGCGCGAGATCCCACGGGTTGTCTGCTCTCCATATGTGGCGGATGTGGTGGGTGGGGCGGGGCGAGGGGTGGGCTGGGGCGGGGTGTGGAAGTGCCCGAGAAGGGGCGAGAAGGGGAGGGTCTGGTGCGGATGCGGTGGAGGCGTAGGGCTGGACGGCAGAAGGGCGAGCGCACTGGTGCAGCGCGCTCGCCCTCATTGACCACTGTGCGAGCCGTCGGGCTGCTCAGCCGATCGCCATCCGTGCTGTGCTGACGCGAGGTCAGCCGGCCCAGATACCAGCGTTCTTGTGCTCGGTGGACTGGTAGTTCTGGGCAGCGGTGTCCAGAGCCTTGGCGATGGCCTCCAGCGTGGAGTGCAGGGAGGCGGCGCGCTGGTCCCACTCGCGCTGGCGGGCCTGGTAGCCCTCCTGCGCCGCACCTTCCCAGCTGGCGGCGATCTTCTTGACGCCGGACTCAAGGTCGTCGAGCTGCTGGCGGATGTTGTTGGCCGTCTGACGCACGTCGGAGCTGGCCTGCTGGATCGTCGCGAAATTAACGAGGATCTGGCCTGACATGGTGTCTCCTCAGGAGTTGATGAGCGAGGTCGAATCACATGCCGCAGCGGGCCGGCGAACTGGTCGGCGGGCCCGCGTTTGCGGCGGCTGGGCCGGGCGTCGCGGTCAGCGACGCGGCCCCATCATCCGAACGGGGAAGCCGAGGCGGAGATGTGCGAGATCGACTGCGCCTGCTCCTCTTCGGAGGCGGAGTAGTTCTTGGTGGTCTCGTCGATCGCTTCCTTGATCTCACCAAGAAGCTGGTTGATCCGGTTGCCGTCCTCGTTCACCTGGGACTGGAGCTGGTGGTACGAGGAGGCCGCAGCACCCTTCCACCCGGACGTGATGGTGTCGACGACCGTGTTCAGGCGGGAGAGCTCACCCTGGATCGACTGATTGACCGAGGCGATCTTGCCGCTGAACGCGACCATCTCCTCCTCGGTGGTTGTGTACTGCTGACCAGCCATAGTCAACGTCCCCCATGAGACTCGTACGTCGTACCGCGCCGTGCCGTCAGGGGCGCACGCGGTCGGCATCTACTGCTGACGCCTTTGACTACTTTAACCACTCGATATGCCCGTCCCCAACAGGGGGAGCGCTGTTGTGACGGGATCACAACATTGTCAACTGCCCGTCGCCGAAACGTTGTTCAACGCGCTTCCCATCGGAATCGGACAGATCCGATGCTATCGGTCGAGGACCGGTCATGGCGAGAGAACGACGAAGATCACATCGAGAAGTCCACAGCGATCGATCTATGGACAGCAGTGGACGCCAGTGGATGGCTGTTGACGGCCGCGGATGGCAGTGGACGACAGAGTATGACGACGGCAATTTTTGCCGTGCGCGGATCAATGCATGCGGAAACCTGACGGAATCCGGGACACGGCGAAGGCCGCGCCGATCACCCGTTTCCGGGGCCTTCGGCGCGGCCTTTGCCCATGCCGTCAGATCAGGACGACTGCGGCTTCTTGGCGCTCTGGGTCTCCAGCGCCGGCCCGCTGGAGAGCAGGTTGGACCATGCCTTCAGGATCAGCGGGGGGTGCGTGCCCGCATATCCCAGGTGGGCCCTCGCCTGGTCCACCTCCTGCTTGTCATTGCCGGCCTTGGTGGCGCTGTCGTTGTTCACCGGAATCGAGTAGCGCAGTCCGGTGTCGGTGACCAGGAACAGGCTGCCGTTCGACGCCTTGGGGGTGGCCACCTCCGTGTACAGCAGGCCGCTGCCGGGGGTGACGTACGAGCTGGCACCCGAGGCCATCTTGACCGGGTAGTCCTTGCCGACCCAGGTCTGCATGTCCGGCACGCCGTTCGGGTAGCCGAGCTGCTTCTCCTCACCGCCCGGGTACTTGGTGTTGTGGCCGGTGTAGACGCTGCACGACACGCCGCTCTCGGTGGGGCCGGCCAGGCCGCCGGTCTGCGAGCCGGGCTCGTTGGCCGCGGTGACGGTCTCGGTCGGCCACGGCGAGGGGATGCCGAAGAGCTTGCCCATGAAGGCGCTGGGCTTGTTCGCCTCGTCCGGCTTCGGGTGGACCGATCCGGTGGCGACCGGCACGGCCTCCAGCGCCGAGCGCGAGCCGTCGTTGTTCACCTTCTGCGCGTTGGCGCCCTCCATCAGCAGCTTGGCGATGAAGTTCGTCACCGTCTCCACGCCATCCTGCTCGACGACGTACTTCTGCCCCTCGCTGTCCTGGAGGATCGAGCCGACGGTCTTGGCCTTGTCCGGGACCTCGTTGTCGCTGGTCCGGGCACCCGCGCCGGGGACCATGGGCATGCTGATCCCGGCGGGGGCGGGCAGCTTCAGCAGGGTGTCCATGAACTGCTTGGACACCTTCTGGGGCTCGCCCTTGGTGCCGAAGATGATGCGCTGGAGGTCGCTGTCGCCCTCCGTCTTGCCGCCGGGCGCCCGCCATCCGCTCGCGGTGGAGTTGAACTCGAACGCCATGCCGTCATGGCTGACCAGCCAGCGCTTCTTGTCGGGGTCCTCGACGTACAGCGCCTGGTGGAGGTCGAGCCGGCCCTTCCGGGGGTCGTTGACGGCGTCCTTGTCCTTGCCTGCGAGGACGAACACGGCCTGCTGCGGCTCGCTGTCGGCGACGGATCCGGGGCGGTTGCACACGGCCCAGGTCTTGGGCTTGTCGGCGTCGTCGGCACTGGGCAGCCGGTCGGGGGCGTACGGAATGCCGATGGCGGGCCCGTGCGGAATTTTCCCGTCCAGCTCGGATTCCTTGACCTTGACGACTTGGAACTTCGGGTCGAGAAGGAGCCGGGCGGACGCCAGGTTCAGGATGGGGTGCAGCAGTTTCTGCTTTTTACCGTTGATGTCCGTGCTGTTCAGCACGATATAGCGAGTGGTGGATTCATCCCCGACGATGACGTTTTTCCCCACCTCGTCCCACCCTTGGGGCGCAACCGGCTTGACGATGCCGCAGGCACCGAATCCCACGAGGACCAGCACACCCATCACGATGCTCGGCACCACCGCCTTGAGCGGCTTGGGAGCGCTCTCGATCGAACCGTTCGGCAGCGGCTTCAGAAATGCCGCATTCGTACGCTTTCGAGCGAACGAATACGCATTCAGCTCGTCCCGACGTGATGCCATTGTTGCTTTCTCTCCCCGCCTGTTGGATCCACATCGAACCGCCCCCGGCACTCACGCCGTAGCGCCCTCTACTATGCCGTGTATCGATCGACCCGTACGGTACGGGTGCCAACTTCCAACGCACCAGTCTCCGCGGCGGCCGATACGCGCAGAGGCCCACATCACCAGTAGAGGAGCAGGCCGGGGGATGTCCAGCGCCACCAGGGCTCGACGCCGCAATGGGCGGCAACAGCAGCAACAACCGTCCGCTGCACCGCAGAACGCGGGAAACGCTGGCCAACACGGCACAGCTCCGGGCAACAGAGGAAATGGCGGCCGGGGTTCCGCGGCCCGCCCGGCCGGTCCGGTGGCACCGCGGCTGCGCCAGCAGGCGGGGACGATCGGCGGTGTCCGCGTCCAGCAGCTGGCCATCATCGAACTCGCCGCCGCGCTGGTCCTGGTGGGCCTGGCGATCCATCACCCCGTCGCGGTGACCGTGGCAGCCGTGATCGCGGTGGTGCTGGTGGTCTTCGCGCTCGGCCGGCGACGCAAGATCCCGCTGCCGGAGTGGATCACGACCGTCCGCGCGATGAAGCAGCGCAGCAAGAACAGCGGCGCCGCGCTCGCCGCCACGCAGGGCGTCGACCCGGCGCTGGCGCCCGTCGTCGAGTGCGAACCGGCGCTGCGCACCTTCGAGTACACGACGGAGTCGGACCAGCGCGCCATCGGGTTCGTCGGCGACGGTACGTTCCTGACGGCCATCGTGCAGGTGGATGCCCGTGACGAGCCGCTGCGGCCGCAGCGCGGCAGCCACATGCTGCCGCTGGAGGTGCTGCACACCGCCCTCGACATCGAGGACATCCACCTCGAATCCGTACAGTTCGTCCAGTACACCCAGCCGGCGCCGGCGCCGCACCTGCCCGAACAGGCCGTCGCGGCCCGCTCGTACGCCCCGCTTCAGGCGCAGTCCCAGACCCCGGGTGTCCAGCTGACCTGGATCGCGCTGAAGCTCGACCCGGAGCTGTGCTCGGAGGCCATCGAGGCCCGCGGCGGCGGGCTGGAGGGCGCCAAGCGTTCGCTGCTGCGCGCCGCCGACCAGCTGGTCAGCCGGCTGACCGCGCACGGCGTCCGGGCACGGGTGCTCAACGAGCGCGAGGTCGTGGCCTCGATCGGCACCGCGGTGTGCGTCAGCCCGCGGGCCGCGAACGGCGCGATGGGGCGGGACGGCCGGGCGGGACGGCGCACGCAGGAGACCACCCGGGCGATGCGCTGCGACGACCGTTGGCACTCCACGTACTGGATCGGCCGGTGGCCCCAACTGGGCCAGGGCGGCGCGCCGTTGGCGGCCATCACCCAGCTGCTCACCAGCACCAGGGCGATGGCCAGCACCTTCGCGCTGACCGCCACGCACGGCGGCGGCCGCGCCCCGGCCATCTCGGGCTACGTCCGCCTGTCCACCCGCAGTGAGAACGAACTCTCCGCCGCGCAGGACGAGTTGGAGCGTCGTTCCGGTTCCGTGAAGGTCGGCCTCGTACGGCTCGACCGCGAACAGCTGCCCGGCCTGCTGGCCACGCTCCCCCTCGGAGGTACCCGCTGATGGCCTCGCCCACCTATCAGCCCCGCGTCAACGCCAGCAGCGACGGCTGGCGCAACCCCCCGCTGTCCAGCACCGGCGGGGGCGGCAGGCTCTCGCACCAGCCGCGTCCGGAGGAGGAGCAGTCCGGTCCGACCGGGCCGAAGCCCAAGCCGGGTTACGGTCTGCGCGGCCCGCGGCGCAGCCCGCACGTGCTGACGGCCGAGTCGCTCGCCTCGCTGACCCTGCCGGTCGGTGACGACGGCGTGATCATCGGCATCGACCCGCAGAACCAGCCCGCCGTGCTGAGCCTGCTGCGACCCACGCCGATGGAGGTCGTGCTGGTCGGCAGCATGTGGATGGCGCAGGTGCTGGCGCTGCGTACGGTCGCCACCGGCGCCCGGGTCGCGGTCGAGACCGCCCGTCCGCCGGCCTGGGGGCAGATGGCGCAGAGTGCGGGCGGCGGACAGCAGTGCGTGTCGGTGCACGACGTGCGTCAGATCGCGCCCCAGGGACCGTCGGTTTCCAGCCCCGTGCTGGTCGTCCGGGACATGGGTGCTCGGCCGCCGCGCAATCAGCTCGCCCCGAGCCCCTGGCAGTCGGTGCTGACCGTGCTGCCGTTCCTCGGGCCGCGCTCACCGCAGATGCTCAGCCGGGCCGATCTGGTCGGCCTTCAGCGCCTCTCCCCCGAGGAGGCGGAGGTTGTGACGCGAATCATGCGGCTGCCGGAGCAGGTCGGCGGGGTGCTGCCGACGCTGAGCGACAACGCCATGCTGTGGTGCCGGCGTGACGGTGGCCACCAGTTCGTCATGACCCAGCCGACCGAGGCGGAGACCAACCTGCTCGGCGGGCCGCGCCGAATGGACTGACCGCACCTGCGGGCCGGTTGACCGTGCGGACCATGCGCGGACGGCCGGCCCCGGGCACCACCTCACGGGCGCATCTTCGGGTGCGCCCGTAGGTGTGCCGAAGGGGCTTGAAGACGACATGACATCGACTGCCGTTATGGGCCGACTCTTGATTAGGCTGTGTGGGAGAGCCGGAGGAGCACGGCACGACGGCAGCCGATACGGGGATGGAGACAGTTAGTGTTGGCGCAACCCCGGGTGGTGTGTTCCGACTTCCGATACATCCGAACGATCCGCCTGTATCCGGTCCTGCCGTTCAGGTGCGTTGCAGTACACCAGGAGGCACAGTGAACGAGCAGGAGGCTTTCCGTCCGGACGGAATCGATCCTGACGACGACCAGTCCGAGTTCGACCTGACCGGCGAATTCAAGATCGATTTTGCCGCGCCGGCCTGGTACGCGAGCAGCGACACCAGTGGCGGCGGCACGAGCACCGCGGCTTCTCCTGCGCCTTCGCCCACCGCTCCGCCGGCCGCGCAGCAGCCCCCCGGGCCGCCCACCGGCCAGCCGCTGTCGGGGCCTCCTCAGGGCGCGCCGGTGCCCGGGGTTCCGCAGCAGGGCGTACCGGCTGCACCGGCGCCGGCGCCGGTCGATGCCACACCGCCCGGATTCCCGACGCTGCGCCCGCAGGACGGCGCCAACGCGCCGGCCGCCGCCGCGTCCCCGACCGCTCCGGAGGCCCCCGCGGAGGCCGCACCGCCCGCGAAGGACGCCTCCGACATCGGCAACAGGCGTTCCGGCTCGGGTGTCGACCCGTCGGCGTCGCTCTGGGACGACGACGATGATGACGACACGGACGCGGAGTCCGAGGCGTCGCCGGCGTCCGCGCCGGAGGCCGCACCGGCACCGCAGCCGGAGGCCACTGCTCCCCAGGCGCCCGTCGAGGGCGCTGCGCCGGCCGCTCAGGGCGCTCCGCAGGCCCAGCCCGCACCCGAGGCCGCCGCGCAGGGCGCGCAGCCCGTACCGGCCGCTCAGGCCCAGCCGCAGCCGCAGCAGGGCGTGCCGCAGCAGACCGTTCCGCAGCAGCACGGTGCACCGCAGCAGGCGCCGGCTCCCCAGGGTGTGGCCCAGCAGGCGGCCCCCCAGCAGGGCGCTCCGTGGGGCGCGGCGGCGGAGGGCCAGCAGCAGGGCGTGCCCGGACAGGGTGCACTGCCGCCGCTGCCACCGGAGTTCCAGCCCGCGGACCCGCGGATGGCCCAGGCGCAGCAGCAGGCCGGCCAGCAGGTCCCGACCCAGCACCCGCAGCAGGCCGCGCAGCACCCGCAGCAGGCCCAGCAGCAGGCCGGCTATCCGCAGGGGCAGCCGCAGCAGCAGGCCGGATACCCGCAACAGCAGCAGGGCGTGCCCGCGCAGCAGCAGCCGGCGTACGGCTATCCGCAGCCCGGGTACGGCTACCCGCAGCAGAGCCAGCAGCAGGCGCCGCAGCAGCCCAACGCGGCCGCGCAGCAGCCCGCTTACGGCTACCCGCAGACCGCCGCGCAGGGCGGCTACCCGCAACAGGGCCAGCAGGCCCAGCCCGGGTACGACCAGCAGCAGGCCGCCCAGGCCCAGCAGGCGGCACAGGCGCAACAGGCGGCGCAGGCCCAGCAAGCCCAACAGGCAGCGCAGGCCCAGCAAGCGGCACAGGCCCAGCAAGCAGCGCAGGCCCAGCAGGCTCAACAAGCCCAGCAGGCGCAGCAGTACCAGCCGCTCCCCGGGCAGCAGTACGGCGACCCCAACGCGGCGGC
Organism: Streptomyces sp. NPDC048506; assembly: GCF_040651315.1. Lineage (NCBI taxonomy): Bacteria > Bacillati > Actinomycetota > Actinomycetes > Kitasatosporales > Streptomycetaceae > Streptomyces > Streptomyces sp. NPDC048506. The sequence goes on from NZ_JBEZIX010000023.1 coordinate 37,578, forward strand.
CAACTACGCGTCGTACTCCCAGCCCGGTCAGCAGCAGCCGCAGCAGCGGGCGGCTCCGGGCGCGCCGCTCGGTTACAGCGCGGCCGTCGAGCTGACCTCCGACCGGCTGCTGCGCAACCAGCCCAAGAAGCGGAAGCCGGGCGCCAACGCCCAGCCGTCCAAGTTCAAGCTGGGCGCGAAGAAGGAGCAGGAGGAGCGGCAGCGCAAGCTGGAGCTGATCCGTACGCCGGTGATGTCGTGCTACCGGATCGCGGTGATCAGCCTCAAGGGCGGTGTCGGCAAGACCACCACGACCACGGCGCTCGGCTCCACGCTCGCCTCCGAGCGGCAGGACAAGATCCTGGCGATCGACGCCAACCCGGACGCCGGCACGCTCGGCCGACGGGTACGCCGCGAGACCGGTGCGACCATCCGTGACCTGGTGCAGGCGATCCCGCACCTGCACAGTTACATGGACATCCGCCGGTTCACCTCACAGGCCCCCTCGGGTCTGGAGATCCTCGCCAACGACGTCGACCCGGCCGTTTCGACGACCTTCAACGACGACGACTACCGGCGGGCGATCGACGTCCTCGGCAAGCAGTACCCGATCATCCTCACGGACTCGGGCACCGGTCTGCTCTACAGCGCGATGCGCGGAGTGCTCGACCTCGCCGACCAGTTGATCATCATCTCCACCCCGTCCGTGGACGGCGCCAGCAGCGCCAGCACCACCCTGGACTGGCTGTCCGCGCACGGATACGCCGACCTGGTGCAGCGTGGTATCACGGTCATCTCCGGTGTCCGCGAGACCGGCAAGATGATCAAGATCGACGACATCGTGTCGCACTTCGAGACCCGCTGCCGCGGGGTGGTGGTCGTCCCCTTCGACGAGCACCTCGCCGCCGGTGCCGAGGTCGACCTCGACATGATGCGACCCAAGACCCGCGAGGCGTACTTCAACCTCTCCGCCCTGGTGGCCGAGGACTTCGCGCGGGCCCAGCAGGCGCAGGGGATGTACCCCCAGCAGCAGATGGGCGGCGACCCGTACGCGCAGCAACAGCAGTACGCCCAGCAGGGCCAGCCGCACCAGGCGCAGCCCCAGCAGGGTCAGCCCCAGCACGGGCAGCCGCAGCACGGGCAGCCGCCGGCCGGCTACCCGCCGCAGCAGGGCGGCTGGACCCAGCAGCCGGCCCAGCAGCCGCCGGCCCACTGGCAGCAGCAACAGCCGGCCCCGGACGCCCCGCAGCCGGAACAGCCCGGCCTGGCTCCGGGCTGGCAGCAGCAGCCGCCTCCGCAGTGAGAACGGCTCAGCCGTCACGGTAGAAGGGGCGTGGCCCGGCACTCGTGAAGTGCCGGGCCACGCTCGTTCTCGCGTCATCCCGCTTGGCGTCTTCAGGCATCGGGACGTCTTCAGGCATCGGGACGTCTTCAGGCATCGGGACGCCATCACACATCGCGTCATCCTGTATCACGGCATACCTCGAAAGAGTGAACAACTCTCGGCCGAACTCCCCCTGAATCCAGTCGAGTTGGCGCGCCTGCCGGTCGGGAGGGAAGTGCGGCCGGTGCCGTCGGCGCTGCAACTGCCGCGGGTGCCGGGCGGGATGGCCGTACCGCGGCAGGACGCGCTTGCCGGCGCTGACGGGACGCACATGCCGCCCGCCGGGTGAGGCGTCGTGCCGGCTGCTGGGGGAAAGCGCCACCGCACCACATACACCCGCCCACCCCCCGAAGGGGGGTGGGCGGAGGGGAAAAACCAAGGCGGAGGAAAAACCAAGGCGGGGAGGGGAGAACAACGCGGGGGAAGAGAGAACCAAGGCGGAGGGGAGAACCAAGGCAGAAGGAAAAAACCAAGGCAGAAGGAAAATTCAAGCCGCAAGAAACCCAACCGGCGAAAACCCAACCGGAGTCAAAGCCTCAGCCGCCCTCGGCCCGCCCCGCCCCGCCACAGCGCAAGCCCCGACATCGCCACCACAGCGCAAGCCCAGACGCCGCCACCACCGCACGAGCCTTCACCCCCACCACAGCACGAGCCCCGGCCTCGTCACCACAACTCGAGCCCTCATCCCCCACCACGGCGCGCGCTCAACCCGCCACCCCGGTGCGAGCCCTCACCCCCACCACGGCGCGAGCCCCGACCCCCTACCCCAGCGCGAGCCCCTACCCCAGCGCGAGCCCTCACCCCGCCGCCGCGATCAACCCCCGTGCCAGCTTCACGTCGACCGCCATCCGCTCCAGCAGCGCGTCGAGCGTGTCGAACTTCTCCTGGCCGCGGATGTAGGCCAGGAAGTCCACGCCGACGTGCAGGCCGTACAGGTCCAGGCCGACACGGTCGATCGCATACGCCTCGACGGTGCGGTCCTTGCCGTCGAACTGCGGGTTGGTGCCGACCGAGATCGCGGCCGGCATCGCCTCGCCCTCGACCTGGAGCAGGCCCGCGTAGACGCCGTCGGCCGGGACCGCGGTGTGCGGGAGGGTCTCGACATTGGCCGTCGGGAAGCCGAGTTCGCGGCCGCGCTGGGCGCCGCGCACGACGACGCCCTCGACGCGGTGCGGCCGCCCGAGGACCTCCATCGCGCCGGCCACCTCGCCCGCGGCGACCAGGCGGCGGGCGAGTGTGGAGGAGAACGCCTCGCCGCCGCCCGCGGTGCCGCGCTCGTAGAGGTCGATGACCTCCACGGCGTAGTCGTAGGTGCTGCCGAGCTCGGTGAGGGTGGCGACGTTGCCGGCGGCCTTGTGCCCGAAGCGGAAGTTGGGGCCCTCGACGACGACCTGCGCACGCAGCTTGTCGACCAGCACCTTGACCACGAAGTCGGCCGGCGCCAGCTTCGAGAACTCCTTGGTGAACGGGAGGACCAGCACCGCGTCCACGCCCAGCTCGGCCATCAGCTCCGCACGCCGGTGGTGCGGCGCGAGCAGCGGCGGGTGGGTGCCGGGCCGTACGACCTCGCTCGGGTGCGGGTCGAAGGTGACGACCACCGCCGGTATCCCCAGCTCGCGGGCGCGCTCGACGGCCTTCCCGATGATCAATTGGTGGCCGCGGTGCACTCCGTCGTACGAGCCGATGGTGACGACACTGCGTCCCCAGCCCGCGGGGATGTCCTCCAAGCCACACCAGCGCTGCACTGTGCCCGCTCCTCGCCCGAACTCTGGTCAGTTCCTCGCGCCACGTCGGCATGGCGCACGTCTAAGACTGCCATGCCCCAGCAGGTGCTACGCGCGAAGGGTGGCTCAGGGGGCCGTGCAGTGGATCTTTGCGGCACGTGGGCGGGCCCCGCCACCAGGCCGGGGCCGATAGTCGACGGCGCCGGTACCGGGTCAGCTCCTGCGGCAGCCGGCGAGCGTGGCCCGGGCGCTCGGTCCCACCACGACCGCCCACTCCCCCGGCTCGGCCGCCAGCCAGTCCTGCACCCGGCTGGCGAAGCCCGGCACCCGGCGGCCCAGCTCCACCAGCGCCCGGTCGAAACAGGCCGCGCCCTCCGGCGTACGGATCAGCAGCATGCCGGTGCGGTGCACCAGCTCCCGGGTGCGGTCCCCCGGCCGCCGCTCGGCTCCCTCGGCGGCCGCCCGCAGCAGCGCCTCCAGTACCCGGGTGTCCCGGCCGCCGTCCGCGTACGCGCCGTGCGGTGCCGCGTCCGTGTACGAGGCCTCGCGCGCCAGCAGCACCTCCAGCAGCTCACGGCGGAGCGGGGCCGAGTCCCCGGATCCCGGCTCGGCCAGCACGGCGGCGAGCGCGCAGCGGACCGGCGCGGGGTATCCGGTGAGCAGCTCCACGGCGAGCGGGCGGAGCGTGGCGCGGGCGGCCGGGCCGCGGTCCAGGCGGTGCGCGAGGTACTCCGCGACCGGGCGGGCGGCGCGGTCCGGGCACTGTCCGGCGTAGGCGCGGACGAGAGCGGCGGCGCGGGCGGCGAGCTCGGGCGCGTCGAGGCGGGCGAGCAGCCGCATCAGGGGTCCCGCCACCGGCGGCCCCTCGCCGCCGGTCAGTCGGGCCCGGAAGGCGGCCAGCACCAGCGCGGGGTGGTCCGCGAGGGCGTCCGTGAAGGCCGTCGGCGGCAGCTGGGGGTCCCCTGCCACGAAGCGGGCCAGCGCCCGGTCCAGGAAGCGCGGGCGGCTGGCCGGATCGCCGATCAGCAGGGCGAGCGCGGAACCGTGGTGCGCCTCGTCGCCGGGCCGGGAGAGCAGGCGGAGGGCGGCCTGGCGCAGCAGCGCGCGGTCGGTGGCAGCGGTGGCGTGCGGCGCCACGCGCAGGCCGTAGGTCACGGCGGCGAGGCGGCGCTGGGGGCACTCGTCGTGCGCCCAGCGGTCGACGGCCCGGCACATGGCGGACGGCTCGTCCTCGGCGAGCGCGTCGAGCAGTTCGTCGCCCTTGGGGTGTGCGACGGACACCAGCGCCTCGGTGAGCTCGTCCAGTGCCGGGCGGCGGTGGGTGTGCAGCAGGGCCTGGGCGGCACCCGCGACGGTGATCTCGTCGGGGATGGCGGGTGCCGGGTGGGCCCGGTCCGCGGGCGCGGTGCCGGGGCGTTGGAGGGGGCGGGGGTCGTCGAACCAGGTGCACAGCAGCGGCTGGATCCGGCCGGGGTCGCAGCTCAGCAGGGCGGCCGCGGCGTCGAGGAAGCGCGTCGGGCAGACGGCGGCCGGCTCCTCGCGCGCCGCGGGGGCGGGTTCCCCGGGGGCGGGGTGGACGCGGACCCGGGGCGGGCGGGCGAACGGCGGACGGGCGCCGCGCCGTCGCTCCGCTCCGGCCGGCGGACCGTCGGCGGGCAGCAGACGGCGCAGCAGCTCCAATCGATCCTCGTCCGGCAGTGCCAGCCGCTCCCAGAACCACGGTCCGAAGGCCACCAGGCCGGTCCGCGGGAACCCGCCGGCCCGCAGCGAGCGTTCGGTGATCCGGTCGGCGAGCAGCCGCAGCACGCCCGCGTACGGCCGGGCGTCGGGGACCCGGAGCAGCACCCCGGCCAGCACCTGGGCGGCCCACCGGCGGCCGTCGGCGTCCCGGCCGCCGGCGTCCCGGCCGCCCGCGTCCTCGGCGGCGGTCGCCAACGGCACCAACTCGGCCAGCCGAAAGGTCAGTTGCACCGTTCCCCTGCGCCGGGCGAGCAGCAGCAGCCCATGGACGGCCGGCCCGAAGCGGTCCCCGCCGGGGATGGGCAGCAGATCGGCGTCCGCATGGGCGCCCTGGAGCCACTCCGCGAACTCCTCGTGCACGAAGCGGTACCCGGGGCCGGCGGCGACCAGCAGCCCCTCGGCGAGCACCGCGGCGGCCCAGCCGGCCCCGGGCGGGAACACCTCCTCGAACGACGCGCGGTCCAGCGCGCCCGGGCCGGAGGTCAGGGCGCGACGGGCCGCCTCGTGGACCTGGCCGGCGACCTGGGCGGCCAGCCGGCGCACCGCGGTGCCGCGCGGCACGGGTCGGTGGTCCGCGGCGATCCGCAGGGCGATGCGGAGGCACACCAGGTCCAGGTAGGCCTCGAAGATCTGGTGCCGGTCGGGGGCGCCGATGCCCACCGGTCCGTCGGCCGCCGGCGCGGCCCCCGCGTCGTCGAACAGCGCCGCGCCGACCTCCGCGAGCAGCCGCAGGGCGAGGGGGTGGCGGGCGTCGGCGGCGGCCGGTGCGCCGGGGGGCAGGCCGTAGCGGCGGCGGGCGAGCTCCGCCGCGCCGTCGGGCAGGTCGCCGATGCCGGTGCAGGCGGGCAGTCCGGGCACCGGTCGGAGCGGGCGGTGCAGCAGACCGGGCGGGAAGAACGCGCCGGCCCGCTCCCAGTACCCGGGGCGGCAGGCGATGACCAGCCGCACGCCGGCGGTGCGCAGCCAGTCGGCGGTCGCGGCGGTCCAGGCGGCCAGGCGCTCCCGTTGCGCCAGTTCCGCCGGCATCTCCTCGGGTCCGTCGAGGAGGACGAGCAACGGACGGCCGGCCGCGGTCGCGAGCCGGGCCACCGCGTCGGGGGTGACCTCGGTCGGGTCGCCGACGGTGCGGCCGGCCGCGGCGAGGGCGCCGCCCGCGGCGCACAGCGCGCGCCCCACCGCGGTACGCACGCCGTCGTCGTCGGACCGCAGCTCCGCGCCGCGCAGCCGGACGACCGGTGCCGGGTCCGGGCCCGCCGCCCGGCCGTCCGCGAGCCGGACCAGCTCGGTGCTGCGCCCGGTCCCCGGCTCCCCCACCAGCGCCAGTACGCCGGGCCCGGCACCGTCCGTGAAACGGGCGAACTCCTCGGCCACCTCCGGCCGTTCGACCGGTTCCCGTCCTCGTGGGAGCCGCTCGGCCGGGCCGGTGCGGACCGCGGTGAGCCGCAGCAAGCCGGCCTGGTTGAGCTCGCTGCCGTATGCGGGGACGGTGCGTGCGTTGCGGTCCAGCAGGGTGGCGAGGGCGCCGCGGGGCGCGGCCTCGGCGACCGCGCGCAGCGGGATCGCGAAGCCGCCCGCCCGGCGTCCGGAGTGCAGTGCGGTGCCCAGCACGCCGAGGACCGCGCCGGTACGGGCGTCCAGCACCGGACCGCCGATCGCCGGGCCGCCCAGCCGCAGCGCCTCCCGGCCGCCCGCGCACAGCCCCAACTCCAGCGTCTCGTCGAGCAGATGGACGCGGTCGGTGGCCGTGTACGTCACCCCGGTGCCCGGTCCGACGACCGTGCCGTCCAGCCAGCCGCCGGCCCACAGCCGGGCGCCGGTGCCCGGCTGTGGACGGCCGGTGGCGACGGGCAGCGGGACGAGCCGGCGCAACCGGTGGTCGTCGCTCCGTACGAGGGCGAGTCCGGTCTCCGGAAGGGGGGTGATCGAGGCGGGCTCCACCGGGCGGCTCCATCCGGCGCCGCCGGACGTGCCGCCGCTCGTGGCCATCGGCTGGAGCACCAGCCGCTCCGGTCCGTCCACCGCCTCGTGGCTGGTGACGACCGTGCCCTCGTGGTCCACGAGGAACCCCGTGCCGCGCGTCCGACCTGCCAGATCGCGGATGCGTACCAGTGCCGCGTCCGCGTCGGCATCCAGCAACGCCATTGCCGATCCTCCCCGCCTGTCCCGTCCTTCGACGGTAGGCAGGTGGTGATCGTCGCGGGAGGGAGCTCTGGGAACGCGCCCCCGTCCGCGCCTTGATTCACTCCGAGCGCCTCACCGAAGGAGTGAATGCTCCGGGATCGCTGGATAGAGATCCATTGGAGGGGGATGGTGGAGCGCGGACCGCCGCTCGCTCGCGCCGGGCGGCCCGCGTTCCACCACCTTCCTGCGGCCTCAGATGGCGAAGACCGCCAGGCTCTTCGCCTTCCCGCCCTGGTTCTCCACCAGTGCCAGGAACGCGCCGTCCGGCCCGAAGGCGGCGACCGGGCCGTCGCCCTCGAAGCGCGGCATGGCGATCCGCGCACCGTTCAGCAGTAGCCGGGCCTGCGCCTCGGTGACGTCCCAGCGGGTGAACGCCGCCTCGGCCGCCTCCCCGATCGGCATGACGGGCAGCCCGCCGCCCTCGGGGTCGTCCACCGCGGCCTGCAACTGCTCCAGGGTGCGCGCCCGGTCCAGCTTGTACGGGCCGACCCGGGTGCGGCGCAGCGCGGTCAGATGGCCGCCGACGCCGAGCCCGGCGCCCAGGTCACGGGCGAGGGCCCGGATGTAGGTACCGGAGGAGCACTCGACCGAGACCAGCAGGTCGGTCACCGGCGTGCCGTCCTCGGCCTCGGTCTCGTGCGCGGAGTGCACCACGAACGAGGAGACGGTCACCGGGCGGGCCGGGATCTCGACGTCCTCGCCCTGGCGGACCCGCGCATAGGACCGCTTGCCGTCGATCTTGATGGCGCTGACCTTGGACGGGACCTGCATGATCGCGCCGGACAGCTGCGCGACAGCGGCGTCGATGTCCTCGCGGGCGAGGCCGTGCGCCGCCTTGGACGCGGTGATCTCGCCCTCGGCGTCGTCGGTGATCGTGTTCTGCCCGAGCCGGATCGTGCCGACGTACTCCTTCTCCGTCAGCGCGAGGTGGCCGAGCAGCTTGGTGGCCCGCTCCAGGCCCAGGACGAGCACGCCCGTGGCCATCGGGTCGAGGGTGCCGGCGTGCCCGACCCGGCGGGTCCGGGCCATACCGCGCATCTTCGCCACCACGTCGTGCGAAGTGAAACCGGACGGCTTGTCGACGATGACCAGCCCGCCCGGCTTGTTGCTCTGACGCTTCATTCTGCCGCGGTGCCCTCGTCGTCCTCGTTGTCGCCGGGCTTGCGGTACGGGTCGGCTTCGCCGGCGTACTGGGCTCCGGAGGAGACCTCACGCACCTTGGCGTCCGAGGCCCGCGCCTTGTCGAGCAGGTCCTCGATCGTCTTGGCGGTCTCCGGCAGGGCGTCCGCCACGAACGACAGCGTCGGCGTGAACTTCGTGCCGGCCGCGGCGCCCACCGCAGAGCGCAGGATGCCCTTGGCGCTCTCCAGGCCGGCGGCGGCGCTGGCGCGCTCCTCGTCGTCTCCGTAGACCGTGTAGAAGACCGTAGCCTCCCGCAGGTCGCCGGTGACCCGGGTGTCCGTGATGGTCACGTGCGAGCCGAGCCGCGGGTCCTTGATTCCGCGCTGGAGCTTCTGGGCGACCACCTCCCGGATGAGGTCCGCCAGCTTCTTCGCCCGCGCATTGTCGGCCACTGGTCCGTCTCCTTCTTGTCTTCCACAATTGTGCTTCCACCGGCGGCGCCCCGCCCGTGACCGGGTCAGTCTTCGTCGCCGTGCAGCCGTCGGCGTACCGACAGCAACTCCACTTCGGGCCGTGCGGCGACCAGGCGCTCGCAGCGGTCCATGACTTCGGTGAGGTGCCCCATATCCCCGGACACCACCGCCAGGCCGATCCTGGCCCTGCGGTACAGGTCCTGGTCCCCGACCTCCGAGACGCTGACCGCGTACTTGCGGTGCAGCTCGGCGACGATCGGGCGGACGACGGAGCGCTTCTCCTTCAGCGACCGTACGTCGCCGAGAAGCAGGTCGAAGGACAGCGTCCCTACGTACATGCAAGCCGGGTCAAGCCACCCGTGGGGCCTTGGGGGTACCACCCGGCGTTGGCCGGGGGCGTGTGTCAGTTCGAACCGTACACGCAACGGCCGGGGCCGATCGACGGAGTTTCTTCCGCCGATCGGCCCCAGCCGGCCGCCCGTCGCCCGACCACCATTCCTGGTGGACCGAGCGACGCACGGGCTGTGATCCGCGTGATCAGCCGCGCGGCTTCTCCCGCATCTCGTAGGTCGCGATGACGTCGTCGACCTTGATGTCGTTGAAGTTTCCGAGGTTGATACCGCCCTCGAAGCCTTCGCGGATCTCGGTGACGTCGTCCTTGAAGCGACGCAGGCCCTCGATGTTGAGGTTCTCCGCGATGACCTTGCCGTCGCGGATGAGGCGGGCCTTGGTGTTCCGCTTGACCTCGCCGGAGCGGATGAGAACACCCGCGATGTTGCCCAGCTTGGACGACTTGAAGACCTCGCGGATCTCCGCCGTACCGAGCTCGACCTCCTCGTACTCCGGCTTCAGCATGCCCTTGAGGGCCGCCTCGATCTCCTCGATCGCCTGGTAGATGACCGAGTAGTAGCGGACGTCGACGCCCTCGCGCTCGGCCATCTGCGTGGCGCGGCCCTCGGCCCGCACGTTGAAGCCGATGACGATCGCGTCGGAGCCGGACGCCAGGTTGATGTCGGTCTCGGTGACCGCACCGACGCCGCGGTGCAGCACGCGGATGTCGACCTCTTCGCCGACGTCGAGCTGGAGCAGCGAGGACTCCAGGGCCTCGACGGAACCAGAGGCATCGCCCTTGATGATGAGGTTGAGCTGCTGGACCTCGCCGGCCTTGAGCACCTTGTCCAGGTCCTCCAGGGACACCCGACGGGTGCGCTTGGCGAAGGCGGCGTTGCGCTCGCGCGCCGCGCGCTTCTCGGCGATCTGGCGGGCCGTACGGTCCTCGTCGACGACCAGGAAGTTGTCGCCGGCGCCCGGGACGTTGGTCAGACCCAGGACCATGACGGGGGTCGACGGACCCGCTTCCTCGACGTTGTTGCCCTTGTCGTCGAACATCGCACGGACCCGGCCGTACGCGTCACCGGCGACCATCGTGTCACCGACGCGGAGGGTACCGCGCTGGACGAGGACGGTGGCCACGGCGCCGCGGCCGCGGTCGAGGTGCGCCTCGATCGCAATACCCTGCGCGTCCTGCTCGGCGTTGGCCCGCAGGTCGAGCGCCGCGTCCGCGGTGAGGACCACGGCCTCCAGCAGGGAGTCGATGTGCAGACCCTGCTTGGCGGAGATGTCGACGAACATGGTGTCGCCGCCGTACTCCTCAGCCACCAGGCCGTACTCGGTCAGCTGACCGCGGACCTTGGTCGGGTCGGCACCCTCGACGTCGATCTTGTTGACCGCAACCACGATCGGCACGTCGGCCGCCTTGGCGTGGTTCAGGGCCTCGATCGTCTGCGGCATGACACCGTCGTTGGCCGCCACCACGAGGATCGCGATGTCGGTCGACTTGGCACCACGGGCACGCATGGCGGTGAACGCCTCGTGACCGGGGGTGTCGATGAAGGTGATGCGCCGCTCTTCTTCGTTGACCTCGGTCGCGACCTGGTAGGCACCGATGTGCTGGGTGATGCCACCGGCCTCGCCCGCGATGACGTTCGTCTTGCGGATGGCGTCGAGCAGGCGGGTCTTACCGTGGTCGACGTGACCCATGACGGTCACCACCGGCGGACGGGAGACCAGCATCTCCTCGCCGCCCTCGTTCTCGCCGAACTCGATGTCGAAGGACTCGAGCAGCTCGCGGTCCTCCTCCTCCGGGCTGACGATCTCGACGACGTAGTTCATCTCGTCGGCGAGCAGCTGGAGCGTCTCGTCGGAGACGGACTGGGTCGCGGTGACCATCTCGCCCAGGTTCAGCATGACCTGGACCAGCGACGCCGGGTTGGCGTTGATCTTCTCCGCGAAGTCCGTCAGCGAGGCACCGCGCGACAGGCGAACCGTCGCACCGTTGCCGCGCGGCAGCATGATGCCGCCGACCGACGGGGCCTGCATGGCCTCGTACTCCTGACGGCGCTGCCGCTTCGACTTGCGGCCACGACGCGCCGGACCGCCGGGACGGCCGAACGCGCCCTGCGTGCCACCACGGCCACCGGGGCCGCCGGGACGACCGCCGAAGCCGGGACGGCCGCCGCCACCACCGAAACCGCCGCCACCGCCAGCACCGGGGGCGCCGCCACCGGGACGACCGGCGAAGCCGCCGCCACCCGGACGACCGCCGCCGCCACCGGGACGACCAGCGAAGCCGCCGCCGCCACCCGGACGACCGCCGCCGCCACCGGGACGACCGGCACCGCCGGGACCGCGGCCGCCGCCACCGGGGCCGGGACGCGGGCCGGCAGCCGGACGCTGCGGCATCATGCCCGGGTTCGGACGGTTACCGCCGCCGGGACGCGGGCCGGCGCCGCCGGGAGCCGCACCCTGCGGACGGGGCATACCACCGGGGGTCGGACGCGCGCCGCCCTGGCCCTGGGGACGGGGGCCACCCTGGCCGCCGCCCTGCGGACGCGGGCCGCCGGGGCCACCCTGGCCGCCGGGGCGCGGAGCGCCACCGGGACGGGGGGCCTGCGGACGGGCCATGCCCGTGGAGCCACCGGAGGTGAAGGGGTTGTTGCCCGGACGCGGACCGGACGGACGCGCGCCGGGGCGGGGGCCCTGACGGTCGGCGCCGGGGCGCGGGGCGCCGGAGCGGCCCTGGCCGCCCTGGCCGGGACCGGGAGCCGGACGGCCCGGACGCGGACCGGGGGCGGCGCCGGGACGGGGTGCCGACGGGCCTGCGGGCGCAGCCGGCGGTGCCTGGAACTCGGGCTGCGCGGGGGCGGCCGGAGCGGGCTTGGGGGCCGCGGGGCGCGCCGGGGTGGGGCGCGGACCCGGGGCGGGGGTGCTCTTGGGGGCCGCGGGGGCCGGTGCCGCCTCGGAGGCGGCGACGGGCGCCGGGGCCGCGGGGCCCGGCTTGGGGGCGCCCGGCTTCGGGGCAGCAGGACGGGCCGCCTGCGCCGGAGAGGGCGCCGACGGCTTCGCGGGGGCCGACTTGCGCGGCGCCGCGGGCTTACCGGCGGCGCGGCCACTGCCGCTGCCTGCCTGGAAAGCGTCAGTCAGCTTGCGAACAACCGGCGCCTCGATCGTCGAGGACGCCGAACGGACGAATTCACCAAGTTCTTGGAGCTTGGCCATGACGACCTTGCTCTCAACGCCGAACTCCTTGGCGAGTTCGTATACCCGGACCTTAGCCACTTCGCTCCTTCTAGGTCCGGGGTGTCCACCGGACCGTCGCTACTTCATGGGCGTACTCATCGCGTACTCATCGAGTGCTCATCGCAATCTCGACCTACTTCCGACTCGCGAGGTACCTGACCGCACGGTTTTCCGTGCGCTGTGCGTTTCTTGCTGTGCTGTAGTGCAACGGCTTCAACCAGCGCCCCGCTCGACGAGGTACCGGCGCAAGTCCGTCGTGTCGAACGGTCCCCGGCCCCGGAAGGCCCGGGGGAACGCCCGGCGGCGAACCGCCAGATCGAGGCAGACCAGTGTGGGATGCACGTAAGCACCCCGGCCGGGCAGCGTACCGCGAGGATCGGGGGCGCACTCACCCTCGACCTGCACGATGCGCAGCAAATCGCCCTTGGCCGCTCGCTCCCGACATCCCAGACATGTGCGCTCAGGGCATGCGCGGGCATGCGTCCGGCCAGACACTGCTTAAGTCTACCTCCCCGCACCGACCGGACCCCGTTGGGGTAAAGGCCGGGGCACTCCTCAGAATTCCCGGCGGACCGCGGCGGCACCACCGATTTTTCCGGTGCGCCGCGGACCCGCCGACTACCGTGGGTTTCCTCAGCCCTGCGGTGCGTGCTGCTCGGTGTCCGGCCGGATGTCGATCCGCCAGCCGGTGAGCCGCGCCGCGAGCCGGGCGTTCTGCCCTTCCTTGCCGATGGCCAGGGACAGCTGGTAGTCGGGGACGGTCACCCGGGCGGAGCGCGCCGCCAGGTCCACGACCTCGACCTTGCTGACCCGGGCCGGCGACAGCGCGTTGGCGACCAGCTCGGCCGGGTCGTCCGACCAGTCGACGATGTCGATCTTCTCGCCGTGCAGTTCGGCCATCACGGCCCGCACCCGGCCGCCCATCGGGCCGATGCACGCGCCCTTGGCGTTCAGCCCCGAGCGGGTGGACCGCACGGCGATCTTCGTCCGGTGCCCGGCCTCGCGCGCGATGGCGGCGATCTCCACCGACCCGTCCGCGATCTCCGGCACCTCCATGGCGAAGAGCTTCTTCACCAGATTGGGGTGCGTGCGCGAAAGCGTCACGGACGGCCCGCGGACGCCCTTGACCACCCGGACGACGTACGACCGCAGTCGCGTCCCGTGCGCGTAGTCCTCACCGGGGACCTGCTCCTGCACCGGCAGGATGGCCTCCAGCTTGCCGATGTCGACCAGGACGTTCTTGGGGTCCTTGCCCTGCTGGACGACGCCGGTGACGACATCGCCCTCACGTCCGGCGTACTCGCCGAACGTGATCTCCTCCTCGGCGTCCCGCAGCCGTTGCAGGATGACCTGCTTGGCGGTGGTCGCCGCGATCCGCCCGAAGCCGGAGGGGGTGTCGTCGAACTCGCGCGGCTCGGCGCCCTCCTCCAGGTCCTCCGGGTCCTCCTTGGCCCACACCGTCACATGGCCGGTGTTGCGGTCCAGCACCACGCGCGCCCGCCGGCGGCTTCCTTCGGTGCGGTGGTAAGCGATGAGGAGGGCCGACTCGATCGCCTCGACCAGCAGGTCGAACGAGATCTCCTTCTCCCGCACCAGCCCCCTCAGGGCACTCATGTCGATGTCCACGGCTACGCCTCCTCCTTGTTCTCGTCGTTCTCGTCGATCTTCTCGTCGTGCTGTGCGTCGCGCTTGTCGGACTTGCGGCTGAACTCCAGCTCGACGCGCGCCTTGGCGATCTCGTCGAAGGAGACCCGGCGGGCGGTCGGCTTGCGGCCCTTGACGCCCGGCACCTCGAGATCGAGCCCGTCCTCGTCGACGGCGGTGATCCGGGCCACCAGCTCACCGCCCCCTGCCTCGGCGGTCAGTTGGGCCTTGATGAGGCGGCCGGTGGCGCGGCGGTAGTGTCGCAGCTCGGTCAGCGGCCGGTCGGCGCCCGGCGAGGTGACCTCAAGGGTGTAGGGGGCGCCGCCCATCGCATCGGAGTCGTCCAGGACCTGGGAGGCCTCGCGGCTCAGCTCGGCGCACTCGTCCAGCTGGACACCCTCGTCGGAATCGACCACGATCCTCAGCACCCGCCGCTTTCCCGCCGGTGTCACCTCGATCTCTTCCAGATCCAGGTCTCGCGCGGCGACGAGCGGTTCAAGCAGTCCGCGCAGCCTCTCGCTCTGGGTGGTGCTCATCCGGGTGACTCCTCGGCCGCGTGTGCTGTTGTGGTTGGATCGCGTGTCGGGTCAAAGCCTATCTGTTCCGGCGGGGTACTGACGATTCGGTGGGCGGTCACGGATACTCTCGCCTGCGGTGATCACGACGAAAGACCCCGGGAAGTGCAACGTGCCGAAAGTGGCGCTCATGCGCAGAAGGACCCTGCTGACCGGCGCCGCCCTCGGGGGCGCGGCGCTGCTCACCGGCTGCTCCGAGAGCGACGGCCCCGCCCGGGCCGAGCACTCCGACGCCGCTGACCGGCTGCGCCGGCGCGCCGCCCACGACAGTGCGGCCCTGCTCGCGCGCTACGACGCGACGCTGGCCGCGCACCCCGCCCTGGAGGAGCGGCTGCGCCCGCTGCGCTCCGAAGTGGCCCGGCACGCCCAGGCGTTCACCGATGACGGTGCCGCGCCCTCCGCCAGCGGCACCCCGTCCAAGGCACCGGCGCACCCGGCGCACGCACCGGCGGTACCCGAGGACGAGAAGGCCGCCCGGAGCGCCCTGGCCGACGCGGAACGCGGGCTCGCCGACGCCCGGGCCCGGGCGCTGCTCACCGCGCCCCCCGAGCTGGCCCGACTGCTCGCCTCGGTGGCCGCGTCCGGCGCGGCCCATGCCTACCTGCTCGCGGATCCGGCCGGGTGACGGCCGCCGGATGACGGAACGCGGCACGGCACGACGGACGGCACCGACCAGCGAAGGGGCGCACCCATGAGCGCACGGACGGCTCACGACACGAAGAAGCAGCGAAACAACGAGGACGGCCGGGACAGTCGGGACGGCCCGGACGGTCAGGACGGCCAGGACGAGCTGACAGCGGTACAGGCGGCCCTGGCCGCCGAGCACGCGGCGGTCTACGGCTACGGCGTGGTCGGCGGCCGGATCGCCGCCGACCGGCGCGCGGAGGCGACGGCGGCTTACGACGCCCATCGCGCGCGCCGGGACGTACTGCGCCGCGAGGTGCGTGATCTGGGCGGTACGCCACAGGCCTCGGCCGCCGCGTACGAGTTGCCCTTCCCGGTCCCGGACGCAGCCGCCGCGGTGCGTCTGGCGGCGGAGCTGGAGGACCGGCTGGCCGCCGTCTACGCCGACCTCGTACGGGCCGGTGGCCGGGCCCGGCGCACGGAGGCGGCCGCCGCGCTCCGGGAGGCGGCGGTGCGGGCGGTGCGCTGGCGCGGCAGCGGCGTAGCCTTCCCCGGGCTCGTGGAGCGGGCCGCGGCCGCCGCTCCGTCCGGCTCCGCGAGCGCTTCCGCGGGCGCGCTCTGAACGACCGGCGACCCCGCCGCAGAGAGACGAGCTGGGTACTTGCAGAATTCTGCAATTGCCCAACTGAAGGGACAGCTCAAGCATGGCAACGGCACCCATCGAACCGCCGCAGCGGTTGGTGAGTTCGCTGAGCGGCGATCCGGACGGCCTCGCGCAGGAGTGGTTGCGGGAGCTGCCGACGCTGGTTCAGCAGCTGCTGGACGCCTGGGAGCTGACGCTGGAACGGGTGCACGCCCCTGGTGGGCGCAGCAGCCTGTTGGCCCTCGTACACCGGGCGGACGGCGCCCCCGCGGCGCTGAAGGTCCCGGTGCCGGGGCGGCTTTCCGGGCAGGAGGGCGCCGCGCTGACGGCCTGGGACGGCTGGGGCGCGGTGCGGCTGCTGCGGTCCGACGACGCGAGCGGCGCGCTGCTGCTGGAACGCCTGCACGGCGCGGTCTCGCTGCGCTCGCTGCCGGAGGCCAAGGCGCTGCTGGAGGCGGCGGGCACGGTGCGCCGGCTGTGGGTGCCGCCGGCCGAGGGGCACCCCTTCGCGACGCTGCTCGGGCGTAC
Source organism: Streptomyces sp. NPDC048506 (assembly GCF_040651315.1). Taxonomy (NCBI): domain Bacteria; kingdom Bacillati; phylum Actinomycetota; class Actinomycetes; order Kitasatosporales; family Streptomycetaceae; genus Streptomyces; species Streptomyces sp. NPDC048506. Next base: position 53,774 of record NZ_JBEZIX010000023.1, read on the forward strand.
CGAGGAGGCGGTGGAGGCGCTGCGCACGGCCGGGGCCCACGCCCCGGCGGCCGGGCCGCTGATGGACGAGGCGGTGGAGCTGCGACGCGCCCTGCCGGCCGACTCCGGCGAGGAGTTCCTGCTGCACGGCGCCTTCCGGCAGGGCAAGGTGTTGGCCGGCGAGCGGGCGCCCTGGCTGGCCATCGGCCCGTCGCCGGTGGTCGGCGAGCGGGCGTACGACCTGGCGGCGCTGGTGCTGGACCGGTTCGAGGACCTGATGGCCGGTTCCGGCGCGGCCCCCGCGGCCCGCCGCCGGGTGGCCAAACTCGCCGACTCCCTGGACGTGGACCGGGACCGGCTACGCGCCTGGACGCTCTACCGGGCGGTCGACACCGGCGTGGCCGAGGTGGCCTCCGGCGACCGTCAGCGCGGCGAGCTGCTGCTGGAGTTCGCGGCCTGGCTGTAGCGCAGGGCGTACGGGCCGGCCCGGGGCGAGCGCCCCGGGCCGGCCCGTACGCCACGGGTGTCAGGCGCCGAGCCTGGCGACGGCCTCCTCGACCGTCAGCTCCTCGCGCTCACCGGTGCGACGGTCCTTGACCTCGACGACGCCCTCGCCGGCGCGCCGCCCCGCCACCACGATGGTCGGCACGCCGAGCAGCTCCGCGTCGGTGAACTTCACGCCCGGCGAGACCCCGGCGCGGTCGTCGACCAGCACCCGCAGGCCCGCGGCGCCGAGCCGCTCACCGAGCTCCAAGGCGAGTTCGGTCTGGGTGGCCTTGCCGGCCGCGACGACGTGGACGTCGGCCGGCGCGACCTCGCGCGGCCAGCACAGGCCCTTGTCGTCGTGGGTCTGCTCGGCGAGCGCGGCCACCGCACGGGAGACGCCGATGCCGTACGAGCCCATGGTGACCCGGACCGGCTTGCCGTTCTGGCCGAGGACGTCGAGCTCGAAGGCGTCCGCGTACTTGCGACCGAGCTGGAAGATGTGGCCGATCTCGATGGCGCGGTCGATCTTCAGGCCGGTGCCGCACTTGGGGCAGGGGTCACCGGGCTCGACGACGACCACGTCGAGGTACTCGTCGACCTCGAAGTCCCGGCCCACCACGACGTTGCGGGCGTGCTTGCCCTCCTTGTTGGCACCGGTGATCCAGGCCGTGCCGGGGGCGACCCGGGAGTCGGCGATGTACCGGAACGCCTTGCCGGCCAGACCCTGCGGGCCGACGTAGCCGCGGACCAGCTCCGGGCGGTCGGTGAAGTCCTCGGCGGTGACCAGCTCGACGGTGGCCGGTGCGAGGTGCTCGCCGAGCTTGCCGAGGTCGACCTCGCGGTCGCCGGGCACGCCCACCGCGACGATCTCGCCGTCGACCTTGACCAGCAGGTTCTTCAGGGTCGCGGAGGCCGGTACGCCGAGGTGCTCGGCGAGCGACTCGATGGTCGGGGTGTCGGGGGTGTCCAGCTCCTCGACGGGGCCGTGCGCGGAGCCGTCGACGGGCTCGACGGCGACCGTCACGGCCTCGGTGTTGGCGGCGTAGTCACAGTTCGGGCAGTCGACGAAGGTGTCCTCACCGGCCGCGGCGGGCGCCAGGAACTCCTCGGAGGCGGAGCCGCCCATCGCGCCGGAGACGGCGGAGACGATGCGGTAGTCCAGGCCGAGCCGCTCGAAGATCTTCCGGTACGCCTCGCGGTGCAGCGCGTAGGACTGGGCCAGGCCCTCGTCGCTGGTGTCGAAGCTGTACGAGTCCTTCATGTGGAACTCGCGCCCGCGCAGCACGCCGGAGCGGGGGCGGGCCTCGTCGCGGTACTTGATCTGGATCTGGTAGAGGATCACCGGCAGGTCCTTGTAGGACGTGCACTGGTCCTTGACCGTGAGGGTGAAGATCTCTTCGTGCGTGGGGCCGAGGAGGTAGTCGGCGCCCTTGCGGTCCTTGAGGCGGAAGAGCAGGTCGCCGTACTCCTCCCAGCGGCCGCTGATCTCGTAGGGCTCCTTGGGCAGCAGCGCCGGCAGCAGGACCTCCTGGCCACCGATGGCGTCCATCTCCTCGCGGACGACGCGGGAGACGTTCTCCAGGACCTTCATGCCCAGCGGCAGCCACGTCCAGATGCCGGCGGAGGAGCGGCGGACGTACCCGGCGCGGACAAGCAGCTTGTGGCTGGCGGTCTCGGCGTCGGCCGGGTCGTCGCGCAGCGTCTTGATCATCAAGCGGGACATGCGCTGGACCTGTGCGGCGTTGGCCATGGGAGTTTCTCCTGCGTAAGAAAGGTGACTCCCTGGAGGTTAGCCGCCCGGGTGTGGCACAAGGAAATGCGTTCCACCCCGAACGGGCACTCAGGGGCGCTTCAGCGGCAGCGGCGCGCCCATGACCGCGTACGGCGTCGGAGCGCTCGGAAACAGCACCCGGCGGGCGATGTCCTGGTAGCCGAGGGAGCGGTAGAGGCCGCGCGCCGGGCTCTCGACGTCGATGGCGGACAGGATGGAGCGCGGCTCGGCCGCCTCGTCGGTGATCCGGGTGATCAGCGCCCGCCCGATGCCGCGGCCCTGGTAGGCGGGGTGGACGTGCAGCTCGGTGATGGTGAAGGAGTCGTCGAGCCAGTGGTCGAGGCCCGCGCTGTGCAGATAGGGCTCGACGACGGTGGACCACCACTGGGTGCGGTCGTTGGGCATGCCGTAGACGAATCCGACGAGCCGGCCGGCGGGGGTGGTGGCGCCGAAGGCGCGCGCTCCGGGGCAGCCCAGGTGGCGCAGCACGATGTGCCGGCGGACGGCGACCTCTTCGTCGCTCAGTCCGAACGCGAGCGCCTGGACGGCGAGCGCGTCATCCACGCGGGCAGCGAGATCGAGGGGGCCGACCGCGACGTCATCCATGCTCGGAGCGTACAAGGCGACGGGCCGGAACAGTACGCGGGCGGCGGGTCCGCCCCCGGTGGCCCCGGCTCCGCGGCGGGTCAGAACAGCACGCTCATGAACGCGCCGACCTCCTCGAAGCCCACCCGTCGGTAGGAGGCGCGGGCGGCGGTGTTGAAGTCGTTGACGTAGAGGCTGACGACGGGGGCGACGTCGCTGAGCGCATAGCGCAGGACGGCCGCCATACCGGTCTCCGACAGGCCCTTGCCCCGGTGGGCGGGGTCGACCCAGACGCCCTGGATCTGGCAGGCGTGCGGGGTGGCGGCGCCGATCTCGGCCTTGAAGATGACCTTGCCGTTCTCGACGCGGGCGAAGGAGCGCCCGGATCCGACGAGTTCGGCGACCCGCGCTTGGTAGAGCAGTCCGCCGTCGCCGGCCATCGGGGAGATGCCGACCTCTTCGGTGAACATGGCCACGCACGCCGGCATGATCAGGTCCATCTCGTTCTTGCGGATCCGCCGGACGTACGGGTCGGGGGCGATCTCGGCGGAGGGCGCGGTGGTGACCATCAGCGGCTGGTGGGCGCGGATCTCGCGGGCGGGCCCCCAGTACGGCTCCAGGAGCGACCAGAGCTCGGCGGTGGGGCCGGCCGGACCGACGATGGAGGAGCAGCGGCGGCCCTGGCGGCGGGCGCGCTCGGCGAAGCCGCGGACGGCCTCGGAGGTGGCGCAGACCGGGACGAGGTTGGCGCCGGCGTAACAGAGCGATTCCAGCCGTCCGCCGACGTACCAGCCCCACATCTCGCCGCCCAGCCGCCAGGGGTCGAGTCCGGCCACCTGGACGCGGGCAGCGACGAAGGCGTTGGCGACCGGGTCGCGGTCGAGGACCGCGAGCGCGTCGTCGAGCTCCCCGGGCTCAAGGACCTTGATGGAGGTGGTCGTCAGCACGTGTCGGAATGCCTCACCGTTACGGGCCTGGGAGGCCAGGCGGGAGCAGGTCTTGGCACTTTACCTCCAGCTGTGCGGGAGCACCCGGCCCGCAGGCTGCGCGGACCTGCCCGGACGCCGGCGAGCCCCGCGGCCCGGGCGGGCGGCGGGGCTCGTGGACGCGGGTGGCTCAGCCGGCGGCGGTGACGACCGGCTCGCCGGAGGCGATGCCGTCGGCCTCCATCTGCGCGGCGATCTTCAATGCCTCTTCGATGAGGGTCTCCACGATCTTCGACTCGGGGACGGTCTTGATGACCTCGCCCTTGACGAAGATCTGGCCCTTGCCGTTGCCGGAGGCGACGCCGAGGTCGGCCTCGCGGGCCTCGCCGGGACCGTTGACGACGCAGCCCATGACGGCGACGCGGAGCGGCACCTCCATGCCCTCCAGACCGGCGGTGACCTCGTCGGCGAGCTTGTAGACGTCGACCTGGGCGCGGCCGCAGGACGGGCAGGAGACGATCTCCAGCCGGCGCTGGCGGAGGTTGAGGGACTCCAGGATCTGGATGCCGACCTTGACCTCCTCGGCCGGCGGTGCGGACAGCGAGACCCGGATGGTGTCGCCGATGCCCTCGCTGAGCAGCGCACCGAAGGCGACCGCGGACTTGATGGTGCCCTGGAAGGCGGGGCCGGCCTCGGTGACGCCGAGGTGGAGGGGGTAGTCGCACTGGGCGGCGAGCTGGCGGTAGGCGTTGACCATCACGACCGGGTCGTTGTGCTTGACCGAGATCTTGATGTCGCGGAAGCCGTGCTCCTCGAAGAGGGAGGCCTCCCACAGCGCGGACTCGACGAGCGCCTCGGGGGTGGCCTTGCCGTACTTCTGGAGCAGGCGCCGGTCCAGGGAGCCGGCGTTCACGCCGATCCGGATGGGGGTGCCGGCCTCCGAGGCCGCCTTGGCGATCTCCTTGACCTTGTCGTCGAACTGCTTGATGTTGCCGGGGTTGACGCGGACCGCGGCACAGCCGGCGTCGATGGCGGCGAAGACGTACTTCGGCTGGAAGTGGATGTCTGCGATGACCGGAATCTGGGACTTCCGGGCGATCACCGGCAGCGCGTCGGCGTCGTCCTGGGTCGGGCAGGCGACCCGGACGATCTGGCAGCCGGAGGCCGTCAGCTCGGCGATCTGCTGGAGCGTCGCCCCGATGTCGGACGTCCGCGTCGTCGTCATCGACTGCACCGAGACCGGTGCGTCTCCGCCCACGGCGACCGAACCGACGTGGATCTTGCGGCTGACCCGGCGGTCGGCAAGCTTGGTCGGTACGTCCGGCATTCCCAGCGAAATGGCAGTCATCTGGCGAGCAACCCCAAGGTGTGGATCAAGGCCCCGTGTCGGCGGGTTCCGGCTTCCGAGGTTACGGCACCGGGGTTGCCATAAGCACATCGCTCCCCGGCGGCCCCCCGGCGGCCCCCCTAAAGAGAGCGGCCGGACACCTCCAAACGCCGCGGAGGTGTCCGGCCGTCGCCGTTCCGGATCAGGTCAGCTTCACCGGATTCACCACGTCGGCGACGAGGACCAGCAGCGTGAAGCAGATGAAGATCCCGGCGACGACGTACGCGACCGGCATCAGCTTGGCCACGTCGAAGGGGCCGGGGTCGGGCCGCCGGACGATCTTGGCGAAGGCCCGGCGGATCGACTCCCACACGGCGCCGGCGATGTGCCCGCCGTCGAGCGGGAGCAGCGGCAGCATGTTGAACAGGAACAACGAGAGGTTGAACCCGGCGACGAGGAAGAGCATGGTCGCCACCCGCTGCTCCGGCGGGATGTTCAGCGAGAAGACCTCGCCGCCGACCCGCGCCGCGCCGACCACGCCCATCGGGGAGTCCTGCTTGCGCTCGCCGCCGTTGAAGGCCGCGTTCCACAGGTCCGGGACCTTGGCGGGCAGGTTGACCAGCGAGGAGACGCCCTGCTCGACCATGTTGCCCATGCGGTCGACGGACTGGCCGAAGGACTGCTGGACGACGCCGCTGGCCGGGGTGAAGCCGAGGAATCCGGCGGTGACGTACTCGCCGGGGACGTAGCCGCCGTGCCCGTCGGTCTTGGCGACCTTGTTCTCGATGAGGTCGGCGTGCAGCGTCTTGCGGACGCCGTGCCGCTCGACGACCAGCGTCGCGGGGCCCGTGGTGTCGCGGATCTGCTGCTGGAGGGCGCCCCAGTCCGGGACGTCCTGCCCGTTGAACGAGACGATCTTGTCGCCGGCCCGCAGGCCCGCGGCCTTGGCCGGGGAGTCCTTGGCGCCGGACGGGCACTTGTCGGTCTTGGCGGCGGCCGAGATCACACAGTCCGAGACCGAGCCGACCTGGGTGGTCTGGGTGTTGATGCCGAAGCCCATCAGCACGCTCATGAAGATCACGACCGCCAGGATCAGGTTCATGAACGGTCCGGCGAACATCACGATGACGCGCTTCCAGGGCTTGCGGGTGTAGAAGAGCCGCTTCTCGTCGCCGGGCTGCAACTCCTCGAAGGCCGCCGAGCGGGCGTCCTCGATCATTCCGCGGAACGGCGAGGTGGAGCGGGCCTGTAGCTTCCCGTCGTCCCCGGGCGGGAACATCCCGATCATGCGGATGTAGCCACCGAGCGGGATCGCCTTGATGCCGTACTCGGTGTCGCCCTTCTTGCGGGAGAAGAGCGTCGGTCCGAAGCCCACCATGTACTGCGGCACGCGGATGCCGAACATCTTGGCCGTGGAGAGGTGGCCGAGTTCGTGCCAGGCGATGGAGAACAGCAGGCCGACGACGAAGACGACTATGCCGAGAATGGTCATCCAGGTCGTCATACGCGAGCCTCCGAAGGTGTCCGTGCCGCACGGGCGGCCAGTTCGCGGGCGCGGGCGCGCGCCCAGGTCTCCGCCTCCAGGACGTCCGCGACGGTCAGTGAAGTTCCCCGCGAGGGCGTTCCGCTCCGCTCCGCCCCGCCTTGGCTCTTCATTACTACCCCGGAAGCCAAGCCCTCGGCGACCACATCGGCGACGGTATCCACAATCCCTGTGAACGGCAGCCCGCCCTTGAGGAACGCCGCCACGCACTCCTCGTTCGCCGCGTTGAAGACGGCCGGTGCGGTGCCGCCCAGGTCACCGACGTGGCAGGCGAGCGGGACGGACGGGAAGGCGGACTCGTCGAGCGGGAAGAACTCCCAGGTCTGGGCCTTCGTCCAGTCCACGCCCGGTGCGGCGTCCGGGACCCGCTCGGGCCAGCCCAGGCCCAGCGCGATCGGCATCCGCATGTCGGGCGGGCTGGCCTGGGCGAGCGTGGAGCCGTCGGTGAACTCCACCATCGAGTGGATGTAGGACTGCGGATGGACGACGACCTCGATGCGGTCGAAGGGGACGTCGAAGAGCAGGTGCGCCTCGATGACCTCCAGGCCCTTGTTGACCAGGGTCGCGGAGTTGATGGTGACGACCGGGCCCATGGACCAGGTGGGGTGGGCCAGCGCCTGCTCGGGGGTGACCCCGGCCAGCTCGCGCTTGGTACGGCCGCGGAACGGGCCGCCGGAGGCGGTGACCACGAGCTTGCGGACCTCGGCGCGGTCGCCGCCGGCCAGCGCCTGGAAGAGCGCGGAGTGCTCGGAGTCGACGGGGACGATCTGGCCGGGCTTCGCGACGGCCTTGACCAGCGGTCCGCCGACGATCAACGACTCCTTGTTGGCCAGCGCCAGCACCCGGCCCGCCTTCAGGGCGGCCAGGGTCGGCGCCAGGCCGATGGAGCCGGTGATGCCGTTGAGGACGGTGCGACACTCCGACGGACCGGCGGCGGCCAGCTCGGTGGCCGCGTCCGGACCGGCGAGGATCTCCGGCAGCGGCTCACCGGCGCCGTACCGCTCGGCCAGCGCCGCGCGCAGCGCGGGCACCGCGTCCTCGCGCGCCACCGCGACGGCGGCCACCCGCAGCCGGTGCGCCTGCTCGGCGAGCAGCTCGGTCCGGCCGCCGGCCGCGGAGAGCGCGGTCACCTGGAAGCGGTCGGGGTTGCGCAGCACGATGTCGATGGCCTGGGTGCCGATCGACCCGGTCGAGCCGAGGATCACGATGCGGCGCGGGCCGTCGGGGTCGCCGGGGGCCGGCTCGAAGCGCAGGTGCGGATGGGCGAGGGAGTCCGTCATGAGGTCCATTGTGGCCGGTCGCCGGGGTGCGGTGGTCCCGAGGGGAGGTCTTCCGCGATGTCCGCGGCCGTGCGCGGGGCCCGCCCCGCGCATCTGTGCGGAACGGGCCCGGGCGTGCGGTCGTGGCGGGCTCAGCGGAGGGGGCGGCGGACGTTGTCCTTCCGGCTCGGGCCCGGGGAGGCGTCGGCGATCCAGGGGCCGTCGCCGCTGGGGTCGATGATGCCCTCCTCCAGCCAGGTGTAGCTGCCGCCGAGGACGCCGGAGACGACCTTGCGGTCGAGTTCGTCGGTGTTGGTCCACAGCCGGCCGAAGAGCTCCTCGACCCGGATCCTGGCCTGGCGGCAGAAGACGTCGGCCAGCTGCTGCGCCTCGCGGCCGTGGTCGCCGGTCTCGCGCAGGTACTCGGCCCGTACGCAGGCGGCGCTCATCGCGAAGAGTTCGGCGCCGATGTCGACGATCCGGCCGAGGAAGCCCTGCTTGGTCTCCATCCGGCCCTGCCAGCGGGACATCGCGTAGAAGGTGGAGCGGGCAAGCTTGCGGGAGGTCCGCTCGACGTACCTCAGATGCCCGGCGAGCATGCCGAACTCCTGGTAGGTGTGCGGGAGTTGGCCCGGTCCGGCGACCAGCTTGGGCAGCCACCGGGCGTAGAACCCGCCGGCTCTGGCCGCGGCCCGGCCCTTGTCGGCGAGGGTCTTGTCGGGGTCGATGAGGTCACCGGCGACGGACAGGTGCGCGTCCACCGCCTCCCGGGCGATCAGCAGGTGCATGATCTCGGTCGAACCCTCGAAGATCCGGTTGATCCGCATATCGCGCAGCATCTGCTCGGCCGGCACCGCGCGCTCGCCACGGGCGGCGAGCGACGGGGCGGTCTCGAAGCCGCGCCCGCCACGGATCTGGACGAGCTCGTCGGCCATCAGCCAGCCCATCTCGGAGCCGTAGAGCTTGGCGAGGGCGGCCTCGATGCGGATGTCGTTGCGGTTCTCGTCGGCCATCTGGGAGGAGAGGTCGACGACGGCCTCCAGGGCGAAGGTGGTCGCCGCGATGAAGGAGATCTTGGCGCCCACGGCCTCGTGCTTGGCGATCGGCCGGCCCCACTGTTCGCGGGCCGCGGACCACTCACGCGCGACCTTCAGACACCACTTGCCGGAGCCGACGCACATCGCGGGCAGCGAGAGCCGTCCGGTGTTGAGCGTGGTCAGGGCGATCTTCAGGCCGGCGCCCTCGGGGCCGATGCGGTTGGCGGCGGGAACCCGTACCTGGTGGAAGCGGGTGACGCCGTTCTCCAGGCCCCGCAGGCCCATGAAGGCGTTGCGGTTCTCGACCGTGATGCCGGGCGAGTCCGCCTCGACGACGAAGGCGGTGATGCCGCCCTTGTGGCCGGCGGAGGCGGGCACCCGCGCCATCACTACCAGCAGGTCGGCGACCACGCCGTTGGTGGTCCACAGCTTCACGCCGTCGAGCACGTACTCTCCCCCGTACTCGCCTTCGCTCGTACGGGAGGTGCCCCCACCCACCGGTACCGCCGTGGTCGCCAGCCGGGCCGGGTCCGAGCCGACGTCGGGCTCGGTGAGCAGGAACGCCGAGACGTCCGTACGGGCCAGCCGCGGCAGGAACGTCTCCTTCTGCTGCTGGGTGCCGAAGAGCTTCAGCGGCTGCGGTACACCGATCGACTGGTGCGCGGAGAGCAGCGCGCCGATGGCCGGACTGGCCGAGCCGACCAGGGACAGCGCCCGGTTGTAGTAGACCTGGGTGAGGCCGAGGCCGCCGTACTTCGGGTCGATCTTCATGCCGAGCGCACCGAGCTGCTTGAGCCCCTCGATGGTCTCGTCCGGGATCTGCCCCTCGCGCTCGATCCGGGCGCCGTCGATCTCCGTCTCACAGAATTTCCGCAGCGTGTCGAGGAACTTCTCCCCCCGGCGCACGTCGTCGACCGCCGGAGTGGGGTGCGGATGGATGAGGTCGAGCCGGAAGCGCCCCAGGAACAGTTCCTTGGCGAAGCTGGGCTTGCGCCAGTCCTGCTCGCGGGCCGCCTCGGCGACCTGGCGTGCTTCGCGCTCGGAAACGTTGCGGATGGATGGAGCGGTCATCAGGAGCTCACCTCGCCGCGGAATCGGGAGTTCTGCGCCGGCGGGCCGGACGGGCCGCTGGAACAGCGCTACTTGTGAGAGTTACCCGATCCGCGCGGGTTGCACCACTGGAGGTACCCGGAGGAGCAGGGCGAGGCGGTGCCTCTTGGCCATACGGGGCCGGGGCGGGGGCGCGGCCCGGACCGGCTCGATGGCATCGGCCCTTCGGGGGGTGCGGCATACCGCGCTGGTTGTACGGACGGGAGCGTCTCCTCCCTGAGGCACCGCCGCGACTCCACCTCGGACACGAGGCGCCGGGGGTGCGCGCACCGTACGGTCGAGATCCGGCGTAACGGGGGACGAGGGCCGGCGGAACGGGGGACGCGGCGCGCTCCGGAAACAGGGTGCCGGAGCGCGCCGCGTCAGGGGCCGGCACCGGGGGGTGCGCCGGCCACGGGTCCGGACGGTGATACGGCCCAAGGGACGGCCGTCGCTGTCCACCGGTCCGGACCGGGTCGGGGACGAGGTCGTCCGGGGCACCCGGCCGGGTCGGGTGAGGGTGTTACCCGGCCGGGTCGTCCCGGGGTGTGAGGGGCTCTCCCTACGGGGAGACGGAGGGGCGGTGGGTCACAGCGCCAGCCCGGTCAGGACCAGCACCCGCTCGTAGGTGTAGTCCTCCATCGCGAAGCGCACGCCCTCGCGGCCCACGCCGGACTGCTTGACACCGCCGTACGGCATCTGGTCGGCGCGGTAGGACGGCACGTCGCCGATCACCACGCCGCCGACCTCCAGCGCACGGTGGGCGCGGAAGGCGGTCCGGGTGTCGTGCGTGAACACGCCCGCCTGGAGGCCGAACTTGGAGTCGTTGACGGCTGCGAACGCCTCGTCCACCCCGTCGACCTTGGTGAGCGTGAGCACCGGGCCGAAGACCTCCTCGCAGGCGAGGGTGGCGTCGGCGGGCACGTTCTCCAGCACGGTCGGCGCGTACGAGGCGCCGTCGCGCTTGCCGCCGGCGAGCAGCTTGGCGCCGCGCTGCACGGCCTCGTCCACCCAGGTCTCGACGCGCTTGGCCGCGTCCTCGTTCACCAGCGGGCCGACCTCGGTGGTGTCGTCCGAGGGGTCGCCGGTGACCTGCGCCTCGACGGCCGCCACGATCTTCGGCACCAGCCGGTCGTACACGGAGGCGTCCGCGATGACCCGCTGTACGGAGATGCAGGACTGGCCGCCCTGGTAGTTGGAGAAGATGGCGATCCGCTGCGCCGCCCAGTCCAGGTCCGCCTCGGAGGACCAGTCGGGCAGCACGACGGCCGCGCCGTTGCCGCCCAGCTCCAGGGTGCAGTGCTTGCGCGGCACCGAGTCCAGGATCGCGTAGCCGACCTTCTCGGAGCCGGTGAAGGAGACGACCGGCAGCCGCTCGTCCTGGACCAGGGCGGGCATCCGGTCGTTGGGCACCGGGAGGATCGACCAGGAACCGGCCGGCAGGTCGGTCTCGGCGAGCAGCTCACCGATGATCAGGCCGGAGAGCGGGGTGGCCGGGGCCGGCTTGAGGATGATCGGGGCGCCGGCCGCGATGGCCGGGGCGACCTTGTGGGCGCAGAGGTTCAGCGGGAAGTTGAACGGTGCGATGCCCAGGACCGTGCCGCGCGGGAAGCGGCGGGTCAGCGCGAGCCGGCCGGCGCCGCCGGCGTCGGTGTCCAGGCGCTGCGCCTCGCCGCCGTTGAACCGGCGGGCCTCCTCGGCCGCGAAGCGGAACACCGAGACGGCGCGGCCGACCTCACCGCGCGCCCACTTGATGGGCTTGCCGTTCTCCGCGGAGATCAGCTGGGCGATCTCCTCCGTACGCTCCACCAGACGGCGCTGCACGTGGTCCAGGGCCGCGGCGCGCACATGCGCGGGGGTCGCGGCGAACTCCTCCTGGACCGCGACGGAGGCGGCGACGGCCTCCTCGACCTGGGCCTCGGTGGGCACGCTCACGGTGCCGACGAGACGGCCGTCCCAGGGGGAGGTGACGTCGAAAGTGGCGTCTCCGGTGGCCTTGCGGCCGGCGAGCCAGAAGGCGGTGGGGGCTGCATCAGTGTGGATCGGCACAGTGGAACCCGGCCCTTCAGAAGTGGTGGGTGGTGCGGATGGCTCAGGGAACGGCAGTGCGCTGGTGAACCTGCCTCCACGGTAGGGGTGCGGCGCCGCCATGGCGTTTGTCCGAAGCGGCGTAATCAGGGGGTGTGTCTCTCCGTCGTGGAGGGGCGGACCGAGGGGCGGACCATCGTGGAGGGGCGGACCGAAGGGCGGACCATCGTGGAGGGGCGGACCGAGGAGCGGACCTTCGTGAACGGGCGGACCGAGGGCGGACGCTTCCCGGTACGGGCCCCGGCCCACCGCGCGCCCGCACGGCTCCCGCCGCCACTCCCCCTTGAGCCGGTCAGTCCCCCCGGCCGGCCGACGTCGCCTTGAGCGCCAGCCACAGCTCCATCCGTACGTCCGCGTCGTCCAGCGACCGCCCCAGGATCTCCTCCACCCGCCGCATCCGGTAGCGCAGCGTATGACGGTGCACTCCCAGGTCGGCGGCGGCCGCGTCCCACTGCCCGTGCCGGGCGAGCCAGGCGCGCAGCGAGGCCACCAGATCCCCGCGACCGGTCGCGTCGTGCTCGCGCAGCGCCCGCAGCAGCCCGTCTGCGAAGGCCCGGACCGCGTCGTCGGCGAGCAGCGGCAGGACCGATCCCGCCGCCACGTCCTCGTGCTCGACCAGCGCACGCCCGCGCCGACGGGCCACCGACAGCGCCTGCTCGGCCTGCCGGTAGGCGTTCGCCGCGGCCATCGGCCCGGTGGGCGCGGACAGCCCGACCGCCACCCCCTGCCCGCCGGTCACCGCGTCGGCCCGCCCCGACCGGCCGCCCGGACGTGCCTGGGCGCTCGTCCGGGCCTCGATCTCGGCGGCGTACGCGGCACAGGCGTCCGCCGCCGCGCCGCCGTCCGCGACCAGCACGATCAGCCGACCGCCGTCCGGGACCGCGAGCACCGCCTCGCCGGTCCGCGCCGCGGCGGAGTCCATCGCGTCGGACAGCCCGTCCAACACCGCCGGAGCCGCCCGGCCCGCCCCCGGGGACGCACCGGACGCCGCGGCCTGTTCGTCCGCCACCGCCGGCTCGGCGACCACCACCCGGAACGGCGCGTCCAGCAGCCCCCCGTAGAGCCGCCCGGCCACCGCACGCGCATGGTCCGGCTCGCCCGCGAGCAACATCTTCAGCACCGCGGCGCCCAGTCGCTGCTCGGCGTCCTGCAACGCCCGGGACCGCTCGGTGGTCAGCGTGAGCAGGGCGACCGCGGAGTGCACGGCGTACCGCCCGGCCGTCCCGAGTGGCGCCCCGGTCCCCACCGCGAGCACCCCGCGGGCCCGTCGCCCGGTGCCGAGCGACTGCAACTCCACCCGGTCGTCGCCCTCCGCGTCGCTGACGACGGAACTGGCGGGTGCGGGCCGCTCCCGCAGCCGCGCCACGTCCTCGGCGAGCCGGGCCGCACGGCGCGCGGCCCACTCGGGGGCGGCCGCCACCACCGCCCCTGATGCGTCGTAGAGCGCCACCCAACCGTCCAGATGCGCCGCGAGCCGGGCCAGCAGCTCGGCTGGCCCCTCCGGGCTGAGCGCGGCCCGGGTCAGCTCCCGCTGCGCCTCGAAGCCGGCGGTCACCGCCCGGTACTGGTCCGCGGCCACCGCGGCCGAGACCGCCTTGCTGATCGCGATGAACGGCGTCCTGCGGGGCACCGCCAACAGCGGCAGCCCCTGCTCCCGCGCGGCCGCGACCAGCGCGTCCGGCACGTCCTCGTAGTTCACCCCGACCGCGAAGCCCAGCCCGACCACCCCGGCCTCCGCGACCCGCCGCACATACCTGCGGGCGGCCTCCGTGTCCTCCGCGTCCAGCTTGAGCGCGGTGATCAGCAGCAGCTCGCCGCCCTCCATGTACGGCACCGGATCGATCAGCTCGCTGGCGTGCGCCCAGCGCACCGGGACGTCCAGCCGCTCCTCGCCCGCGAGCACGGTCAGCTTGAGCGCGGTGTGGTTGACCAGGGAGGCGAGGGTGTGCGGCATACGACCTTCGATGACTTCGACGACGGTGATCGACGACCGCTCGACGACCACGGGTTTGCGCCGCCCCGTATGAACGGCCCGTGTCGATTCTGCCTCAACGGCCGAATCCCGGGGACCTCCCCGCAACGCGAATCCCGCCCACACGCCAGGAGCCCTCCGGCTGTGGTGTGGGGGCGGGAGCAGGGCTCGCTGGCCCCCTCAGGAGCGCAGGTCCACCAGGACCGGCGGCGCATGCTCGCCCGCCACCGACGTGACCGACAGCACCGCGTGTCCGGCCGGGACGGAGTTGGCCAGATCCGAGGCGGACCAGCGTTCACGTTCCACGGTGCGCACGGTCACGGCCTTGGCGGTGACCGCCTTCCCCGTGACCAGGTGGCGGAAGATGTGGAACGCCTTCATCGCGGCGCCCTCCGCGATGATCTGCCGGTCCGTCACATCCCGGGTCTCCACCCACTCCTTGCCCCAGATCTCGGCAAACCTCGCGCCGTCCCACGTCGTGACGCCCGCGAACGCCATCCGGCAGCCGACCGCGCCCAGCAGCGTGCCGCGCAGCGCGTCGGGAACGTCGTCCAGGGAGCGCAGGGTGAGCACCGCCCCGGCGTTCGCCGAGCGCAGTCGCTGCACTCCGCGCAGCGCCTCGGCGGTGATGGTGTGGGCGGCCTCGTCCAACACCAGGCAGGCGAAGAGCGAACGGTCGCTGCGGGCGACGGCACACTCGGTGAACTGGGCCAGGACCAGCCGGGCGAGGATCCGCGAGGCCTCTGCGTGGCCCCGTTCGGGAAGCTCGATCCGGACCCGCAGCGGATGGTCGAGGGCGCGCAGCGAGACCTGCCGGGTGCGTCCCGTCGGGTCGAAGAAGGCGGCGAAGGCCGGCCGGTCCAGCAGGGCGATGCGGTCGGCGAGGAGTACCGCGAGGTCGCCGGGGCGCTCCGACTGGCGGGCCCGGGCGTCCAGTTCGCGCAGCAGGGTGTGGCCTCCGGCGTCCTCCAGCGCGGCGCGCAGGGCGGAGATCGCCTCGGGGGCGCCGTCCAGCAGTTCGCGGAGCTCGGGCACGGTGGGGAAGCGTTCGTGGGCGGCACGGAACGGGCCGAGCAGCTGGGCCAGTGCGGTCGCGGCGCGCCGGCTGTCGCCGCCGGGCAGCTGCGCGGCGAGGTCGCCCACCAGCGCCTCGGCGAGGATGCCGGCCGCCTCGTCGGGGTCGGTGGTGCCGCCGTAAAGGTCGAGGTCGCACTCCGGGTCGGGGCGGCCGACCCGGACGACCACGTCGAACGCATCGTCCGGCCCCAGGTCGGAGCCGGCCGGGCCCACAGCGATCACGGCGCACTGCCCGGCCAGCGCCTGAAGGCACATCGACTCCACGACCGGCTTGACGACCCGGGTCGTCTTACCGCTACCGGCGGGCCCGACGGCCAGCAGCGAGGTGCCCAGGACGCCGGGTTCCAGGGCGCAGCCGACGCCGCGGTGCTGGTACGGGTTGCGGGGGTGGTTGGCGGCGGTGCCGATGCGGACCTGGTGGGCGAGCAGGTCGTGGTGGGCGGACCTGCGCGGCAGATCCCGCAGGCCCGAGGGGTGCGCACAGGCCGCCGCGCCGTGCCGGAGCACGGTGTCGGTGAAGGTGGCGAGCGAGTTCTTGCCGGACCGCACCGAGCGCCAGGCGCGCTCGATCCTCGCCACGTCCACATCGTTCATCCGGCCCGCGCGGGCCTCGGCGGTGAGCTTGTCGGCTGCGTCCGGGGCACCGTGGGCCCGCAGTTCGGGCCATTGCGCCGGGTCGGTGGCAGGCTCGGTCTTCGGAGTGGGGTTGGGGTCGCGCAGGCGGCGGACAACGGGGCCCAGGACGCGCCGGACGAGTTCGGGCCAGCGGCCGATGCGGCCGAAGACGATCGCGATTCCCAGGATCCACAGGCCGCTGTAGACGCGGGTAACAACCGCGTAGACGACCCTGTCGCTGGGCGTTGCACCGATTACCCAGGCATGCGGGACGATGGCTTCAAGGGGCCAGATCCAGTACGTGCCGAGATACCCGTTCCACAACAACGACCACAGCAGCCACCCACACAGGAACGAGATCACCGCGCCCGCGATCAGCTGCCGACCGGGAATGCGGTCGGGTTCCTGCTCAGGACGGGGCTTGTGCCCATACGTCCACACCCCCGGCGCCGCCGCCGGTCGCGGCGTGCGCAACCACCGCACCACCGCCGGCTCGGGTGCGGCGCCGCTGCCGGGCGGTGCCGCGGGCAGGGCCGGCATGGCGGGCGGAGTGCTGGGCGGGGGCGGGGTGCGCGGCGCGGCGGCCGGGGGGACGGGTGGGGCCGCGGGGCGCGGCACGGTGGGTTCGGATCGGTGCGCTCCGCCGGACGGCTGGGGAGCGGTGTGCTGTGCGTCGTGCGTGCCCTCGGTGTCCATCCGGTGCCCCTTGTCCCCCTTGAGCCGTGGCCTGTGCTGTTGTTGGGCGGCGGCCGGGTCGGCCGGCCGGGCGCCTCGGCCATTGTCATGCCCGCGCTCGCGCCCGCCGGTGCCGGGCGCGCCGTCGCTCAATCTACTGGCCGTGGACCGTCGCTATGTCCGGTGCGGACAACGCAACACGCGCACTTCTCCCGAACGGAACATGCCAGACCCGCCCGCCCGCCCCTAACCTGCGAGAAAAGACCTCTGTACGTCCTCGTTCCACCCCCAGGAGACTGCCATGACCGAACTGTCCGGAGGCCCCGGCCTCCCCCAGGAGCGTCGCGTCGTCACCGCGATCCCCGGCCCGAAGTCGCAGGAGCTGTGGGCCCGTAAGCAGGCCACGGTGGCCGCGGGTGTCGGCGCCGTGCTGCCCGTCTTCGTCAAGCGCGCGGGCGGCGGCGTCCTGGAGGACGTGGACGGCAACTCCCTGATCGACTTCGGCTCCGGCATCGCCGTGACCTCGGTCGGCAACAGCGCGGAGGCGGTCGTCCGCCGGGCCGCCGCACAGCTCGCCGACTTCACCCACACCTGTGCGATGGTGACCCCGTACGAGCCGTACGTCGAGGTCTGTGAGCAGCTCGCCGAGCTGACGCCGGGCGACCACGCGAAGAAGTCGGCGCTGTTCAACTCGGGCGCGGAGGCGGTGGAGAACGCCGTCAAGATCGCGCGTGCGTACACCAAGCGCCAGGCGGTCGTCGTGTTCGACCACGGCTACCACGGCCGGACGAACCTGACGATGGCGCTCACCGCCAAGAACATGCCGTACAAGCACGGCTTCGGCCCGTTCGCGCCCGAGGTCTACCGCGTACCGCTGGCCTACCCCTTCCGCTGGCTGACCGGCCCGGAGAACTGCGCGCAGGAGGCCGCCGAGCAGGCCATCACGCAGATCACCAAGCAGATCGGCGCGGAGAACGTCGCCGCGATCATCATCGAGCCGCTGCTCGGTGAGGGCGGCTTCATCGAGCCGGCCAAGGGCTTCCTGCCCGCCATCGCGAACTTCGCGAAGGAGAACGGGATCGTCTTCGTCGCGGACGAGATCCAGTCGGGCTTCTGCCGTACGGGTCAGTGGTTCGCGTGCGAGGACGAGGGGATCGTGCCCGACCTGATCACCACGGCCAAGGGCATCGCCGGTGGTCTGCCGCTGGCGGCCGTCACCGGCCGCGCGGAGATCATGGACGCGGCACACGCCGGCGGTCTGGGCGGCACCTACGGTGGCAATCCGGTGGCCTGCGCCGCGGCGCTCGGCTCCATCGAGACCATGCGCGAACAGGACCTCAACGCCAAGGCGCTACGGATCGGCGAGGTCATGAAGGCCCGCCTGAACGCGATCGCCGAGAAGTACGACATCGTCGGCGAGGTCCGCGGCCGCGGCGCGATGATCGCGATCGAGCTGGTCAAGTCCGGCTCGAAGGAGCCGAACCCGGAGGCCACCGGTGCCCTGGCGAAGGCCTGCCACCAGGAGGGCCTGCTGGTGCTGACCACCGGCACGTTCGGCAATGTGCTGCGCTTCCTGCCGCCGCTGGTCATCGGTGAGGACCTGCTCAACGAGGGTCTGGACATCCTCGAGGCGGCGTTCGCCAAGATCTGAGCGGCGTTCGACGGATTCGTTCGACGGATGCGAGGCTGCTGAGAGATCCGCAGCGACCGGATCCGCAGCGAAGAGATTCGTAGGGCCCGGGGTGACGGCTACGGCCGTGGCCCCGGGCCTCGCTCGTGTGTCGGGGGAAGGGGGAGGGGGAGGGGAAGGGGGAGGCGGCCGACGAGCGCGGCGTCCGGGCTGTTCATGACGCCTTCATGGGCTGGCCAGGAGCGGAATCACGGACCGGACCTGAGCGGATTCACGGGCCGTCACGGAGCCGATTCATGGACCGTCCCGGAGTGGACATATGCAGGTGGAGGCGTGGCGTGAAGAAGATGTGCGGGGGCAATGGCGGCCGGGTGATGCGGCTGTCGGGTGCGCTCCCGGTGCCGTACGGTTTCTGCAGATGAGAGAAACACCCCGCTCGCAGGGGACTGCGGGCGACGCCTGGTCGGCGCTTCCCCGGCTCCGATCCGGCCGTGCCCTCGCGCACAACACCGGGACCCCTGGCAGGGGCTCCGGGAATCCTCACCGATCGGATGTCCGCCCGCCCCATACCCCCCGGGGCGCGCGGGACACCGGTCACTACGGCCGCCTCGGAACCACCCCCCCTGTTCCGAGGCGGCCGGCCCTTTTCCGGGGCTCGTCCGACGGGCCCGAGGGGGACGGGCGCGGGCCACTGCGCCGGCCGCTGCTGTGGGTGGCGGTCTGTTGTGGACTGCTCTTCGCGGTGCTCACCTGGCAGATCGCGGTGCACGGGCCGCTGCGCGCGCTCGACGAACAGCTCGGCCGGGCCGTCGCGGCCGGCGGAATCCCGTCCTCCGCGGCCGAGTTCCTCGCCGATCTCGGCAATACGGTCGTCGCGCTCCCGGTGCTGGTGGCGGCGATGGCCTGGGCCGGGGGGCGAGGGTGGCGGGAGTGGCGGGAGTGGCGTCGGAGGCTCCAGAACCAGGAGAGGCCGGACGACGGAACGGACCGCGGACCGGACGACGGAACGGACGACGGAACGGACCGCGGACCGGAAGGCGGGCCCGGTGCGCGCTGGTGGCTGCCGCCGCTGGCCGCCGGGCTCGCGCTGGCCGCGGTGCCCGCGCTGGTCGTGCCGCTGAAGCTGTGGCTCGCCCGGCCGGGCCCGCCGCAGATGGCGGGCGGTGTGCACGACGGCTTCTACCCGTCGGGGCACGGCGCCACGGCGGCGGTCGGGTACGGCGTGGTGGCGCTGTTGCTGGTCCGGGGGCGGCGTCGGGCGGGCCGCCGGGTGGTGTGGCTGGGCGTCGGCGGTGTGGTGCTGGGCAACGTCGGTGTCGGCCTGGGGCTGGTCCGGCGCGGCTACCACTGGCCGCTGGACGTGCTCGGCAGTTGGTGCCTGGCGGGGGTGCTGCTCGTGGTGTGGTGCGCGGTGTGCGACCGGTGGGGGCCGGGGCGCGGGCGCCGGGGCCCCCACTGATCGTCCGCCAGTTGCCGTCGGTCAGCTGTCGAAACCCAGCCCCAGCTTGTCCATCGCCTTCAGCCACAGGTTGCGGCGGCCGGCGTGGGTGTCGGCGCGGGTCATCGACCACTGCGTGATGCCGATGCCGGCCCAGCGCAGCGGTTCGGGCGGGAAGGGGAGCGGCTTGCTGCGCACCATCTCCAGCTCCGTGCGCTCGGTGCGTTCACCGGAGAGCAGGTCGAGCATCACCTCGGCACCGAAGCGGGTGGCGCCCACGCCGAGGCCGGTGTAGCCGGCGGCGTAGGCGACCCGGCCGGCGTGCGCGGTGCCGAAGAAGGCCGAGAAGCGGGAGCAGGTGTCGATGGCGCCGCCCCAGGCGTGGGTGAAGCGCAGGCCTTCCAGCTGCGGGAAGCAGCGGAAGAAGTGCCGGGCGAGCTTCTCGTAGGTGGCCGGGTGCTGGTCGTACTCGGCCCGTACGCCGCCGCCGTAGCGGTAGACGATGTCGTAACCGCCCCACAGGATGCGGTTGTCGGCAGTGATGCGGAAGTAGTGGAAGTGGTTGTTGCTGTCGGAGAGGCCCTGACGGTTCTTCCAGCCGAGGGCGGCGAGCTGCTCGTCGGAGAGCGGCTCGGTCATCAGGGCGTGGTCGTAGACCGGGACGACGTAGGGGCGGACCCGGCGGACCAGCGAGGGGAAGGCGTTGGTGCCGAGGGCGACATGGCGGGCGAAGACCCGGCCGTAGGGGGTGCGGACGGCCATGCCCAGGCCCTCGCCGGTCAGGGCGGTGGCGCGGGTGCGCTCGTAGATGCGGACGCCGAGGGCGAGACAGGCCTGCTTCAGCCCCCAGGCGAGGCGGGCCGGGTTGAGCATGGCGACGCCGTCGCGGTCCCAGAGACCGGCACGGAAGGTCGGTGAGTCGACCTCGGCGCGCAGTTCGTCCTGGTCGAGGAAGGTGTGCCGGTCCAGGCCGAGCCGTGCGGCGTCCTCGGCGGCCTCCTTGAGTTCGGCGATCTGGTGGGGCTCGGTGGCGATGTCGATCTCGCCGGTGCGCTCGAAGGCGCAGTCGATGCCGTAGCGGCCGACCGCGTCCTCGATGGCGTCGAGGTTGCGGAGGCCGAGCTCTTCGAGCTTGGCGAGTTCGTCGGGCCAACGGGCCAGGCCGTTGCCGAGGCCGTGGGTGAGGGAGGCGGCGCAGAATCCGCCGTTGCGCCCGGAGGCGGCCCAGCCGACCTCGGCGCCCTCGATGAGGACGACGTCGCGCTGGGGGTCGCGCTCCTTGGCGATCAGCGCGGTCCACAGTCCGGAGTAGCCGCCGCCGACGACCAGCAGATCGCAGGTCTCGTCGCCGACGAGGGCGGGCCGGGCGTCGGGCCGGGCTGGGTCGTCCAGCCAGAAGGGGGTGGGGGCGGCGTCCGCGAGCGCGTGGACGGGAGACTTCTCGGACAGGTGCGACATGGCAGCTCGTGCCATGGTTCTCAGCTCCTCTAGCTCCGCTTACGTCGGCTCCCGGCCAGTTGGCCGGCGAGTACGCACAACACGGCGACCAGGAACATCGCCGTACCGATGACATTGATCTGAACGGGTGTGCCCCGCTGCGCCGATCCCCAGACGAACATGGGGAAGGTCACGGTGGAGCCGGCATTGAAGTTGGTGATGATGAAGTCGTCGAAGGAGAGGGCGAAGGACAGCAGTGCGCCGGCGGCGATGCCGGGCGCGGCGATCGGCAGCGTCACCCGCAGGAACGTCTGCACCGGTGTGGCGTAGAGGTCCTGGGCGGCCTGCTCCAACCGCGGGTCCATGCTCATCACCCGCGCCTTGACGGCTGTGACGACGAAGCTCAGGCAGAACATGATGTGCGCGATGAGGATCGTCCAGAAGCCGAACTGGATGCCCATGTTGAGGAAGAGGGTGGCCAGCGAGGCGGCCATGACGACCTCGGGCATCGCCATCGGCAGGAAGATCAGGGTGTTGACGCCGGCGCGGGCGCGGAAGCGGTAGCGGGCCAGCGCGAAGGCGATCATGGTGCCGAGGGTGGTCGCGCCGACGGTCGCCCAGACCGCGATCTGTAGGCTCAGGCCCAGCGAGCCGCACAGGTCGGCGACGCCGCACGGGTCGGTCCAGGCGTCCGTGGAGAAGCGCTGCCACTGGTAGTTGAAGCGCCCGTTGGGCTTGTTGAACGAGAAGACCATCACGATGACGTTGGGCAGGACCAGGTAGGCCAGGGTGGCCAGGCCCGCGAGCGTCACGATGTTGCTCCGCAGCCAGCGCATCCCCCTGTTGGGGGTGCGGGCGGCGGTGGTCGCCGTGGTCTTTGTTGCCGCCATCAGACCAGATCCTCCGTCCCGGACTTGCGGATGTAGATCGTGACCATGGTGAGGATGGCCGCCATGAGGATGAAGGAGAGCGCGGCGGCGGTCGGGTAGTCCAGGACCCGCAGGAACTGCGACTGGATGACGTTGCCGATCATCTTCTGGTCGGTGGAGCCCAGCAGTTCGGCGTTGATGTAGTCACCGGCGGCCGGGATGAAGGTGAGCAGGGTGCCGGCGACGACGCCGGGCATGGACAGCGGGAAGGTCACCCGGCGGAAGGTGGTGGCCGGGCGGGCGTAGAGGTCGCCGGCCGCCTCGTGCAGCCGCGGGTCGATGCGCTCCAGCGAGGTGTACAGCGGTAGCACCATGAACGGCAGGAAGTTGTAGGTCAGTCCGCAGACCACCGCGAGCGGGGTGGCCAGCACCCGGTGTCCTTCGGTGATGCCGAGCGCGCTGGTGACGTCCAGGACGTGCAGCGTGTTCAGTGCGCCCACGACCGGCCCGCCGTCGGCGAGGATCGTCTTCCAGGCCAGCGTGCGGATCAGGAAGCTGGTGAAGAACGGGGCGATGACCAGGATCATCACCACGTTGCGCCAGCGGCCGGCCTTGAAGGCGATGAGGTAGGCCAGCGGGTAGCCCAGGAGCAGGCAGAGGGCGGTGGCGACGGCGGCGTAGCCCACCGAGCGGACGAACTGCGGCCAGTACTCGCCGAGCGCGTCCCAGTAGGTGGCGAAGTGCCAGGTGACCTTGAAGCCCTCTTCGAGGGAGCCGGTCTGGATCGAGGTCGACGCCTGGTAGACCAGCGGCGCGGCGAAGAAGACGATCAGCCACAGGATGCCGGGGAGCAGCAGCCAGTAGGGGACGAGCCGTTTGCGGACGGGGGGCTTGCGCACCTCCAGGGGCGCGGCCCCGTCCTGCTCGTCCGGTGGTGCGGGCGTCACGGTGGTGGTCACGCGGCCTCCTCGTCAAGGTCCGCGCCGGCCTGGATGTCCTGGGCGGCGTCCAGTCCGAAGGTGTGCGCCGGGCTCCAGTGCAGTACGACGTCCGCGCCGGGGACGAGGCGGCCGTCGCGCTGGATGTTCTGTTCGTAGACGGCGAGTTCGCCCAGGCCCGGCACGTCGACGACGTACTGGGTGGAGACGCCGATGAAGCTGGCGTCCTTGATGCGTCCGGGCAGCCGGTTGTGGCTCTCGCTCACGGAGCCGGTGTCGTCGGTGTGCGCCAGGGCGACCTTCTCGGGTCGTACGCCGGCCAGCACCTTCTCCCCGGTGCGGGCCGAGGCGCTACATCGGGCGGCGGGCAGCCGCAGCGTGTGGTCCGCCGCCTTGAGGACCAGCTCCTCGCCGCCGGCCTCGACGACCGTGGCCTCGATGAGGTTCGAGGTGCCCAGGAAGTTGGCGACGAAGGTGGTGGCGGGGTTCTCGTAGAGGTCGGCGGGGGCGCCGAGCTGTTCGACCCGGCCGCCGTTCATCACGGCCACGGTGTCGGCCATGGTCATGGCCTCCTCCTGGTCGTGGGTGACGTGGACGAAGGTGATGCCGACCTCGGTCTGGATGCGCTTGAGCTCCAGCTGCATCTGGCGGCGCAGCTTGAGGTCGAGGGCGCCGAGCGGCTCGTCGAGCAGCAGCACCTGCGGGTGGTTGATCAGCGCGCGGGCGACCGCGACGCGCTGCTGCTGGCCGCCGGAGAGCTGCTGCGGCTTGCGGCGCGCCAACGGCCCGAGCTGGACGAGGTCGAGCATCTCCTCGACCTGCTTCTTGACGGACTTGATGCCGCGGCGGCGCAGTCCGAAGGCGACGTTCTCGTAGATGTCCAGGTGCGGGAAGAGCGCGTAGTTCTGGAAGACGGTGTTGACCGGCCGCTTGTAGGGCGGCAGGGCGGTGACGTCCCGGCCGGCCAGTTCGACGGTCCCGGTGGTGGGGTCCTCCAGGCCGGCGATCATCCGCAGGGTGGTGGTCTTGCCGCAGCCCGAGGCGCCCAGCAGCGCGAAGAAGGAGCCCGCGGGGACGGTCAGGTCGAGGGGGTGCACGGCGGTGAAGGAGCCGTAGGTCTTGCTTATCCCCTGGAGGCGGACGTCGCCGCCGCTGCTCTGGGGGGTCTCGGTCTTGGTCATGTCGGTCGTCCCGGGGGTCGGAGGGCGAAACGGCTCGGGCGGGCCTGAGGTGGGGGCGGCTCAGGCACCGGTGAGGGTGGCGAACTTCTGGCTGAAGTCCTTGTTCTCCTTGGCGGTCAGCGCGCGGAAGGAGTGCGACTTCGCGGCCATCTCCTTGTCCGGCAGGATCAGCGGGTTGGCGGCCGCCGCCTTGTCGATCTTGGCAAGCTCCTCGCGCACACCGTCGACGGGGCAGACGTAGTTGATGTACGCGGCGAGCCGGGCCGCCACCTTCGGCTCGTAGAAGTAGTCGATGAGCCGTTCGGCGTTCTGCTTGTGCCGGGCCTTGTTCGGCACCATGAGGTTGTCGGTGGACGTCATGTAGCCGGTCTTGGGCACGGCGTAGGCGATGTCCGGGTTGTCGTTCTGGAGCTGGACGATGTCGCCCGCCCAGGCCACACAGGCCGCGAGGTCGCCCTTGTCCAGGTCGGTGGTGTAGTCGTTGCCGGTGAAGCGGCGGATCTGCTTGGAGTCGACGCCCTTCTGGAGCCGGGCGATGGCCGCGTCGAAGTCGTCCGCGGTGACGTCCTCGGGCCGCTTCCCCATGTCCAGGAGGGTCAGGCCTATCGAGTCCCGCATCTCGGAGAGGAAGCCCACCCGGCCCTTGAGCTGCGGGTCCTCCAGCAGCTGGCTGACCGAGTCGACCTTCTTCCCGCCGGTGGCCTTCTTGTTGTACGCGATGATCGCGGGGATGCCCTGCCAGACGTAGGAGTGCGCCCGGCCCGGGTCCCACGCGGGGTCGCGGAACTGCGACGAGAGGTTGGCGTAGGCGTGCGGCAGGTTGGCCGGGTCCAGCTCCTGGATCCAGCCGAGCGAGATCATCCGCGCGCACATCCAGTCGGTGAGCACGATCAGATCGCGTCCGGTGTCCTGCCCGGCCGCCAGCTGCGCCTGGATCTTGCCGAAGAACTCGTCGTTGTCGTTGATGTCCTCGGTGTACTTGACGGCGATGCCGGTGCGCCGGGCGAAGGCGTCCAGGGTGGGGTGGTGCTTGCCGTCGTCGCTGAGGTCCATGTACTCGGTCCAGTTGGAGAAGTTGATGCGCTTCTCCGCCGCCGAGTGGTCGGTGGTCCGGGCGGCGTCCGTACGGCCCGCGGGCGGGATGCCGCAGGCGGCCAGGGCCCCCAGCCCGCCGACCGTGGCCGCCATGGCACCGCTCGCCCGCAGCAGGGAGCGGCGGGTCATGGCCAGTCGGCCGTTGGTCGCGCTCCGGCGCATGGCGGTGAGTTCGGCCTGTGACAGGGGTTCGGGCTGCTCGTGATGCTCCATGCGCAGTGCCCTTTCAGGGGTGAGCCCGGCGCTCGGCCGGTGGTGACGGTGCGCGCGGCGCTGGCCGCAGAGGTGGGCCGCGGGGGCCCGGTGGGGGGCTCGGTCCGGGGGTCGCCTACGGGCGGTCCCCGAAGATCGTGCGGTGCCAGTCCTTCCTGGCGACCGCGGTGTTGTCGTACATCACGTGCTTGACCTGGGTGTACTCCTCGAAGGAGTAGGCCGACATGTCCTTGCCGAAACCGGATGCCTTGGCGCCGCCATGCGGCATCTCGCTGATGATCGGGATGTGGTCGTTGACCCAGACGCAGCCGGCGTTGATCTCGCGGGTGGCGCGGCCGGTGCGGTAGACGTCGCGGCTCCAGGCGGAGGCGGCCAGCCCGTAGGGGGTGTCGTTGGCCAGCGCGATGCCCTCGTCGTCGCTGTCGAAGGGCAGCACGACCAGCACCGGGCCGAAGATCTCGGCCTGGACGGCCTCGCTGTCCTGCGCGGCCCCGGCGATCAGGGTGGGCCGGTAGTACGCGCCCTTGGCCAGCTCGCCCTGGGGGGCCTCGCCGCCGGTGACGACGGTGGCGTAGCCGCGCGCCCGCTCGACGAAGCCGGCCACCCGGTCGCGCTGGGTGTGCGAGATCAGCGGGCCCAGGTCGGTGGACGGGTCGAAGGGGTCGCCGAGCCGTACGGTCGTCATCAGGTCGGCGACGCCGCTGACGAACGCGTCGTAGAGCGGGCGCTGGACGTAGGCGCGGGTGGCGGCGGTGCAGTCCTGGCCGGTGTTGATCAGCGCCCCGGCGACCGCCCCGTGCACGGCGGCCTCCAGGTCCGCGTCGTCGAAGACCACGAAGGGCGCCTTGCCGCCCAGCTCCAGGTGCAGCCGCTTGACGGTGCCGGTGGCGATCTCGGCGACGCGCTTGCCGACGGGGGTCGAGCCGGTGAAGGAGGTCATGGCGACCGAGCGGTGGCCCACCAGGTGCTCACCGGCGTCCCGGCCGGCACCGGAGACGATGTTGAGCACGCCGTCCGGGAGTCCGGCGCGCTGGGCGGCCTGGGCGAAGAGCAGCGAGGTCAGCGGGGTGATCTCGGCGGGCTTCAGAACGATGGTGTTGCCCGCGGCGATGGCCGGCAGCACCTTCCAGGCGGCCATCTGCAGCGGATAGTTCCACGGCGCGATGGAGCCGACGACGCCGATGGGCTCACGGCGGATGACGGAGGTGTGGTCGGCGCTGTATTCGCCGGCCGCCTTGCCCTCCAGATGGCGGGCGGCACCGGCGAAGAACGCGGCATTGTCGATCGAGCCCGGCACGTCGAACTCGGTGCTGAGCTTGATCGGCTTTCCGCAGTTCAGGGATTCGGCGAAGGCGAGATCGGCGGCGTCCTCGGCGAGCGCCGCGGCGAAGCGGTGCAGGGTGTCCGAGCGCTCGCCGGGGGTGGCCCCGCCCCACTCCGGGAAGGCCTGCTGGGCGGCCTCGACGGCCGCGTCGACGTCCGCGGTGCCGGCGAGTTCATAGGAGTACACCGTCTCGCCGGTCGCCGGGTCCACGACCGCCTGGGTACGGCCGGAGGTGCCGCTGCGGAGACTGCCTGCGATGAATTGCGCGCCCTGACCGAAGCGCTCGGTGACGTCGAATCGGTGATCCATGGTGCTCTCCTCCGCCGGGCGCCGGGGCCGCTCAGCGGCACTGCCTGGCGTAGCTACTTCCGGAATTGATGGCCGATCTTGACAGAGCAAAGCGGCCTCAACAAGTGATTCCGTTGTTGCCTTTTGGTTACGCGACGAATTCTGCGATTTCCAGGGCACCCACCCCGACACGTTGTCAGTGCCCGCTGACAGAATCCCGGCATGATGCACGACAGCACGGGGACGACCACCAATGCCGGCGGGATACGGGCCGCGGACGGGCCGCGCTCGGTCGAGGAACTGTGCCGGGAAGCCGCCGCCGGGAAGCGCATGAAGTACGTCCATTTCTGGGGACACAGCCCGCGGCGGGACGGCAGCCTCGGCGCCAGTTGCTTCAGCCAGTGGTGGCCCGCCCCCTTCACGGTCGACGGCACCACCTACGCCACCGCCGAGCACTGGATGATGGCCGGCAAGGCCCGGCTCTTCGAGGACGTGGAGGCAGAGCGGCGGGCGATAGCCGCCGGCCACCCCAAGCAGGCCAAGGACGCCGGGCGGATGGTTCGCGGCTTCGACGAGCAGATCTGGCAGCGCCACCGCTTCGACCTGGTCGTCGAGGGCAGCGTCCACAAATTCGGCCAGCAAACCGCGCTGCGGGAGTACCTGCTGGGCACGGGCTCCCGAGTACTGGTCGAGGCCAGCCCGCTGGACCGGATCTGGGGCATCGGCCTCGCCGCCGACGACGAGCGCGCCGGCAACCCGGAGCGCTGGCGGGGGCTGAACCTCCTGGGCTTCGCACTAATGGAGACCCGCCAGCGGCTGCGGGAGGCGAACGACCGGGAGCAGTAGCGCTGGCCGGACGGAACGGCGGTGGTCGTGGCCGGTAGGTGGTCGTGGCCGGCCTGTGGTCGTGGCCGGCCTGTGGTCGTGGCCGGCCGGTGAACGAGGTCGGCTGGTGGACCAGGTCGGCCGGTCCTCAAGGTCCATCGACCGTCACGGGCCGTCGACCATCACGGTCCGTCGAACGTCACAGGCCCTCGACCGTCACGGTCCGTCGACCGTCGAGGCCCGTCGACCCTCCACCGGTCGGCCCGCATAGCATGACCGGGCCGTTCCGCACACCCTGCACACCCCACTGACCAGGAGGATCCGTTGTCCGATCTCGATGCCTTCATCGCGGGCCTGCCCAAGGCGGAGCTGCACGTCCACCACGTCGGATCGGCCTCACCGCGCATCGTCTCCGAGCTGGCGGCCCGGCACCCCGACTCGGCCGTCCCCACCGACCCCGAAGCGCTCGCCGACTACTTCACCTTCCGCGACTTCGCGCACTTCGTCGAGGTCTACCTCTCCGTCGTGGACCTGATCCGCGACGCCGAGGACGTCCGGCTGCTGACGTACGAGGTGGCCCGGGACATGGCCCGACAGCAGATCCGCTACGCCGAGCTGACCATCACCCCCTTCAGCTCCACCCGCCGCGGCATCCCCGACGCGGCGTTCGTCGAAGCCATCGAGGAAGCCCGCAAGGCCGCGGAGTCCGAGCTGGGGGTCGTCCTGCGCTGGTGCTTCGACATCCCCGGGGAGGCGGGCCTGGAGGCCGCGGAGGAGACCGCCCGGATCGCCTGTGACCTGCGGCCCGAGGGCCTGGTCTCGTTCGGTCTCGGCGGCCCCGAGATCGGCGTCCCCCGCCCGCAGTTCAAGCCGTACTTCGACCGCGCGATCGCCGCCGGACTGCACTCCGTACCGCACGCCGGAGAGACCACCGGCCCCGGCACCATCTGGGACGCCCTGAACGACCTGCGCGCCGAGCGCATCGGCCACGGCACCAGCGCCACCCAGGACCCCAAGCTGCTGGCGCACCTCGCCGAGCACCGCATCCCGCTGGAGGTCTGCCCGACCTCCAACATCGCCACCCGCGCGGTGCGCACCCTGGACGAGCACCCCCTCAAGGAGATGGTCGACGCGGGCGTGCTGGTCACGATCAACAGCGACGACCCGCCGATGTTCGGCACCGACCTCAACACCGAATTCGGCGTCGCCGCCCGCCTGTTGGACCTCGACGCGCACGGCGTGGCCGCCCTCGCCAAGAACGCCGTCGAGGCCTCCTTCATGGACGCGCCGGCGAAGGCCCGCCTGACGGCCGAGATCGACGCGTACACGGCGTCCTGGCGCGGCTAGCACAGCCAGGCCCCGGCCGACGAGGGCGTTCCCCTCCGGGAGCGCCCTCGCGGTGCAGGTCGGCCGCACGGGACGGGACGGACCGAGCCGGCGCCGCCGCCCGGACCCAGGGCCGCTGCCGGCGCAGGCTCACAGCCCGACGATCGCGTTCCACTCCTTGGCGAACCCCGTGCGCTCCTTGGAGGTGATGTCCCGGGCGATCGCCAGCCGCTTGCGCATCGTGTCGTCGGGGAAGATCAGCGGGTCCTCGGCTAGCGCCGCCAGGTCCTTGTCCTTGGAAGAGGCCAGCACGTCCCGCGCGGCCGGTACGGGGCAGACGTAGTTGACCCAGGCGGCCAGCTCCGCGGCGACCTCCGGCTCGTAGTAGTAGTCGATCAACCGCTCGGCGTTGCGCTTGTGATCGGCGAGGTTGGGGATCATCAGGCTCTCCGCCCACAGCTCCGCGCCCTCCTGCGGCACCACGAACTCGATGTCCGGGTTGTCCGCCTGGAGTTGGATCACGTCGCCCGAGTAGGCCTGCGCGGCGAGCACGTCACCGGAGGCCAGGTCCTTGATGTAGTCGTTGCCGGTGAACCGCCGGATGTGGCCCTTGCGGACGAGGCGGCGCACCTGGTCGGTCATCCGGTGGAAGTCGTCGGCGGTCCAGCGGGTGACGTCCACCCCGTTGCCCTGCATGAGCAGGGCGAACGCCTCGTCGAGCCCGGAGAGCAAGGTGACCCGGCCGCGCAGGTCGTCCTTCCACAGGTCGGAGGTGTGCTTGATCTCCCGGCCGAGTCTCCGGCGGTTGTAGGCGATACCGGTGATCCCGGACTGCCAGGGCACCGAGTGCATCCGGCCGGGGTCGAAGTGCGGGGTGCGCAGCAGCGGATCGAGGTGCCGGGCGACGTTCGGTTGGGCGGCCCGGTCCATCGTCTGTACCCAGCCCAGCCGGACGAACCGGGCGCACATCCAGTCGCTGATGACGATCAGATCCCGGCCGGTGCCCTGGTGGTTCATCAGCGCGGGGCTGATCTTGCCGAAGAACTCGTCGTTGTCGTTGATCTCCTCGGTGTAGGTGACGGAGATCCCGGTGCGCCGCTCGAACGCGTCGAGGGTGGGCCGGCGCTGCTTGTCGTGGTCGTCGACGTCGATGTAGAGCGGCCAGTTGGCGAAGGCGATCTTCCGGTCCCGCGCCGAGCGGTCGGTGCCCGCCCGGTCCGCCGCCCCGACGTACGCGGGCGGCACTCCGCATCCGGTCATGGCGGCCAGCGCCCCGGTCACACCCATGCCGCCCATGCCGCGGAGCAGCGCCCGCCGCGAAAGATCAACCATGGCGAGCACTCTCACGTGCCGCGGGCGGAGGCGGCAAGAGGACAGAGCGTCAACTGCCGGGCCTCCGCCCGCGACGGTGTGTCGAGCCTTCCGTGTCGCTCGACGGTGAAGATCTCCCGGACCGGCCGGACCGGCCGGCCGGCTCAGCCGTCCAGCGAGGTCATCACGTGCTTGATGCGGGTGTAGTCGTCGAAGCCGTAGGCCGAAAGGTCCTTGCCGTAACCGGACTTCTTGAATCCACCGTGCGGCATCTCGGCGACCAGCGGGATGTGGGTGTTGATCCACACACAGCCGAAGTCGAGGCTCTTGGACATCCGCATGGCGCGGGCGTGGTCCTTGGTCCACACCGAGGACGCGAGCGCGTACTCGACGCCGTTGGCCCACTCCACCGCCTGCTTCTCGTCGCTGAACGACTGGACGGTGATGACCGGGCCGAAGACCTCGTGCTGGATGATCTCGTCGTCCTGCTTGAGACCGGAGACGACGGTCGGGGCAAAGAAGTAGCCCTTCTCGCCGACCTGCTCGCCGCCCGCCTCGATCTTGGCGTGCGCGGGCAGCCGCTCGATGAAGCCCTTGACCTGCTGGAGCTGGTTGGCGTTGTTCAGCGGACCGTAGAGCACGTCCTCGTCGTCGATCGCGCCGGTCTTGGTCTCCGAGGCGGCCTTGGCCAGCGCGGCGACGAACTCGTCGTGGATGGACTCCTGGACGAGGACCCGGGTCGCGGCCGTACAGTCCTGGCCGGCGTTGAAGTAACCGGCGACCGAGATGTCCTCGACGGCCTTGGCGATGTCGGTGTCCTCGAAGACCACGACGGGCGCCTTGCCGCCCAGCTCCAGGTGGACCCGCTTGAGGTCCTTGGACGCGGACTCGGCGACCTGCATACCGGCGCGCACCGAGCCGGTGATCGAGGCCATCGCCGGGACCTTGTGCTCGACCATCAGACGGCCGGTCTCACGGTCACCGCAGATGACGTTGAACACGCCGCGGGGGTGGCCGAGTTCGTCCAGCACGCTGCCGATGATGTCGGCGATCAGTACCGTCGAGGCCGGGGTGGTGTCGGAGGGCTTGATGACGACGGTGTTGCCCGCGGCCAGCGCCGGGGCGAACTTCCACACGGCCATCATCATCGGGTAGTTCCACGGCGCGACCTGGGCGCAGACGCCGACCGGCTCGCGGCGGATGATGGAGGTGAAGCCGTCCATGTACTCGCCGGCCGAGCGGCCCTCCAGCATCCGGGCGGCACCCGCGAAGAAGCGGATCTGGTCCACCATCGGCGGGATCTCCTCGGAGCGTACGAGGGCGATCGGCTTGCCGCAGTTCTCGGACTCGGCGGCGATCAGCTCCTCGGCCCGCTCCTCGAAGCGGTCGGCGATCTTGAGCAGGACCTTCTGGCGCTCTGCCGGGATCAGGTCGCGCCAGACGGGGAAGGCGGCTTCGGCGGCAGCCATCGCCGCGTCCACGTCGGCGGCGCCCGAGAGCGGGGCGGTGGCGTACGCCTCGCCCGTCGCCGGGTTGACCACCTCCGTGGTCCGCCCGTCGGCGGCGTCCCGGAACTCCCCGTCGATGTAGTTGCGCAGACGACGCAGTGCGGTGGTCACTGTGCGCCCCCTTCAGTCAGAAGTCAGGTGGTTTGGGTCCACCCTAGCCGCGGGACCCACGTTTTCAACACACCCGCCACTCGGGAACAACGGAATCAGTTAATTTTCGACCTCATCACAACTAATTTCATCGATTCGGGGTTGCGGGACCGACGAGGCTCGTGCACAGTGAAGGACGTGGCGCCTTCTCGTAACAGTCCTGACAGAACCGGCACTCCGTCGATCGACTCCGTCTCCCTGGCGATCATCGAGCAGCTCCAGGAGGACGGACGCCGTCCATACGCCGCGATCGGCAAGGCCGTGGGCCTGTCCGAGGCGGCGGTGCGGCAACGCGTACAGAAACTGCTCGACCAAGGCGTGATGCAGATCGTCGCGGTCACCGACCCCCTCACGGTCGGTTTCCGACGACAGGCAATGGTCGGCATCAACGTCGAGGGTGACCTCGACCCCGTGGCGGACGCCCTGACGACCATGGAAGAAGTCGAGTACGTCGTCATGACGGCAGGCTCCTTCGATCTCATCATCGAGATCGTCTGCGAGGACGACGACCACCTGCTGGAAATGATCAACAAGCGGATCCGCACGCTTCCCGGCGTTCGATCCACCGAGAGCTTCGTGTACCTCAAGCTCCGTAAGCAGACCTACACCTGGGGAACGAGATAGCAATGAGTCGCGACCTCTCCAAGACGGCATACGACCACCTGTGGATGCACTTCACCCGCATGTCGTCGTACGAGAACGCCCCCGTGCCCACCATCGTGCGCGGTGAGGGCACCAACATCTACGACGACAAGGGCAAGCGCTACATCGACGGCCTCGCCGGCCTCTTCGTGGTCAACGCCGGCCACGGCCGGGTCGAGCTCGCCGAGACCGCCTACAAGCAGGCGCAGGAGCTCGCCTTCTTCCCCGTGTGGTCCTACGCCCACCCCAAGGCCGTGGAGCTGGCCGAGCGCCTGGCCCACCACGCCCCGGGCGACCTCAACAAGGTCTTCTTCACCACGGGTGGCGGCGAGGCGGTCGAGACCGCCTGGAAGCTGGCCAAGCAGTACTTCAAGCTCACCGGCAAGCCCACCAAGCACAAGGTCATATCCCGTGCGGTGGCCTACCACGGCACCCCCCAGGGCGCCCTGTCGATCACCGGCCTGCCGGCCCTGAAGGCCCCCTTCGAGCCGCTGGTCCCCGGCGCGCACAAGGTCCCGAACACCAACATCTACCGCGCCCCGATCCACGGCGACGACCCCGAGGCCTTCGGCCGCTGGGCCGCCGACCAGATCGAGCAGCAGATCCTCTTCGAGGGCCCCGAGACCGTCGCCGCGGTCTTCCTGGAGCCGGTGCAGAACGCCGGTGGTTGCTTCCCGCCGCCGCCCGGCTACTTCCAGCGGGTCCGCGAGATCTGCGACCAGTACGACGTGCTGCTCGTCTCCGACGAGGTCATCTGCGCCTTCGGTCGTCTGGGCACGATGTTCGCCTGTGACAAGTTCGGCTACGTGCCGGACATGATCACCTGCGCCAAGGGCATGACCTCGGGCTACTCTCCGATCGGTGCCTGCATCGTCTCCGACCGCCTGGCCGAGCCGTTCTACAAGGGCGACAACACCTTCCTGCACGGCTACACCTTCGGCGGCCACCCGGTCTCCGCGGCCGTCGGCCTCGCCAACCTCGACATCTTCGAGCGCGAGGGCCTCAACCAGCACGTCCTCGACAACGAGGGCAACTTCCTGAGCACCCTCCAGAAGCTGCACGACCTGCCGATCGTCGGCGACGTCCGCGGCAACGGCTTCTTCTACGGCATCGAGCTCGTCAAGGACAAGGTCACCAAGGAGTCCTTCAACGAGGCCGAGACCGAGCGTGTCCTCTACGGCTTCCTCTCCAAGGCCCTGTACGAGAACGGCCTCTACTGCCGCGCCGACGACCGTGGCGACCCGGTCATCCAGCTCGCCCCGCCGCTGATCGCCGACCAGGCGGTCTTCGACGAGATCGAGCAGATCCTGCGCGCGGTCCTCACCGAGGCGTGGACCAAGCTCTGACCTGCGCACCACCTCCTGGTTCTGCGTCGGATACACACAACTGAACACCCAGCGGCTCAGGTTCACTCACTTCAAGCCATACGAGTGAATCTGGGCCGTTGTGCTGCCAAGCGGCGAATACCGGGGGTCACCAATCCTTACCGTGCTAGTGACCGATACCCTCCATGGTCGTTCACCCGCTTGGGGGAACGAATCGATGCGAACAATCACGAGGTGCGCAGATGGTGGCCCCGCCTGACAACGACGTTCTCTGGGCCCGCGGCCTGCACCACACGTATGGCGGTACCACGGCCCTGGCCGGGGTCTCCCTCGGCGTCCGCGAAGGCGAGATCCTCACAGTCACCGGGCCACGAGGCAGCGGCAAGAGCACGCTTCTGAAGTGCCTCTCCGGTCAACTCGTCCCCACTGAGGGCGAGGTGTGGTTCAACAGTGCCCCCGTGCACACGCTCTCCTCCCCCAGCCGCGAACGGCTGCGCCTCGACCGGTTCGGCTGGATCGACACCGAACCGCACCTCGTCCCCGAACTCACCGCCTGGGAGAACGCCGCCCTCCCGCTACTACTGCGCGGCACCGGCTCCCGCTCCGCCAAGCACACCGCCATCGAATGGCTGGACCGCCTCGACGTGGGCATGTGCGCCCGCCGCCGCCCCCGGCAGCTGGACCAGTCCCAGCGCCAGCGCGTCGCCATCGCCCGGGCGCTCGCCACCACCCCGCAGGTGCTGTTCGCCGACGAGCCGACCGCTCCGCTGCACCACGCCGACGGCACCCAGGTGCTGCGTACGCTGACCACCGCGGCCCGCTCGCACCAGATCACCGTGATCCTGGCGACCCACGCCCCCGAGGTCGCCACCCTCGCCGACCGGTCCATCGCGCTCCTCGACGGTCGCCCGTCGACCGCCACCGCCACCACCACCGGTTCCTCCGATGAGGAAAGCAGGGCAGCGTGCTCGCTCTCCGTCTAGCCCGCGGCTCTCACCCCCTCGTTCTGCTGCGCCGGCTCTGCGTCGTCGCGGCAGCGGCCGGCACCGGCTTTCTCCTGCTGTCCACCGTCGGGCACGCCGCCGGCCACCCGGCCGCGGCCGACGAATCGCTGACGCGCCTCCTGTGGTGCGCGGCCCCGCTCGCCGCCACCGCCCAGTTCGCGGTGTCCACCGCGCGTACGGACCCCGCCGCCCGGCCGCAGCGCGGTATGACCGCTGCCGGCCTCGGCCCGCTCCGGCTCACCCTCCTCGCCACCGCCTCCACCGCGCTGACCTGTCTCCTCGGCGTCCTCCTCGCGCTGATCGTCTTCTTCCGCCTCCGCGGCGAGCTCGGCGGCTCCGCCGGCTCGCCCCTCGGCATCGACGCCGACCTGCTCGGCACCGGCCACCCGGTGCCGCTGGTCGGCGCCCTGATGCTGCTGACGCTCGTCCCGCTGACCGCCGCCACCGCGACCGCCGTCTCCCTCCGCCCCCGCGAGGAGGCCGGCTCGCCCGACGCCGGGGGTCGCCTCCGAACCTCCCCGCCCTCCGGACTCCCCTGGGGCATCGCGCTGGCCGCGGCCGGCCTGGCGATCGAGGCGTACACCAGCCCGGGCACCGCAGCCCACGACGGACTGCTGCCGCTGCCGGGCCGACTGCTCGGCAGTCCCCCGGGCGTACTGGCCGGCTGGGCCCTCTCCGCGTTCGGGCTGGTCCTGGCCGGCCCCGGTCTGGTGCATCTGTGCGGCCGCATGCTGTGCGCCGGCCGCCCCGGCGCGCTGCGCCTGCTGTCCGGGCGCGTACTCCAGGAGGAGGCGCACCGTCTGGGTCGCCCGCTGGGCGTCCTGTGCGCGGTCGGCTCCGCCGCCTACGCCGCCGTGAAGGTCTACAGCACCACTCCCTCCCATCCCTTCGGCCCGCTCACCGTCATCGGCACGGCGGTCGTCCTCGCCTGTGTCACCGCCAGCGCACTCACCGCCGCCGTGGAATCCCGCTCGGCTCGCGCCCACATCACCGCGGCCCTGCGCCGCCTGGGCGCCTCCGGCTCGGTGCTCCGCAGGGCCGCGGCGCTGCGGGTCCTGTCCCTGGTGATCGTGCTGGCCCCCCTGACGTGGACCGTGGCCGAGATGGCGATGCTTCCGCTGGCGCATTGAGAGGCCTGTGGCGCACGGGCCATCGCCCGGTCCCGGGCGGCGGCCACCGCCGCGGGGCGGCCCGCCGAAACGGCTCCGACCGAGGAGCGGTGCCGCGCAACGGCGGCCCGCTCAGCGGGCCAGCGCCGTGACCTCGACCTCTATCTGCCAGTCCGGCTGGGCCAGTGCGGACACTTCGAGGAGGGTGTCCGCCGGGTAGGGCTCGGCGAGGAACTCCTCGCGCAGGGCGATGACATCGTCGAGGTGGGCGGCCATGTCCGTGACGAAGATGCCCACCTTCACCACGTCGGCCAGCGAGGCGCCCGCGGCGGAGAGGACCCGCTCGACATTCGCGAACGCCTGCCGCCCTTGGGCGAGGAAGTCGTCCGACACCGTCCGGCCCCGCTCGTCGATGCCCGCCTGGCCGGAGACATGGATCAGCCCGCCCGCCTTGATCGCCTGCGAGATCCGGTACGGCGCGTACCAGTCCGGCGTCGTCGCGATCCGCTCGATCCCCTGCGCCAGCTGCGCCGTTGCCACGGTCTCCGCGGCGTCGGTCGTCGTCGTGCGCGTCATGGTCGCCCCTCTCCCCTGGGTCCATGTACATACATTACTTGCATGCACATACATAAGTTTCTGCTGCATGTACGCTGCTGTCAAGCCCCGCCGGACATCCCACCGGAAACCCCAACGGGCGCTGTGGGCACGACAGAAGACAAAGGCGGACGGCGATGGACGCGGAGCACTGG
The DNA here is from genome assembly GCF_040651315.1 of Streptomyces sp. NPDC048506. Lineage (NCBI taxonomy): Bacteria > Bacillati > Actinomycetota > Actinomycetes > Kitasatosporales > Streptomycetaceae > Streptomyces > Streptomyces sp. NPDC048506. Next base: position 90,565 of record NZ_JBEZIX010000023.1, read on the forward strand.
GACCGGTTCGGAGCGCTGCACACACGCGTCGAGCAGGAGTTGGCGAGGGCCCTTCAGCAGCACCACGGCCTGGGACTGTCGGAGTACCGCGCGCTGGCCCGCCTGGCCGAAGCGGACGACGGGGAGCTGCGGATGCAGGAGCTCGCCGACCTCATCGGCCTCAACCAGAGCTCCGTGAGCCGACTGGCCGCCCGCCTGGAATCGTCCGGCCTGACCCGCCGGGACCTGTGCCCCGACGACCGGCGCGGCGTCTACAGCGTCATCACCGACGCCGGCCGGGACGCCCAGAAGGAGGCGCGTCCGACGTACGACGACGCCCTGCGCACCGCACTGGACGCCGCGGCCACCGACGGGCACCTCCGCCCCCTCGTGGAGTCGCTGCGGCCCTAACATGGCGGTCGTGCAGCCGAATTCACAGCCTCCAGCGCCCCGCCGCCGCGACCACGACCACGAGATCGAGTCCCTTGAGGAGTTCGACCGGGTCGCCGCCTCGGGCAGTCTCGCCGGACACCGCATCCAGTCAGTGGATCTGACGGACCGTACGTTCGCGCTGCTCAGCACGGACACCACGGACTCTGTGTTCCTCGGCTGCGTCATGGAACCGGACGCGGCCGCGAAGGTGCGGGCCGGGGGCGCGCTGGTCTTCCCGCCGATACCGGGCCTGCCGTTCGACCCCTACCGCGGCGGTCTGTACGGACCGGACGAACTCTTCGAGGGGCTGGTCGACTCCGGCTACGAGACCACCCCGGACGCCCGCGCCTACCACTGGTGCCGACAGACCGCGTCGGACGGCGACATCTTCGCCTCGATGCTCCGCAGCATCCACGACGACGCCGTCTCCGACGCCCTCGACGAGCACCTCGCCGGTGCGCAGGTCGTGGGCGTCATGGGCGGGCACGCCCTGGAACGCGGCACCGCCGCGTACGCGGGCGCCGCCCGGCTCGGCCGCCGACTCACCCGGGACGGCCTGACCGTCGCCACCGGCGGCGGCCCCGGCGCGATGGAAGCGGCGAACCTCGGGGCGTACGCCGCGCCCTTCGAGGACGGGATGCTCGACGCGGCGCTGGCGCTGCTGTCCAAGACACCGCACTTCACCCCGTCGGTCACGGAGTGGGCGCGGGCCGCGTTCGACGTGCGCCGGGACCGGCCGGGCGGCGGTGCCTCGGTCGGCATCCCCACCTGGTTCTACGGCCACGAGCCGCCCAACGCCTTCGCGACCCACATCGCCAAGTACTTCGTCAACGCGGTGCGCGAGGACGGACTGCTGGCGCGCTCGAACGCCGGTGTCGTGTTCCTGCCGGGCGCCGCCGGCACCGTACAGGAGATCTTCGACAACGCGACGCCGAACTACTACGGGTCGCGGGGCGAGCCGCGGCCGATGGTCCTCGTGGACCGTGCGCACTGGACCGAGGAGCTGCCCGCCTGGCCGCTGCTCCGGGCGCTGGCCGCGGACCGCCCCATGGCGGCCCAGATCGCCCTGGTCGACTCGGTGGACGAGGTCCCCGAGGCGCTGGCCCGCCTCCGGGCCGGGGCGGCCGCCTGACCCGGCGCGCCCCGATCGCACGCCGCTCCCCCGCTCACCGAGGGCTCCGCCGCCGCGCTCCCCGGCACGGTCGTCCGAGCTCTTTGCCCCTGTGAGGCAACTCCCGTCCCGAAATGCGCGTCTGCCAGGCCAGGTAATGAACAGGTAATGCTGACAGCGGGCGAACGGAGCTCTTGGTGATCATCGGCCTTCTGACGGCCGTAGCGGCGTCGGCCTGCTACGGCACGGGTTCGGTCCTACAGGCGGTGGGGTCGCGCAAGTCCGCCCGCCGGGAGGCGGCCAGGGCCTCCTCCACCGGTGTCACCCAGCACGGTGGTCCCAGCCTCTCCTCCACCGCGAAGGCCGCCGTGACCTGGGAGTTCATGGTGGGCACGGTGCTGGACTTCATAGGCTTCGGGCTGGGCGCCCTGGCGGCCCGCCTGCTGCCGCTGTTCCTGTCCCAGACCGTGATCAGCGCCAATCTCGTGATCACCGCGGTGCTGAGCATCAAACTGCTCGGCATCCGGCTCAGCCGGGCCGAGTGGGGCTCCATCGCCGTGGTCTGCTCGGCGCTGGTACTGCTCGCCACGGCCGCGGGACCGGAGGGCAGCGGCCACACTCCGATCGCCACGCACTGGTGGCTGCTGGTCGCTTCCCTGGTGCTCATCGGGGGCGGCACGCTGATCGTGCGCCTCCTGGGGGCGCGGGCCGCAATCCTGGCCGGTCTGCTCTCCGGCCTGGGCTTCGGCGCGCTCGGCGTCGGCGTCCGGGTGCTGAACGGCGTGTCCCCGTTCGATCTGCCCTCGCTGCTCGGTGACCCCGCGCTCTACGCGATTCTGGTGGCCGGCATCGGGGGGATGTACCTGCACACCGTCGCGTTGCAGATCGGTTCGGTGAACGGCGCCACGGCGGCGCTGGTGGTGGGCGAGACCGTGGTTCCGGGCATCCTCGGGGTGCTGTGGCTCGGCGACTCGTCCCGGCCGGGCTTCGCCTGGATCGCCGTCCTGGGATTCGTGGTGGCCGTGGCCGGGGCGGTCGCGGTGGCCTGGTTCGGCGAAGCGGACGAACCGGAGACGGAGCCGCGGACCGGGCCGGCGACGGCGCCCGGCGCGGAGCCGGGGGCGGCACCGGGACGGCGGTCCGCGGCGGGCGGGGCACAGGCCCCGGCCACGCGGGAAGAGGCCGTCACCCTCCCCCGCGGGTAGCGGCGTCCAGGACCACCACGTCCTGGGCGACGAAGGCGACCCCCGTCCGCTCCCCCACCTCGGGGGCGTCCCGCAACGCGCAGGCCGCCTCCACCTGCGGCCCCCCGGCCGGCTGGAGCAGCAGGGCGACATGGGTGCCGCGGAAGGTACGGGCCGTGACCGTACAGGGCAGGCCCTCGGCGGCGGGCGTGAGCCGTACCCCGGCCGGCCGGACGAGCAGCCGGCAGGGGCCGTCCGGGGTACCGGCGGGGACGGGCACCTTCCCCCAGGGGGTGGCGGCGGATCCGCCCTGCACCGTCGCCTCGACGACGTTGTCGAAGCCGAGGAAGCGGGCGACGAACTCGGTGGCCGGCCGCTGCCAGACCTCCAGCGGAGTGCCGGTCTGGGCGATCCGGCCGTCCTGCATCACCACGACCCGGTCGGCGAGCGCGAACGCCTCGCCCTGGTCGTGGGTGACGGCCAGCACGGTCGTTCCCAACTCGCGGAAGAGCCGCCGTAGTTCGACGACCAGCCGCTCGCGCAGGCCACGGTCGAGCTGACCGAGCGGCTCGTCCAGCATCAGCAGGCGGGGACGGGGGGCGAGCGCGCGGGCCAGGGCGACCCGCTGCTGTTCGCCACCGGACAGGGAGGCCACAGCGCGGCGTTGGGCGCCCGGCAGCCCGACGAGGTCCAGCAGTTCGGTGACCGTGCGCTCCTGCTCGGCGCGCGAGGAGCCCCGCATCCGCAGCCCGAAGGCGACATTGCCGGCCACGTCGCGCTGGGGGAAGAGCTGATGGTCCTGGAACATCAGGCCCACCCCGCGCCGATGCGTGGGCACGCCGGCCTGGTCGCGCCCCTCCAGCAACACCCGTCCGGCATCGGCCTGGTGGAGGCCGGCGACCACCCGCAGCAGGGTGGACTTGCCGCTGCCGCTCGGCCCCAGGACGCAGACGATCTCGTGCGCGGCGACGTCCAGGTCCACCGCGTCGAGGGCGGGGCTACCGGACGGGTCGAAGCGGACGGTCACCCCGCCCAGCCGCAGCAGTTGCTGCGGCTGTCCAGTGGTCCCGATCCGTGCGGTCATCTAGAACTCCCCGGTGTGGTCGATGGGGGTACCCCCGGCCGAGCCCGTGCGCGGCTGCGGGCGGGCGCGCTCCAGGGCCAGCAAGGCGCCGGCGCACACCACCATCAAGATGGTCGACAGGGCCATCGCCTGCCCGTAGTTGAGCTCTCCGGCACGTCCCAGCAGCCGCGCCACAGCCACCGGCAGCGTCGGACGGTCCGGCCGTGCGATGAAGACCGTGGCGCCGAACTCACCCAGCGAGATGGCGAAGGCGAAGCCCGCGGCGATCAGCAGTGCCCGGCGCACCATCGGCAGATCGACCTCGCGCCACACCCGCCACGGTGAGGCGCCGAGCACGGCGGCCGCCTCGCGCAGCCGCCCGTCGACGGCCCGCAGGACCGGGAGCATCGTGCGGACCACGAAGGGCACCCCCACCAGCGCCTGGGCGAGCGGGACCAGCCACCACGAGGTGCGCAGGTCCAGCGGCGGCTCGTCGAGGGTGATCAGGAAGCCGAAGCCGACGGTGACCGCGGAGACGCCCAGGGGCAGCATCAGCAGCCCGTCGAAGCCCCGGACCAGCCGGCTGACCAGCGGAATCCGCCCCGACGGGCCGCGGCGCAGCCGGGGCAGGGCCAGCGCGGCGGCGGCCAGTCCGCCCACCACCAGCGCGATCGCGGTGGCCGCCGCCCCGTAGGCAAGGGAGTTCCACACGGCCTCCAAGGGGGCGACCGCGAAGGCGCTGTCGGCGCCCGTGGCCGAGCCCAGTGAGGTGTAGAAGACCGTTCCATGGCCGTCCGGTCCGGCGAACGACCGCTCCACGAGCACCGCCAGGGGCGCGATCAGCAGGACGGCGATGACCAGGAGCGTTCCCCACAGCAGCGCCCACTGGCCGCGGCCGCGCGGCCGATGGGCGGTCCGGGCGGCGTCCACCAGCCGCAGTGCGGACTCCCTGCGGCGCACCGTCCAGGCGTGCAGCGCCAGTACGCCGAGCACCGCCACGAACTGGATCATGGTGAGGACCGCGGCCGTCGGCAGATCCAGGAAGTCCGCGGTCTGTCGGTAGATCTCCACCTCCAGCGTCGAGAAGGTGGGTCCGCCGAGGATCTGCACCACCCCGAAGGAGGTGAAGGTGAAGAGGAAGACCATCAGGGCGGCGGCCGCGACGGCCGGCCCCAGGGCGGGCAGCGTCACCCGCCGCCAGGCCGCGAACCGTCCGGCGCCCAGCACCCGCGCGGCCTCCTCCTGGCGCGGATCGAGCTGCCCCCAGAGCCCGCCGACGGTGCGTACCACCACCGCGTAGTTGAAGAAGACGTGCGCCAGCAGGATCGCCCATACCGAGGTGTCCAGGCGCACGCCCCACAGGTCGTCCAGCAGTCCGCCCCGCCCGAGCAGCGCCAGGAAGGCCGCGCCGACGACGACGGTGGGCAGCACGAACGGCACCGCCACCACCGCCCGCAGCAGCTGTTTGCCGGGGAAGTCGAAGCGCGCGAAGACATAGGCACCGGGCAGCGCGACCAGCAGGGTCAGCGCGGTCGAGGCGGCGGCCTGCCAGACGGTGAACCACAGGACGTGCACGATGCCCGGGTCGCTGAGCACCGCGCCGAAGCGGCCGAGCTGCCACTGTCCGCCGTCCTTCAGTCCCCGGCCGACGATCGCGACGACCGGGTAGCCGAAGAACAGCGCGAAGAAGGCGAGCGGCACCGCCATCAGGCCGAGCCGCACCGCCGTTCCCCGCGCCGGTCCGCGGCGCCAAGTGGTGGCTACTTCAGAACGAGCGAGGACCACTGCTTGATCCACTGTTCACGGTTCTGGGTGATCGTCTCCGGGGCCAGCGTCGTCGGCTTGTCGATCGTCGCGCCGTACTTGGTGAACACCTCCGGCACCGTGGCGTCCTTGCGTGCCGGGTTGACGAACATCTGGAGGGGCACGTCCTCCTGGAACGTCCGGCTCAGCAGGAAGTCCAGCAGCGCCTTGCCGCCCTTCTCGTTCTTCGCGCCCTTCAGGAGCCCGCCGAACTCGATCTGCCGGAAGCAGGTGCCGGTCGCGACGCCGGTGGGTGCCTCCTTCGGCGCGGGCTTCTTGCCGAGCACCTCGGCGGGCGGGCTGGAGGCGTAGGAGACCACCAGCGGCTTGTCGCCCTTGTCCTTGCCGGCCGCGGAGCCCGAGAACCGCTCGTTATAGGCCTGCTCCCAGCCGTCGACCACCTCGACGCCGTTGGCCTTGAGCTTCTTCCAGTAGCCCTGCCAGCCGTCGTTGCCGTACGCGGCGATGGTGGCGAGCTGGAAGGCGAGCCCCGGGGAGGAGGTCGCGGAGTTCTCGGTGACGAGCAGGCCCTTGTACTGCGGCTTGACGAGGTCGTCGAAGGTCTTCGGCGGCGCGATCTTGTGCTTGGCGAAGTAGCCGCGGTCGTAGTTGACGCAGATGTCGCCGTAGTCGAGCGGGGTGACGCGGTGCCGGTCCTTGTCGAGTTGCAGCGCCGCCGGGACGCTGTCCAGGCCCTTGGCCCGGTACGGGCTGAACAGGCCGGCCTTCAGCCCGCGGGAGAGCAGGATGTTGTCGATGCCGAAGAACACATCGCCCTGCGGATTGTCCTTCGACAGGATCGCCTGGTTGACGGCCTTGCCGGCGTCCCCGCCCCCGAGGACCTTCACCTTGTAGCCGCTCTCCTTCTCGAAGGCGGCGAGGACGGACTTCGACGCGCGGAACGAGTCATGGCTGACGAGCGTGACGGTCTTGGCGTCCGCGCTGCCGCCGCCCTGACTGCCGCATGCGGCGAGTGTGGTCATAGCGACCGCGGCGGCAACGGCCGCCGCGGTGATCCTGCTCGTGGTGCTCACTGATTCTTCCTCCTGGCTGGCCAGGAAGAGACGCGGCCCTGCCCGGTGTCCGCGGCTCGCGACGTCCGACGACGTGGCGCGGGTGACTCCGGGCAGGGCGCAACAGCATGAGTGACGACCGAACTTCCTACCCGGAATGACCCGGGCGAGGTTCAAGGGTCTGCGGGCACCGTAGGACTACGACGCATCCGCACTCTCAGCGCTGTGGCGCTCCCCTGTCGGAATGTGCATTTGTTCGGTCACACGGTACCAGCGGGTGGTCAGCGCTCCGAGGCGGCCAGCTGCCCGCACGCGCCGTCGATCTCCTGCCCACGGGTGTCACGAACGGTCACCGGCACCCCGTGCGCCTCGATGGCCCGCACGAACGCCCGCTCGTCCTCGGGGCGCGAGGCGGTCCACTTCGACCCGGGGGTGGGGTTCAGCGGAATCAGGTTCACATGGACGCGGTTGCCCTTGAGCAGCCGCCCCAGCAGGTCACCGCGCCACGCCTGGTCGTTGATGTCCCGGATCAGGGCGTACTCGATCGAGATGCGCCGCCCGGACTTCTCCGCGTAACTCCAGGCCGCGTCCAGCACCTCGCGCACCTTCCAGCGCGTGTTGACGGGCACGAGGGTGTCGCGCAGCTCGTCGTCCGGTGCGTGCAGCGAGACCGCCAGCCGGCACTTGAAGCCCTCGTCGGCGAACCGGAGCATCGCCGGGACCAGGCCGACCGTGGAGACGGTGATGCCCCGCTGGGACAGCCCGAGACCGTCCGGCTCGGGGTCGGTCAGCCGCCGGATCGCGCCGACGACCCTCTTGTAGTTGGCCAGCGGCTCGCCCATCCCCATGAAGACGATGTTGGACAGCCGCGCCGGGCCGCCCGGCACCTCGCCGTCGCGCAGCGCCCGCATCCCGTCGACGATCTGGTGCACGATCTCGGCGGTGGACAGGTTGCGGTCCAGCCCCGCCTGCCCCGTGGCGCAGAACGGGCAGTTCATTCCGCAGCCGGCCTGCGAGGAGATGCACATGGTGACCCGGTCCGGGTAGCGCATCAGCACGGACTCGACGAGCGTGCCGTCGTGCAGCTTCCACAGGGTCTTGCGGGTGGTGTCGTCATCGCACGAGATGTGCCGTACGACGTTCATCAGGTCCGGCAGCAGTGCGCCGGCCAGCTTCTCGCGCGCCGCCGCCGGAATGTCGGTCCACTGCGCCGGGTCGTGCGCGTAACGGGCGAAGTAGTGCTGCGACAGCTGCTTGGCGCGGAACGGCTTCTCACCGATCTCGGCCACCGCGTCGCGGCGCTCGGCGGGGCTGAGGTCGGCGAGGTGCCGAGGGGGCTGCTTGGCCCCGCGCGGCGCGACGAAAGTGAGTTCTCCGGGTGCAGGCATGGTTCGTCCAGTGTCGCAGATCATTTGGCGCGCCCCAGGTCAGGCTGGTGAGGGGACGAACACCCTCGGTCGTCGCCGGTCATCGTCGGCCGACCGCGCGGGGATTCTGCCGGCCGGCACGTCGTCACCCACCGATGAAGTACAGCCCCTCCATGTGGTGGGTGGAGCTCTTGGTGTGGCGGACCGTGAGTACGGAGGTCTCCAGATGCGTCCGGGGCCACGGGTCGGCCTCCCCCCGGGCCAGGCCGACGAAGGCGGACCACTCCACCTCCTCGGGCTCGGCGTCCAGGTCGACGTCGATGTCCTCCAGCATCTCGCCGGTGATGCCGAGGGCCGCGGCAACCGCGTGCGGGTCGCCGGTCAGCTCCCAGGGGTCCATCCCGGGCCATCCGGAGGCGTGGAACAGGGTGCCGTCGGGCAGCCACACGATGTCCTCGGTGTGGGACTCGCCGCAGTCCACCTCCACCCGGCCGACGATCCGCGCATCCGGGTAGCGCTCGCGCAGGCGGCCCACCTCGTACAGCCCCATGCCCCGGCCTGCACCAGGTCGACCAACTCGCTTGCCGACGCGGCACCTTCGCCCCGGCAGTGTGCGCGACGCCTCCGGCGTCCGGCGTTCATCCGGCCCCGGACAGATCCTCCAGGTGAGCGGCCAGCACCTGACGGCACATCTGGGCGCCGAGGATGTCGGGGTGGCGTACCGCGCTGAGGGAGAGACCGTCGAGGAGCGAGGTCAGGCGCTCGGTCTCGATGGCGATGTCGCGTCCGGGGCGCAGCGTGCCGGACTCGTCGAGCCGGGTGAGGACGCGGTGCACCAGCCTTCTGGTGCCGGCGGCGGCCTGGTGGGCGAGGTCCTGGAAGGCCGGATTGGTGCGGGCCGCGGCGTTGAAGTCGAGGAAGACGGTGACCTCCGCGCCGCGGCGTTCGTCCAGCGGCAGCAGCTCGGCCAGGAGGTCGGTCACGAGGCGGAGCCGCTCCGCGCAGGGATACCGGCCCAGGTCCCCGATGCGCTCGACGTGCTGGAGCAGCCGATCGGTGAGGCCGTCGAGCATCGACTGCATCGCGAAGTCCATCAGCTCCTGCTGGCTGGCGAAGTAGTGGCGCAGCGAGCCGATGTTGAGCCCGGCCTCGTCGGCGACGGCGCGCAGCGAGGTGCGTTGCAGGCCGTCGCGAACCACGACTCGGAACAGCGCGTCGACGACCGCGCGGCGGCGGGCGTCCGGATCCACGACCTTCGGCATGCCGCCTTTGTATCACGCCCGTGATACATTGTTTTTTATCACATGCGTGATACAAAAACGGGAGGACTCATGGAGCGGTACCTCAACCTCATGCTCATCAGGTTCGGCGTCATCGCGGGCGGCCTGGTGGTGCTGGCCCTGGTGGTCTTCGCCGTCGCCGTGGTGCTGAAGCGCCGGGGCCGGCTCGAACAGGCCCGCCGGTACGCGGACCCCGCCCTGCGCGCCGCCCTGCGGGCGGCGGCCCGCCGCCTGGAGGACGGCCCCTCCCGTGCGCGCCAGCGGGACGGCCGGCGATGAACGGCCTCGCGATGAACGCGTCCGATGTCGCCCATCACCTGCTGATGGACTACGCACTCAAGGGCGTCATCGTCGCCGTGGCGCTGATCGTCCTGGCGCTGGGGATGGCGGCGATCTGGCGGTGGGCCGGCCGCGGCACGGACCGGCGACCGGGAACCCGCGGGTGACGGCCGGCGCCGACCCAAGCGGCGCGCCACCGCTTCCGCAACCACCACCACTGCCACTCCCACTCCCACTGCCACTGCCACTGCCACTTCCACTTCCACACAAAAAGCCCCCCGCCAGCAGATCACCGCTAGCAGGGGGCTTTGCGTCAGCCTCAGCCTCGGGGCCGCACGACCCCGGGCACCGTCGGGCTCAGCCCGATCCCACGAAGACCACGAACAGCAGCCAGACCACCGGAGCGGTCGGCAGCAGCGAGTCCAGACGGTCCATGATGCCGCCGTGGCCGGGCAGCAAGGTGCCCATGTCCTTGATGCCCAGATCGCGTTTGATCATGGACTCGCCGAGGTCACCGAGCGTGGCACTGGCCGCGACCGCGAGGCCCAGCAGCAGGCCCTGCCACCACGAACCGCCCACGATCAGGAACTCCATGCACAGGGCGCCGGCGGCCATCGCGAAGAGCACCGCGCCGACGAGGCCCTCGCGGGTCTTCCCGGGGCTGATCCGCGGCGCGAGCTTGTGCTTGCCGAACCGCCAGCCGACCGCGTACGCACCGGTGTCGCTGACGACCGTCAACAGCAGGAACGTGACCACCCGCTGCGGCCCGTCGGCCTCGGCCGCGAGCATCAGCGCCACGAACGTCGCCAGGAACGGCACGTAGAACGCCGCGAAGACGCCGGCGGTGACGTCCCGCAGGTAGTTCTCGGGCGCCTCGGTCATCCGCCAGACCAGGACGGCGAGCGCGGTGAGCGCCATCGCCACCCACGCCCCCTCGGCGCCGCGCACGTATCCGGCGACCACCATGGCGGTGCCACCGACCGCGAGCGGCACCAGCGGCACCCGGATGTCCTTGCGCTCCGCCAGCCGCGAGGTCAGCTCCCACAGCCCCACGACGACCGCGATCGCGATCACGCCGATGAAGACGGGCTTGTAGACGAAGAGCGACGCGAGGATGACCGCACCGAGGCCGACACCCACCCCTATCGCGGCACGCAGGTTGCGGCCCGCGCTCTTCTTCTGCGGCTTCGCTGAGTCCGCCGAACGGTCGGACCCGGGAAAAGAGGTGGGCATGGGCTCCTGCGGCTCTTCCTCGCGGAACAGGGGGCCGCTCAGTCGAGCAGCCCCCCGGTCGTCCGGGTGGTCCCGGTCATCCCGGATGTCCCGATATTCCCGGTCGTCGTCCTGGTGTCCGCCTGGCTCGGGCACGATGGGCATGGGCCGAGTCTGCGCCGCCGCGCCCCAGTCGTGCACGGGACCCGCCGGGGCGGGCGGCGCCGCCCCGCGAAGCGAGGAGGCCAGTCCGTGGTCGGGCGGCCCCCATTGGCCGGCGCCGGGCGAGGCCCCCCAGGATGACTCGTTCATCAGACCTCTAGGAGCTCGGATTCCTTGTGCTTGAGCAGCTCGTCCACCTGCGCGACGTACTTCGCGGTGGTGTCGTCGAGCTCCTTCTCCGCGCGGCGCACCTCGTCCTCGCCGGACTCCTTGTCCTTGACGAGCTTGTCCAGCGCCTCCTTGGCCTTGCGCCGGACGCTGCGGATCGAGATCTTCGAGTCCTCGGCCTTGTTCTTGGCGACCTTGATGAACTCCTTGCGGCGCTCCTCGGTCAGCTCCGGGAAGGTCACCCGGATGATGCTGCCGTCGTTGCTCGGGTTGACGCCGAGGTCGGAGTCGCGGATCGCCTGCTCGATGTTGCGCAGCGCGCTCTTGTCGAACGGGGTGACCACGGCCATCCGCGGCTCGGGGACCGAGAACGACGCCAGCTGGTTGATCGGCGTCATCGCACCGTAGTAGTCCGCCACGATCTTGTTGAACATCGCCGGGTGCGCACGTCCGGTGCGAATCGCGGCGAAGTCCTCCTTGGCGACCACGACGGCCTTCTCCATCTTCTCCTCGGCTTCGAGGAGGATCTCTTCGATCACCACTTGCTCCTGGTCTTTTCGGTAAGAAGCAGAGCCTCGCCCCTGCCGCGCGTCTTCTCCTGCACGGTGTCCGACCGGCAGGCGGTTGTCCATCCCCGTACCGAGGGTCTTCCCCCAGCCGGGAGTTGCCGCCCGTGCGGGCCGACGCCCGTACGGAATCGCGGCAGTTGAGGCCGTCAGGCCCGGGTGTTCTGGTCGCTGACGAGCGTGCCGATCTTCTCACCCTTCACCGCACGCGCGATGTTGCCCTCGGCGAGCAGCTCGAACACGAGGATCGGGAGCTTGTTGTCCCGGCACAGCGTGATGGCCGTGGCATCGGCGACCTTCAGGTCGCGGGTGATGACCTCACCGTATTCGAGGGCGTCGAACTTGACCGCGTCCGGGTTCTGCTTGGGGTCGGAGTCGTAGACCCCGTCCACGCCGTTCTTGCCCATCAGCATGGCCTCGGCGTCGATCTCCAGGGCGCGCTGGGCGGCGGTGGTGTCGGTGGAGAAGTACGGCATGCCCATGCCGGCGCCGAAGATGACGACCCGGCCCTTCTCCAGGTGGCGCACCGCACGCAGCGGAATGTACGGCTCTGCGACCTGCCCCATCGTGATGGCCGTCTGGACGCGGGAGTCGATGCCCTCCTTCTCCAGGAAGTCCTGGAGGGCCAGACAGTTCATGACCGTGCCGAGCATGCCCATGTAGTCGGACCGGGCCCGGTCCATGCCGCGCTGCTGAAGCTCGGCACCGCGGAAGAAGTTGCCGCCACCGATCACGATGGCGATCTCATAGCCGTCGCGCACCACGGCAGCGATCTCGCGGGCCATCGCGTGCACGACATCAGGGTCGACGCCCAGTCCGCCGCCACCGGCGAACGCCTCGCCCGACAGCTTCAGCAAGAAGCGTCGCCTATCGCCGCTACCGGCATGGTCTGTGTGCGCGCCGTCGGCACCGTGATTCATTGAGCTCTCCTCGTGCACATACGAAGAAGGCCATTGCCGTGGGTCTGGTCCAGATCCCTGCGCGGCAATGGCCTCCTCGTCACATCTGCGGCCGGCCGTTGAGCGGCCGACTGCGTACGACCCTAGCGGGGTCGTAGGTCATTCGCTGCCTTGCGGCAGGCTCAGATGCCGACCTTGATGCGCGAGAAGCGCTTCAGGGTGACACCGGCCTCCTGGAGGACCTTCTCGACGGACTTCTTGTTGTCGAGCGCGTACGGCTGGCCGAGCAGCGTCGCGTCCTTGAAGAAGCCGTTGAGGCGACCCTCGACGATCTTCGGCAGGGCAGCCTCGGGCTTGCCCTCCGCGCGGGTGGTCTCCTCGGCGACGCGGCGCTCGGCCTCGACGACCTCGGCCGGGACGTCGTCCTTGGAGAGGTACTTCGGGGCGAACGCGGCGATGTGCTGCGCGACGCCCTTGGCGACCTCGGCGTTCTCCTTGTCGAGCTCGACAAGGACACCGATCTGCGGCGGCAGGTCGGGCATGGTGCGGTGCATGTACGCCGCCACGTAGCCGCCGGTGAACTGCGCGAAGCGGTCCAGGACGATCTTCTCGCCCAGGTTGGCGTTGGCCTCGTCGACGAACGCCTGGACGGTCTTGCCGGCCTCGATCTCGGAGGCGAGCAGGGCCTCGACGTCGGCCGGAGCGGTCTTGGCGACGTGCTCGGCGATCTGGTTGGCGACGGCCTGGAACTTCTCACCCTTGGCGACGAAGTCCGTCTCGCACTTCAGCTCGACGATGACACCGGAGGTGTTGTCGCCGGCGATCAGGGAGACCACGGCGCCGTTCTCGGCGGAGCGGCCCTCGCGCTTGGCGACGCCCTTCTGACCCTTGATGCGCAGCGCCTCGACGGCCTTGTCGACGATGCCCTCGGCCTCGTCCAGGGCCTTCTTGCAGTCCATCATGCCTGCGCCGGTGAGCTCGCGGAGCTTCTTGACGTCAGCGGCGGTGTAGTTCGCCATGGTCTGTGAATCTCTTCTCGAAATCTCGAAGTCGAAAGATCTACGGGTGGACGGCGGGGGCGGCGCTCGTGGCGCCCTCCCCCGCCGTCATCAACCGGTCCTGAGGTCAGGCCTGCTCGGCGTCCGCCGGCTTCTCGGCCTCGGCGGCCGGGGCCTCGACGGCCGGGGCCTCGGCGGCCGGGGCCTCGGCGGGCTTCTCGGCGCCCTCGGCGTCTGCCTTCTTCTCACCCTCGAGCAGGTCGCGCTCCCACTCGGCCAGCGGCTCGGCGGCAGCCTTGTCGCCGGGCTTCTGGTCGCCGGTGGCGGCGCCGGAGCGGGCGATGAGGCCCTCGGCGACGGCGTCGGCGATCACGCGGGTGAGCAGGGTGACGGAGCGGATCGCGTCGTCGTTGCCCGGGATCTTGTAGTCGACCTCGTCCGGGTCGCAGTTGGTGTCGAGGATCGCGACGACCGGGATGTTGAGCTTGCGCGCCTCACCGACGGCAATGTGCTCCTTCTTGGTGTCCACGATCCAGACGGCGCTGGGCACCTTCTGCATCTCGCGGATACCGCCCAGGGTCTTCTCCAGCTTGGCCTTCTCGCGGGAGAGGACCAGGAGCTCCTTCTTGGTGAGGCCGGAGGCGGCCACATCCTCGAAGTCGATCTGCTCGAGCTCCTTCAGGCGCTGCAGGCGCTTGTAGACGGTCGAGAAGTTGGTCAGCATGCCGCCGAGCCAGCGCTGGTTCACGTAGGGCATGCCCACGCGGGTCGCCTGCTCGGCAATGGCCTCCTGGGCCTGCTTCTTCGTACCGACGAACATGACGGAGCCGCCGTGGGCGACGGTCTCCTTGACGAACTCGTAGGCGCGGTCGATGTACGACAGCGACTGGAGCAGGTCGATGATGTAGATGCCGTTGCGCTCGGTGAAGATGAAGCGCTTCATCTTCGGGTTCCAGCGGCGGGTCTGGTGCCCGAAGTGGACGCCGCTCTCCAGCAGCTCCCGCATCGTGACGACGGCCATGGCCGTACTCCTCGTTGTTCTCGGTTCCACTGCGACCGGCCGGCCGCGGTGCCTGACGCCCCGACGCGCCTGCCAAGGAAGACACCTGCCGGAGTCGTCCGAGGACCGAGGAACGCGGCCGTCGTGCTGCCCGAACGGGACTGGTGCACTGACGGCGGGGCGTGCGAAGTCGACCCGGTGACCCGGATCGCCATCAGAAGTGTACGGGACGGCCGATGCACCGGGCGACACGCACCATTTCGAGCCCCGCGCGGAGGCGCACCGACCCCGGCCGGGTGACGCCGTTGTCCACAACCGCCCTCTCGTCCACAGCTCCGGACCAAGATCCCCACGCCACGGCGGATTCCGTCACCGTCGACCCATGCGAATCCACACACGGCACAACGCGCGACACGACGCACGACACGGCGCAGGACACGACACCGATCACGACTCCGGCCACGCCACTGACCGCCGCTCCGCCCACGCCACTCACCACGGCCCCGAGCACACCACCGCCCACCGCGCAGACCACGGCATTGCTCATGGCACCGACGACGGCACTGGCCATGGCACGCAGGACGACAAGACACCCAGCCTCCGCGGCAGGACACCCGCGGGGCACGGCCGCACACGTGCTCGACGCCGGCCACACAGCCTCCTCCGGCGCCGGCCGCCTGCCCCCTTACCGCCGCCCCTGCGCAGGGAGCCGCGAGCCTACGGGCCGAGCTGCTTCTTCCCTGCCGACGCCCTGGGCACCCTGCTGGCCCCGGCCTTGGCAGCCCTACTCGCCGTTCCAGCAGCGCTCCTGGTCCCCCTGATTCCCCTGGTTTCCCCTATGGCGCATCCCGCTCCTGCTCCTGCCGGCCCGTCCATGGTCGCGGTGGCAGTACACGGAACGGACGTCGCAGCGGCTCGGGCCGCGGAGGGCGGCGGGCGCGATGTGGGCGAGCACCGGATTGCAGGCGAGCAGAGGGCCGTCAACGAGAACCGGATTGCAGGACGACAGAGAACCGCCGGCAAGGACAAGATCGCAGGCCAGCCGAGAACCGCCGGCACGGGTCACTCCACACCGCCCGGAGGCACCACCGCCACAGACCCCGCCGACCTGGCCACCGGGGACCGGGCCTGGCCGGTGGCGGGGCCCGCAGGCATACGCCCCACGGTGTTACGCGGCTGGCAACCCCCACCCACCCCGTGGGCAGCCGGCCACCGCGGTGTGGACCTGGCCTCGTCCGTCGGCACCACGGTGCGGGCCGCCGCGCCCGGCCGGGTGGCCTACGCCGGAACTGTCGCGGGCCGCGGCGTCCTGACCATCGAAGTGTCCCGCTCGAGCCGCCCTCCGCTGCACACCACATACGAACCCGTACGCGCCACGGTCCGCACAGGCGAGCGCGTCACGGCGGGCCAACCGGTGGCGACCCTGCAAAGCGGCCCGTTCCACTGCCGAGCGCCGTGCCTCCACTGGGGCCTGCGCCGCGGCAAGGCCTACCTGGACCCACTGACGCTGCTGCCCAGAAGTATGCGGAGCAACGGCCACTCGCGACTGCTGCCGATCTTCGGCGTCCCCCTCCCGACGGGCGGCCACCCGGATACCGGGCGGCCCAGCGCTGCGGCTCACGAGTCCCAGTCGGCGCCGACGGGAGTAGCCCTCACAGGAGCGGTCGGACTCGCCGTCGCCGCGCTCTGGGCCCTCGGACGCCTCTCGCCCGACCGGACGGCAGCCGGAGGCCGGAAGCAGGGGAAGGTATGCCGCGGGAAGGCAGGGGCCGAGCAAGGGAACGCTGGGGCCGCGCTGAGGGGCGCTGGACAAGGACACGGCCGCCAGCTCGACGTATGACGGCACGGCCAGAGGCGGCGCGGGGCAGCGTTGGCTGCGAAGGAGTCGAGAGCCGCGACGGAGCAGAGAGGTAGGGGCCGCGAGGGCTGCGAGCTGCGAGCTGCGAGCTGCGAGCTGCGAGCTGCGAGCTGCGAGCTGCGAGCTGCGAGCTGCGAGCTGCGAGCTGCGAGCTGCGAGCTGCGACGCCAACGAGGGATGGGGTGAGGTGGGGGCGGGGCGGGGGGAGGGGCCCCGGTCAGGTGTGAGTTACGCCGTGGAGGGCCATGGCCACCGCCGCCTCAGTGATCTCGCTCGGGTCCTCCGCGGCGCCCAGTTCGATACGCCGGACTGCGGCATCGACGACGCCCTGGAGGAGCATTGCGGCGAGCCGGGGTTGTTCATGGCCGAGGGCGCCGAGCGCTTCGACGATCATGGCGATGAGGCCGCCGTGCGCGGCGCGGATCTTCTCCCGGGCGCCCGCGTCCAGCTCGCCGGCCGAGATGGCGACGACGGCACGGTGGCGCCGGTCGCCGACCAGGGCCAGCTGCCGACGTACATACGCCTCAATCTTCCCCTCGGGCGTGTCGACGCGCTCCATCGCTGCTTCGACCTCGGCGGCCCATACGGGGAAGTCGACCGCGCACAGCTCTTCGACGACGGCGGCGCGCGAGCGGAAGTACTCGTAGACGGAGGAGCGCGCGAGACCCGTGCGCTCGGCGAGGGCGGGGAAGGTCAGCGCTTCCGTTCCGCCCTCGGACAGCAGGGTGCGGGCGGCGTCCAGCAGGGCGCCGCGCTGCATCGTCCGGTGCTCGGCCACAGAGGCCGCTCGAATCCTGGGCACGCCACCACTCTACGGATGACGTCCCCGGCGCGGCACTCCGCATGGCGACACAGCGCGGGACGGAGTGTCCTCCGCGAAGCGGATCAGCGGCCGACGTCGGCGAGCTTCGCCCTGAGCTGCAGCACGGACTTGGTGTGGATCTGGCTGACCCTGCTCTCCGTGACACCGAGGACATTGCCGATCTCGGCGAGCGTGAGGCCCTCGTAGTAGTAGAGCGTGACCACGGTCTTCTCGCGCTCGGGGAGGGTGTTGATGGCGCGTGCGAGCAGCCGCCGCAGTTCGCGGTCCTCGGCGATTTCGACGGGGTTTTCGGCAGCCGTGTCCTCAAGGGTGTCCATGAGGCTCAGCCGTTCGCCGCCCTCGCCCCCGACGTGCAGCAGCTCCTCCAGGGCCACGACGTTCGCCAGGGACAGTTGGCTGAAGACGCCGTGCAGCTCCTCCAGCGCGATGCCCATCTCCTCGGCGACCTCCGCCTCGCTGGGAGTACGCCGCAGCTGGGCCTCAAGGGTGGCGTAGGCCCGCTCCACCGCACGTGCCTTCTGCCGCACGGAGCGCGGGATCCAGTCCAACGCCCGCAGCTCGTCGATCATCGCGCCGCGAATACGGGTGATGGCGTAGGTCTCGAACTTGATGGAGCGTTCGGGGTCGAACTTCTCGATGGCGTCGATCAGCCCGAAGACCCCGGACGACACGAAGTCGGCCTGCTCCACATTGGGCGGCAGCCCGACGCTGACACGGCCGGCGACGTACTTGACCAACGGGGAGTAGTGCAGGATCAACTGCTCCCGTAGCCGCCCGTCGCCCGATGCCTTGTAGGAGCGCCACAGTTCGTCGAGTGAGCTGGGCGGGGCGGGGCGCACGCTGCCGCGCGCGGCGGGTGGTACTGCCGCACGGTCAGACCCGGAGGTGTGCTGGGGCATTCGTCGCCTTGAGCCGTTCTGCCGAGACACGGGTGGATGGATGTATGGGGGTTGAATGTGCCTGTGAGCGTAGCGTGACCGGAGTGTTGCGGTGCGCGAGGAAGCAGGTTCGGGCGTGCGCAGATACGTTCCGCTGCCCGCACCCCAGGGTTACCTCGCACGGCGTGTCGACACCCGCAAACGGTGCCGGGTGCGGGCGCCGGGCGGACCGTGCGGACGAACGCGGTGGCACGGCGGACGGGCACCCGTGGGTCCGGTGCCCCTCATCGCCGTCCAGGCACGGGTCGGACCCATGCGTCGAAGCACGGCAAACCTGGATTCAGCGGTCATTCCCCTCACCCTTTCACCCGTTCGCCCCAGGTCAAGCATCGCCTCGCCGGGAACCGTCGGGTGACTCGGCGCGTCGCGCCAACTCCCAACGATCGCCGCACCTTTGAACGAATCCGAGGGACTGCAACTCAAGCAGCTTGCCGTGGGCTGTATCACGGGGCGTGCCGGACTCCTGGGCCAGGTGGGCGGTGTCCGTGCTGCCGCGTGCGGGCAGCGCTTCCAGTACGCGGGTCGCGACGGGGTCGAGCAGGTCGCGGACGAAGGTCGGGCCGCGACGCTCGGGGGCGAGATCGCCGATGCTGCCGACGAGTTCGATGACCTCGTCGGCGTCGGTGACCAGCGCGGCTTCTCCGCGCAGGAGTTGGTGGACGCCGGCGGACAGGCCGCTCGTGACGGGGCCGGGCATGCCCATCGTGAAGCGTCCAAGGGAGAGTGCCCGCCGGGCGGTGACCAGAGAGCCGCTGCGGAGTTCGGCCTCTACGACGACGGTGCCTCTGGTGAGCGCGGCGATCACGCGGTTGCGCTGGACGAAGCGGCTGCGGGTCGGATGATCGCCGGGCGGTAACTCGGCGATGGCGAGGCCCTGTTCGGCGATCCGTCCGATCAACTCGGTGTGTCCGCGCGGGTAGGCGTAGTCGACGCCGGAGGCGAGGACGGCGATGGTGGCGCCGTCCGCGGCCAGTGCGCCGCGGTGGGCAGCGCCGTCGACGCCGTAGGCGGCTCCGGAGACGACGGTCCAGCCGCGGTCGGTGAGTCCGGCGCTGAGGGTGGTGGCGAGGTGGGCGCCGTATTCGGTGCAGGCCCGGGCGCCGACGACGGCGACGGAGCGCAGCGCCCACAACCGGAGGTTGGCGGTGCCGCGCACCCAGAGGCCGATGGGGCGGGCGTCGCCGAGGTCGTCGAGCTGGCGCGGCCATTCGTCGTCCCCCGGGCAGAGGAACCGGCCACCGAGCGCGGTGACGGTGGCAAGGTCCTCGGCGGGGCGGGCCCGGGCGGCGCGCAGCCGTAGGCCTGCGAACTTGGCGGGGCTCGCGCCCATCGGTGGGTCTGCGTCGTCGTGGGAGAGTGCGTGCCACAGGGCGACCGGGCCCATCTCGCGCAGCCAGCGGCCGGTTGTTTCGTCGCCCGGTTCGAGGATCCTGGTGAGGGCGGCCCGAGCCGTGCGCTGTGGTTCGTGCGCATGGTGGCGTGGCGTCGGCCGGCCGACGGGTGGGGCGGGCGATCCGGGGCGCGGTGCGGCCGTCACGGGTTCGGGGCGTGGGGGCTCGGTGGGCCGGTCGGGCTCGTGGACAGGATGGTCCGGGGCAGTGGTGGGCTCGTGATTCGGAGCTGTGGTCGGGTCGTGGGTCGGGGCCGGAGACGGGACCGGGGCCGGAGGCGGAGGCGGGACCGGGGCCTGGTCGTCGGTGATGAAGCCCCATTCGTCGATTCCGTGCATGGCTCACCTCCGCTTTTCGGGGGCCCGGGTGGTGGTCTGGCACACATCTCCCGCTTCGGCCGGGGCCATTGCGGTCACGGCTCCGCGACGTACGCCGGTGCGTAGTTCCAGGGCCCAGTTGACGTCTTCTTTGGTGGGGCGGTCGCGGCCGGCCAGGTCGGCCGCCGTCCAGGCGACGCGGAGGACGCGGTCGAGGCCTCGGGCGGTCAGGAGACCGCACTCCAGGTCGTGTTCTGCTTGGGCCAGTGCGCCGGGGTGGACCTGCCAGCGGGTTCTGAGTTCATGGCCGGGCACCTCGCTGTTGGTGTGCCAGGGGGTGTCGGAGAGGCGAGCCTCGGCGCGTTCCCGGGCGGCCCGTACGCGTTCGGCGACGGTCGCGGTGGTTTCGGCGCCGCGGCCGAGTGCGATCAGCTCGGCGCGGGCGACCGGTTCGACGGCGATCCGCAGGTCGACGCGGTCCATCAGCGGCCCGGAGAGCCGGGCGCGGTAGCGGCGGATGGAGGACGGCCGACACTCGCAGCCGCCGCTGGTGGTGCCGTGTCGGCCGCAGGGACAGGGGTTGGCCGCGAGTGCGAGGAGGAAGCGGGCGGGCATCCGCAGCATGCCAGCGGCCCTGGCGACGATCACATGGCCGGATTCCAGCGGCTGTCGTAAGGCGTCCAGGACCGTCGGGCTGCACTCGGCGGCCTCGTCCATGAAGAGCACGCCGTGGTGGGCGAGGGAAACGGCCCCGGGGCGGGGTAGTCCGGTGCCGCCCCCTACGAGGGAAGCCATCGTCGCGGAGTGGTGTGGGGCGCAGTAGGGCGGGCGGTGGACCAGTGGCTGTCCCGGCGGGAGGGTGCCGGCGACCGAATGGACGGCGGTGACCTCCAGGGACTCCTTGGGGGACAGAGGTGGCAGCAGGCCCGGGAGGCGCTCGGCAAGCAATGTTTTGCCGGCGCCGGGCGGGCCCTTGAGGAAGATGTGGTGGCGTCCGGCGGCGGCCACTTCCAGGGCACGGCGGGCGCTGTGCTGGCCTGCGACATCGGCCAGGTCGGGCGTGTGGTCGCCGCGGGGCAGACCGGCGCTGACGCCGGTGCCCGGCACGGCCAGACCGGCCAGCAGAGGGTCTGGGCGGCCTTCGTCCAGCGGGTCCTCCTCGTCGGGTACTGGTTCGTCGGCGAGGACGGCGATCAGCTGGCGCAGGCTGCGGACGCCGAGGACGGCGATGCCGGGGACGAGCGAAGCCTCGGCGACGGCCCGTTCCGGGACGACGACCTGGCGGTATCCGGCGTCTGCCGCGGCCAGGACGGCTGGCAGCACGCCGCGCACGGGTCGGACGCGGCCGTCCAGGCCCAGTTCGCCGATCATCATCAGGTCGGTGAGTTCGCGGGGGTCGAGGCGCTCGGCGGCGCCGAGTACGGCGCAGGCCACGGCCAGGTCGAATCCGCTGCCGCTCTTGGGCACGGAGGCGGGGCTGAGGCCGACGGTGAGCTTCTTCTGCGGCCACTCGGCGCCGGAGTTCACGACCGCGGCACGAACCCGGTCCCTGGACTCGATGAGGCTCTTGTCGGGCAGGCCGACGAGGGTGAAGGCCGCGACGCCGGGTTCCAGGTCGGCCTGGACCTCGACAACGACGCCTTCGACGCCGACCAGGGCGACGGAGCACGTTCGGGCGAATCCCATCAGGCCACTCCTCGTACGTGCTGGACGACGGGGGCTCCGCGGGCCGGCAGGAGGACGCCGATGACGTCGATCCGTACACCGCCGGGTGGTGGGCCGTCGTGGCGTTCCAGCCAGCGTTCCGCGAGCCGGCGGAGCCGGGCGGTCTTCTCCGGACGTACGGCGGCCATGGGGTGTTCGTAGGAGCTGGCGCGACGGGTTTTGACCTCGCAGATCACCACGGCATCGCCGTCGGCAGCGACGATGTCGATCTCGCCCTCTCGGCAGCGCCAGTTGCGGTCCAGGATCCGCATGCCGGCCTCCATGAGGCGTCGGGTGGCCAGGTCTTCGCCGTAGCGGCCCAGGGCGCGTCGCCGGATGTCGTGGGGTGCGGGCGGTGCGGCCGGTGTGGGGGGCGTGGCCGGTGCAGCCGGTGGTCTCGTGGCGGGCTTGCGGGCCGTGATCGTGGTTGTGGTCGTGGCGGTGGGCGCCACGGTTCGGCACCTGGTCCCGGCCCTGCCGCTGGCCCCGTGCCTGGGTCGGGGCCCGGGCCGAGCCCCGACCTTGACCCGCTCTTGGCCGCTGGACCCTGCGGTGCACCTGGCTTGTCCGTGACCGGCCTGCCCGTGAACAGGTCGCCCATCGCCTGCCCGTCCACCGCCGGCCTGGGCGTCACCGGCCGGTGCCTCATCCTCGCTCGCCCGTGCGCGGCCCCCGACCCGCGCCTCGTTCTCGGCCCGCGCCTCGTTCTCGACCCGTGCGCCGTTCTCGACCTGTGCGCCGTTCTCGACCCGTACGCCGTTCTCGGCCCGTGCGCGGCCCCCGGTCCGTACGTCGTCCTTGGTCTCGTGTCCCCCGGCCGTGCGGCCGGCCTGCATGGCGTTCATGCGGTACCACCTCCGGCACCGACTGTGACGCCCCCGCCCAGACCTATTGGATCTTGGTGGACAGGGAGCCGGTTGTGGATAACTCAGTCACCCACAGGAGTGAGAGCAGGCCGCACGCGCCCGGCGGGCAGCAGACAGGGCACCGGCCGCGTCGGCCGCGTTGCGCCGGCTCAGCTCCCCGGGAGGTCCAGATCGCTCTTGTTGAGCTCCTCGATGTTCACGTCCTTGAACGTAAGGACCCGCACCTGCTTCACGAAACGAGCCGGGCGGTACATATCCCAAACCCAGGCGTCAGCCATCGACACTTCGAAGAAGACTTCACCCTGGACCGAGTGCACCTGCATCTCGTAGTCGTTGGTGAGGTAGAAGCGACGCTCGGTCTCGATCACGTATTTGAACAGCCCGACGACGTCGCGGTACTCCCGGTAGAGCTTCAGCTCCATCTCGGTCTCGTACTTTTCGAGGTCCTCGGCGCTCATGGCAGATCCCCTTCAGCCGTGCGTCCCCCTATTGTGCGTCAGACCCTCTCGGTCTCCAGGTGCACCGGCGCATTGGGGGGTCCTTCGTCGAGCAGTGTGCGCAGCAGCTCGGCGAGTCTGGTCGGATACACCGTCTCATGCGAGGCGGAGAGTTCCTCCGAAGTCCACCACCTCAGCCCCGAGACGCTGCGTCGCTCGAGATCCGTGTGCCCGGCCATGTCGGTGGCGGTCCGGTCGGTCCTACCCAGGTAGTACCACTCGTCCTGCTCCCAGCGCCGCCCGTCGAAAGAGAAGGCACAGCGGCGTTTCCACAGGACGGGGCCGAGCACGGCGTCGGTGATCCCGGTCTCCTCGGCGAGCTCGCGGCGGGCTGCCTCTTCGCGGGTCTCGCCGCCTTCCAGACCGCCGCCGGGGGTGAACCACCAGGTGTCGGCGGGGTTGTCCGGTTCGAACCCGTGCAGCAGCAGGATCCGGTCGTCGGGGTCGAGCAGCACGATGCGGGAGACCTGGCGCACGCCGTCCGGATCCGGCTCCGGCTCCTCGGCGACCGGGGCGGCACCGGCGGCGGCCTCGGCAGCGGCCTCGGCGGCAGCGGCGGGCTCCTGGGCCGCCCGCCGTGCCTCCTCGCCGTGCCGCCTCTGCTGCCCCTGCCGCCGCTGCCGCTCAGGCACGCTTGCGCGCCTTGCGTCGGGCGATCGGCCCGTAGGCGGCGCCACCGAGGACGAGGACCGCGCCGGCGATCACGGTGAGGGTGATGGGTTGCAGCGGTCCGGGCTGGGAGGTACCGCCGGGGAGCGCGGAGAAACTGGTGGGGCGCTGCATCATGCCGATGCTGCCGAGCGGCCAGGCGCGGGCGTCGACCCGGGCTTTGACGGCGCTGCGCGGTACGGACCCGTGGTCGCCGTCGGTGAGGTGGACGCGGGAGTCGAGGGAGTCGCTGCGGTGGTCGCCGAGCAGGAAGAGCTGGCCGGTGGGGACGATGGCCTTGAAGCCGACGGGCGAGGCGGGCCCGCTCTCCGCGAGGTAGGGCTCCTCGAGGGGGATGCCGTTCACGGTCAGCCGGCCCTGCTTGGTGCAGCAGGAGACCTTGTCACCGCCGACGCCGACCACGCGCTTGACCATCGGCAGGTCGCCCCACACGGAGTCCTGGAAGACGACGATGTCGCCGCGGCGTATCTCGGAGCCGTTCACCTTCTCGGCGATGACCCGGGCCCCGACCTGGATCGTCGGCGACATCGAATCGGTCGGCACGGTGTACGGGCGGTAGAGCAGTGCTGCCCACACGAAGCCGCCCAGGAACAGTACGCAGCCGACGGCCACGGCCAGACTGGACAGCGTGCTGCCCATCGTCCGGCCGCGGCCGTCGGTCCTGCGTTCCGTGCTGCTGCTCATCCCAGCTCCCACCCCGCGGACCGGCCCGCGTCGAAGATCCGGGACGGCACCTTACCTGGGGTTACGTGATTCGGTCAGCCTCCGGCGACGCCACAGAACAATCGGCACCGCGCCGGCCAGCCCGAGAGCGGCCGGAGCCACCGCCATTGCCTTGTTGATCCCGGCCTGGTCGAAGGTGTCCGGTACCGGCAGGGTCGCCCAGCGGTTGATGGGCCAGGCGATGGTGAACGCCCGGCCGACGACCTCGTCCTCCGAGACGGTGCCGTTGCCCTTGAGGTTCTGGTGGTAGCGGGAGTCCAGGGAGTCGTCCCGGTGGTCACCCATGACCCAGATCCGCCCCTTGGGGACGTGGATCGGGCCGAAGGCGCGGTCACCGCACGGGGTGGCGCCGGGGTAGATGTACGAGTCTTCCTTCAGCGCCTTGCCGTTGACCTTGACCGGGCCGCTGCCGTGGCACTCCACGGTGTCGCCGCCGACCGCGATGACCCGCTTGATCAGGTCCTTCTCCTCGGCCGAGGGCATCAGGCCGATGAAGCTGAGGACCTTCTGGACCGGGTTGGGCTCCGGGGTCGGGGTCTCGTTCAGCCAGCCGCCCGGATCGTGGAAGACAACGACCTCGCCGCGCTCCGGCTTCGCGCCGAACCACGGCGTCAGCTTGTCCACCAGCACCCGGTCCCCGCGTTGCAGGGTGTCCTGCATCGAGTCGGACGGGATGGAGAACGCCTGCACCAGAAACGTTTTGATCAGCAGCGCGAGGAGCAGGGCGATGCCGATCAGGATCGGCAGCTCCTTCCAGAAGGCACGCGGCTTCTTGCCCTTCTTCATGCTGCCGCTCACCCTCTCGCCCGCCGATGGGTCCAACGTATCGGGCCCGTCGGACGTGCCGGGCGTATCCGACGCGCCCAGGGACGCCGAGCGCTGCGGCTGTGCCTGCGCCTCCGACTGTGATCGTGACTGATGCACGGAACTCACCGCCGGCTGCGGGGTCTCACCGCGCCGTGCCGGCTCTTCGGGCTCTTCGGTTCCGGACCGCGGGCCGACCGCCAAGTCCCCCACATCTGCTCCTCACTCCACGCACTCGCCCACCCGTCAATCGGTGCAGGCCCACCACTCCCATAACGAGCGGGAGTTCCGCAGGGGTCGGGAGCACGGTCAAACTCTCGGGTGACACCCTATGCGGAGCGCCGGCTGCGGACGCCTTGGCTCCCGGCGCGTCGTGAACGGTCGCGAACGTGTCGGGCTCTTCGAGGCGGCGCCAATGGCTGAACGGCCAGGCGATCACCACGGCCCGGCCCACCACGTTGTCCTCCGAGACCGTGCCACGGTACGGCTCGTCCAGGTGGAAGCGCGAGTCGGCGGAGTCCGAGCGGTGGTCGCCCATCACGAAGATCCGCCCGGTGGGGACGTTCACGGTGAACTTCAGCATCGACGGCGGGTTGCCCGGATGGACGTACGGTTCGGTCAACGGGGTTCCGTTGACGGTGACCCGGCCCTGCTTGTCGCAGCACTTGACGGTGTCGCCGCCGACCGCCACGACCCGCTTGATCAGGTCCTGTTCATCGGCCGACGGGAGCAGCCCGATGAAGGTCATGGCGTCCTTGATCGGCTGGAAGGCGCCCCCGTCGCCGGTGGGCTGGTGCTGCTCGCCCTTGAGCCAGCCTCCGGGGTCCTTGAAGACGACGACGTCCCCGCGAGCCGGCTTGGCGCCGAACCAGGGGGTGAGCTTGTCGACCAGCACCCGGTCGCCGATCCTGATCGTCTGCTCCATGGAGCCGGACGGGATGACGAACGCCTGGACCAGGAAGGTCTTCAGGACGAGGGCGATGGCCAGCGCCACCCCGATGAGGATGGGGATTTCCTTGAGGTAGGAGCGCTGCCTGCGGCGCTTGATGCGCTTGGCCTGACGCCGCCGCTCGGCACGCCCGCCGGTCGCCGGCCGGCGGGACCGGTTCGCGTCGCCGTCACCGGGCCCCGGCGCGCGGTCGGACGCCGCGGAGCCGCCGTACGCGCCCGTGGAGTCCCCGTACGCGCCGTCGGAGCCACCGGGTGTGTTCTGGGCGCCGCGGCCGGGCCCGTCGGCGCTCTGCCGCCCGTGACGAGGGCGTCCGCGGTTACCCATGGGGGCCTGCCGGGGCCGGTATCCGGTCGAAGGAGTCCGGTGTGTCGATCGTGCGCCAGCGGCTCATCGGCCAGGTGATCAGGTCCGCACGGCCGATGACCTCGTCGACGGGGACGGTGCCGCCCCCCGGGTCGCCGAGGTGGTCGCGGGAGTCACTGGATCTGGCGCGGTGATCCCCCATGACCCACAGCCTCCCCTCCGGCACCACGATGTCGAAATCCACCGAGGACGGCGCGTCCCCTGGATGGAGATAGCCCTCGTTCACGGGCTCACCGTTCACTTCGATCCGCCCCCGTTCGTCACAGCAGGTCACGTGGTCGCCGCCGACGCCGATCACGCGCTTGATGTAATCGGTCTCGGCGGGCCGGGCCAGTCCCAACGCCGCGCCGGCTCCACGGAGCAGCCCGGTGACGGGATTCTCCTCCTGCTCCCTGTGAACGAAGGACCCGGTGCCGTCGAACACCACGACGTCACCGCGCGCCGGCTCGCTGCCGAAACGGTACGCCAGTTTGTTGACCAGCACGCGGTCCCCGATCCGCAGGGTGTTCTCCATGGAGGAGCTGGGGATCAGAAAGGGCTGTGCGATGAAGGCGCTGAGCAGCAGGACGAACGCCAGGCACAGCGCGAGCAGGGCGAGGGGCCGGTGGCGCAGGCGAGCCGCACGGGCGAGGAAACGCGCGGAGCGCGACCCCGGCTCCGGCCCCGCGTCGGGGGTGGGAGAGGGGTCGCGCTCCGAGAGGCGTGCGTCGGTGTCCATCGGGCCCTGAGCCTATCCGGCCAGATCCGGACACCGGCCGCGAGAGGGGCTTTGCGTTGCCCGCGCGCAAAAAATCGCGCCCGACAACCGCGCGGCTCAGCGCTCGCGCTTCTCCTTGATCTTGGCGGCCTTGCCGCGCAGCTCGCGCAGGTAGTACAGCTTGGCGCGACGGACGTCACCGCGGGTCACGACCTCGATCTTCTCGACGATCGGGGTGTGCACGGGGAAGGTGCGCTCGACGCCGACGGAGAAGCTGACCTTGCGGACCGTGAAGGTCTCGCGCACGCCGGAGCCCTGACGGCGGATGACAATGCCCTTGAACTGCTGCACACGGGAGCGGTTGCCCTCGATGACGCGGACGTGGACGTTGATGGTGTCACCCGGGCGGAAGGCCGGGATGTCGCTGCGCAGCGACGCGGAGTCGACGGTGTCGAGCAGGTGAGACATTTCGTCTGCTTTCTTCGTTGATGCCACAGGTCATCAACGGGATGTCGGAAAAGGATCGTTCGGCTGCCGTTCCGTCGGGCGGGCGTCGATCCCCCTGTGGCAGGGGCGCGCGCCGGACGCACACAGCAGCGGCCTATTCTTCCACGGCCTCGCTCGTACGCCCAAATCGGCCGTCCTCGCCCGGTGACCAGCCCAGTGCGGCGAGGATCGCGCGGTCGTGCTTGTCGAACGCGGCGGGGTCGGCGCGCTCGATCAGATCGGGCCGGTTGCGGTCGGTGCGGCGGAAGGCCTCGTCCCGGCGCCAGCGGGCGATCTTGCCGTGGTGTCCGCTGATCAGCACCTCGGGGATGGACCGGTCGCGCCACTCGGGGGGCTTGGTGTAGACGGGCCCCTCCAGGAGGTCGGCCATCGCTCCCGGGGCGAACGAGTCGTCCTGGTGGGAGGCGGCGTTGCCGAGCACCCCGGGCAGCAGCCGGGCCACCGCCTCGACCATCACCAGCACCGGCGCCTCGCCGCCGGCCAGCACGTAGTCGCCGATGGAGACTTCGCGCACGTCCAGGCGATCGCCGTACTCCTCGATGACGCGGCGGTCGATGCCTTCGTAGCGGGCCGGGGTGAACACCAGCCAGGGCTTGCCGGACAGTTCGACGGCGAGCTGCTGGGTGAAGGGCACACCGCTGGGGGTGGGCACGACGATGACGGGCTCGCCGTCGCCGGAGGCCAGGATCGCGTCGAGCGCCTCACCCCACGGCTCGGGCTTCATGACCATGCCGGGGCCGCCGCCGTACGGGGTGTCGTCGACGGTGTGGTGCTTGTCGTGGGTCCACTGCCGCAGATCGTGGACGCGCACGTCGAGCTGGCCGCGGGCCCGGGCCTTGCCGACGAGGGAGACGTTCAGCGGTTCGAGGTACTCGGGGAAGATCGTGACGACGTCGAGCCGCATCAGCTGTCCTCACGGCCGGAGGCGATCTCCGCCTGGCTCTCGTCGAGCAGGCCGGGCGGCGGCTCGATCACCGCGCGCTGCTCCTCCAGGTCGATCTCCGGGACGATCTCGGTGACGAACGGGATCATGACCTCGCTCCCGTCGGGCCGCTCGACGATCAGCAGGTCCTGGTAGGGCAGGTGGGAGACCTCGGAGATCCGGCCGACGGCGGTGCCGTCACGGGTGACGACGTCGAGGTCGATCAGCTGGTGGTCGTAGAACTCCTCGGGGTCCTCGGGGACCTCGTCGGGGTCGACCTCGGCGATCAGCAGGGTGTTGCGCAGCGCCTCGGCGGCGGTGCGGTCCGCGACGCCCTCGAAGCGCAGCAGCAGCCGGCCGCTGTGCACCCGGCCGGTCGCGATGGTCAGCGGCCCGACGGAGGACGGGTCGGTGGCGAGGACGGCGCCGGGGGCGAGCCGGAGTTCGGGCTCGTCGGTGCGTACCTCTACGGTGACCTCGCCCTTGATGCCGTGGGCGCGACCGATGCGGGCGACTACCAGCTGCACTGCTGCTCCTTGCGGCCGGACCGCCGCCGCGTGCGCGGAGGTGGTCACTCGCCGTCGTGGTTCCTCGATGTGATGGCTGCGGTCCCGTGGCGAGCACCGCAAACGGGTACGGGCCGGGGCGGGCCGGAGGCCCTCCCCGGCCCGAGCCGGTGTTCAACGTGTCAGCGGACCTGGTCCACGTCGACGAGGTCGACGCGGATGCCGCGGCCGCCGATGGCGCCGACGACGGTCCGCAGGGCGCGGGCGGTGCGACCGTTGCGGCCGATCACCTTGCCGAGGTCGTCGGGGTGGACCCGGACCTCCAGCACCCGCCCGCGGCGCAGGGTGCGCGAGGCTACCTGCACGTCATCGGGGTTGTCGACGATGCCCTTGACGAGGTGCTCAAGGGCCTCTTCGAGCATGCTCAGGCCTCGGTCGGCTCAGAGGTGGACTCGGCAGCAGCCTCGTCCGCCTTCTTGTCCGCCTTCTTCGCCTTCGGGGTGATGGCCTCACCCTTCGGCTCGTCGCCGGAAGCCTTGGCGGCGGCCTCGAAGAGGGCGCGCTTGTCGGCCTTCGGCTCGGCGACCTTCATCGGCGCCGGGGCCGGCAGGCCCTTGAACTTCTGCCAGTCGCCGGTGACCTTGAGGATGGCCAGGACGGGCTCGGTCGGCTGCGCGCCGACGCTCAGCCAGTACTGGGCACGCTCCGAGTCGACCTCAATGCGCGAGGGGTTCTGCACCGGGTGGTACAGACCGATCTCCTCGATGGCCCGGCCGTCACGGCGGGTGCGGGAGTCGGCGACGACGATACGGTAGTGAGGCGAACGGATCTTGCCCAGACGCTTCAGCTTGATCTTGACTGCCACGGGAGTGGTGTCTCCTGGTCTTGACGTGGTTGGGCACAACGAGATGCCACGTGGGGTTGCGGTACTCGGGTGCCCGATGGACGCGTCAGCCGGAGGAGAGAGGGGTCCTATGCGGCTGTCGAGTACAGCTAGCCATTGTGCCACACGCCCTTCGGTCAGCCGACCGCGGCCACCTCGGGGATCCGGAACGGCTTGCCGCAGCCGCCGCAGACGATCGGCGCCTGGGCGAGCACGGACGGGACGACGCGGACATTGCGCCCGCAGTCGCAGACGGCCTTGACGCGGACGCCGCCGCCGGAGGAGCCGTGCCGGGCGGCCGGGCCGCGGAAGCTGCGCGCGGTGTCCGTCGCGGTCGCGGCCGAATGTGCCTTGAGGGCTCTGCCGAGGCGTTCGATGGTGGGGCGGTAGCGCCTCCTGGCTTCGGGGCTGAGCGTGACCAGCGAGAAGCCGCTGCTGGGGTGCGGCTCGTCGGCGTGGTCCAGGCCCAGCTCCTCGGCGATCGCCAGGAACCGGCGGTTGTGGTAACGGCCAGCCCTGGAGGTGTCGCGGACACCGCGGGCGGCGGCGATGCCGTGGACTGCCTCGTGGAGCAGCCGTTCGAAGGAGAGCTCGGCGCCACAGGCGGACGACGACTCTCCGATCAGGGACTCGGGCGCGGCCAGGTCCGGCAGCTCGGGGTGGTGCCGTTGAATGTCGGCCCACGCGAGTGCCAGCTCGGCGGCGAGAACAGGCGGTGTCGTGCTCACGTCGTGACAACGAGCGGAGGTTGCCCGGTGTTCCGATTCCGGGGCATCCCAAATAATTTGCACGTACCAGTCAGTTTCCGGTCATGGGCCGTGCCGGGGGCGGGTGCGCTGATCTGCACAGAAGACGCCCAGTACGCCGCAAGCCGGTACGTATCCCCACGTACCGCTCGGGCCCTTCGTCCGTACGCCGGATGGCGTAGGGCGGCCGCATGCCTCGGCCGCGATCACCGCGGCGATGGTACGGGGGGAACCTGTGCCCACCGGCACCGGCCCGTATCCCACCGTAGGGCCCTCGGAGGGGTGCGCGGAGGGGAAGTCGGGGGGCGCGCGGAGCATCCAGGTGGCGGGCGTTGCCGTGGCGGAACGGCGCAGGGCGGGGCACGCTGGAACGGCGCTCCAGGGAGCAGGCCCGGCGCATACGGGGGCGCGCGGGAGACAACCCCGGCGCATCCCCTGGACGGCCGGACGGATGCGCAGTTGTCTGGATTGCGGGGGCGCACAACGCGCGAACACGGGGGCGATCGGTACGGAACAGCTTCGGGTTCTCGGCGAATAGGGGCGCTATCGATGTCACCCACGCTCGTGCGGCACCAGCTTCCGAACTCCGCAACCCTGCCCTGCGCCGGCCCGGCCGCGCCGACGGGCTCACACTCGCGCACCCGGGACTGGGCCGAGATCCAGGAGCGGATGCTGGTGCCGCTCTACGAGGCCGCGTACGACCGTTTGGGGATCGGGCCGGGCACCCGGCTGCTCGGCCTGGGCTGTGGCTCCGGTCTGGCGCTGCTGCTGGCGGCGGCCCGCGGGGCGCAGGTGAGCGGGGTGGATGCGGACGAGTCCCGGCTGGAGCTGGCGCGTGAGCGGCTCACGCCGGACGGTATGCCGGAGCACACCCGGGTGGTCAGCGGCGGTCTGGAGGCGGCCGCGTCCGGGGACGTGGCGTTCAACGTGGTGACCGCGTTCCACCCGGTGGGGTGTGTGAGCACGGTCGAGGGGCTGACGGCGTCGCTGACCGCGGCGGCGGCGCTGGCGGAGCGCGGCAGCGCGGTGGTGCTGGGCGGTTGGGGCCCGGTGGAGCGGTGTGCCACGGCCGGGGTGCTGCGGGTGGCGCAGCGGCTGGCGGACCCCCCGGACGCCCTGGCGCCCGGGTCCTCCCGATGGCGGCTGGCCGGGCGGGACGACCTGGAGGAGCTGGCGGACCGGGCCGGGCTGCGGCCGGACGGTTCGGGGCGGGTGGCCTGCCCGTTCGGGTACGCGGACCTGGCGAGCGCGGTGCGCGGGCTGATGTCGACGGGGCTGTTCGACGCGGCGCTGGAGGCGGCCGGGCAGCGGGAGGTGGAGAAGGAGCTCGTGGAGGCGTTGCATCCGCACCAGCGGGCGGACGGCACGGTCTGGATGCCGAACGTGTTCCGGTATCTGATCGCGCGGACGCGCTGAGCGGAGGCCGTGGGGCGGAGGCCGTGGGCCCGAGGCCGTGGGGCCGAGGCCCGGCGGACCGGCTGCCGGAGTGCGCCCCGTGCGGGCTGGACGCACGGTGCGCGGGCGGGAACGCGCGAGCCTCCCGGCCACACCACGGTGGCCGGGAGGCTCGCGAACCGGAGGTACCGGGGCCGGGTCAGCCCATGAACTTCTTGAACTCCTCGGGGAGTTCGAAGTTCTGCGGGCTCTGGTCGCCCTGCGGCAGGCCCAGCGGGTTGCCGGACTGGGCGGCCTCGCGGCGGGCGGCGGCCGCCTGCTCGTCGGCCTGGCGCTTCATCGGGTTGCCGCTCTTGCGCTTGCCCTTGGCCTGCTTGACCTGCTTCTTCTTGCGCGCGCCGGCACCCATGCCGGGCATCCCCGGCATGCCGGGCATCCCGGGGATGCCGCCGCCCTGGGCCATCTTCGACATCATCTTGCGGGCGTCGAAGAACCGCTCGACGAGGTTCTTGACCGTGCTGACGTCGACACCGGAACCCCGGGCGATGCGGGCCCGGCGCGAGCCGTTGATGATCGTCGGGTCCTGGCGCTCGGCCGGGGTCATCGACTTGATGATCGCAGCGGTGCGGTCCACCTCGCGCTCGTCGAGGTTGTTGATCTGCTCCTTCATCTGCCCCATGCCGGGGAGCATGCCGAGCAGCTTGGAGATGGAGCCCATCTTGCGGACCTGCTCCATCTGGGCCAGGAAGTCGTCGAGGGTGAACTCCTTGGGCCCCTTCGCCAGCTTGGCGGCCATCTTCTCGGCCTCTTGCTGGCTGAAGGTCTGCTCGGCCTTCTCGATGAGGCTGAGCATGTCGCCCATGCCGAGGATGCGGGACGCCATGCGGTCCGGGTGGAACGCGTCGAAGTCGTCCAGCTTCTCGCCGTTGGAGGCGAACATGATCTGCTTGCCGGTGACGTGCGCGATGGAGAGCGCGGCACCACCGCGGGCGTCGCCGTCCAGCTTGGACAGCACGACCCCGTCGAAGCCGACGCCGTCCCGGAAGGCCTCGGCGGTGTTGACCGCGTCCTGACCGATCATCGCGTCGACGACGAAGAGGACCTCGTCCGGGTTGACCGCGTCGCGGATGTCCGCGGCCTGCTGCATCATCTCGGCGTCGATGCCGAGGCGGCCGGCGGTGTCGACGACGACGACGTCGTACTGCTTGGTGCGCGCGTGCTCGATCGAGTCCTTGGCGACCTGGACCGGGTCGCCGACGCCGTTGCCCGGCTGGGGGCCGTAGAAGGCGACGCCGGCGCGCTCCGAGACGACCTGGAGCTGGTTGACGGCGTTGGGG
Source organism: Streptomyces sp. NPDC048506 (assembly GCF_040651315.1). NCBI lineage: Bacteria > Bacillati > Actinomycetota > Actinomycetes > Kitasatosporales > Streptomycetaceae > Streptomyces > Streptomyces sp. NPDC048506. The sequence goes on from NZ_JBEZIX010000023.1 coordinate 123,979, forward strand.
CGCTGGAGGTCGCAGGCGACCAGCAGGGGGCTGTGGCCCTGGGTCTTGAGCCAGCGGCCGAGCTTGCCGGCCAGGGTGGTCTTACCGGCACCCTGGAGGCCCGCGAGCATGATCACGGTCGGCGGCTGCTTGGCGAACCGCAGCCGGCGGGTCTCGCCACCGAGGATGCCGATGAGCTCCTCGTTGACGATCTTGATGACCTGCTGGGCGGGGTTCAGCGCCTGGGAGACCTCGATGCCGGTGGCGCGCTCCTTGACCTGCTTGATGAAGGCCCGGACGACGGGCAGGGCGACGTCCGCCTCCAACAGCGCGATCCGGATCTCGCGCGCCGTGGCATCGATGTCCGCCTCGCTCAGGCGGCCCTTGCCCCGGAGGTTTTTGAAAGTACTCGCCAAGCGGTCGGAAAGCGTATCGAACACGGCGGTCGTCGATCCTCGGGGTCGGGGGCAGGGTGCAGTCGGGTTCTAGGGTATCCGGCCGGGCAAGCGAACCGGTCCGGGCCGGCTCGCCCGCACCGGCCGGACCCTGGTCGCACCGGCCGCGGACGGCCGCTCCGCCTACTGGAGAGCGGCCTCCACGGCCGACGCGACCTCGTGCGCCGCCGCCTCCGCCAGGGGCTCTCCGTCCGCCCCCGTGACGTAGAACGCATCCACCGCGTTCGCGCCCAGGGTGCTGATGTGCGCGCTGCGGACCGCGACGCCGGCGGTCTCCAGGGCGCGGCCGATGCGGTGCAGCAGGCCGTGGGCGTCCTGGGCGCGGACCTCGATGACGGTCGCGGTGCGCGAGCTGCCGGAGGCGACGGTGACCCGGGGCGGCGGGGCGGGCACGGCACGTGAGCGGCGGGCGTAGGCGCGTTCGCGTTCGGCGAGCCGGGCCGGCACGTCCAGGGAGCCGTCCAGGGCGCGGACCAGGTCGGCGCGGAGCCGGTCGGCCTCCGGCAGCGAGCCGTACTCGGCCGCCACCCGCCAGCTCAACACCAGCACCGGACCCTCGCCGATGGGGTCGAGGAAGAGCAGGTCGGCGGCGCGCACGGTCAGCCGGTGCAGGGCCAGCACACCGGCCGCGGCGGGCAGCACGCCGGGCTGGTCGGGTACGGCGATCAGCAGCTCGACGCCGACCGGCTCCTGGGCGGGCGCTTCGTCCTCGGCCCTGGCGGGCGGCTCGGCGCGGGTGTGCAGGGCCAGGACGGGGCCGCCGGTGCGGCCGGCCTCGATCGCCAGCCGCTCCTGCTCGGCCGTCGGCCCGTCGGCGCCGCGCACTTCCGGCTCGGGCTCCCCCGCGAGTCGGGCGGCGACCCGTTTGACCAGGTCGGCGACGAGTCCCCCGCGCCAGGCACTCCAGGCGGCGGGCCCGGTGGCCAGCGCGTCGGCCTCGGTCAGGGCGTGCAGCAGCTCCAGGGTGCCGGTGCTGCCGACCGCCTCGGCGACCGCGCCGACGGTCTCCGGGTCGTCCAGGTCGCGCCGGGTGGCGGTCTCGACGAGCAGCAGGTGGTGCCGTACGAGGGTGGCGATCACTGCGGTGTCGCGGGCGTCGAAGCCGAGCCGGGCGGCCATGTCACGGGCGATGGTCTCCCCGGCCACCGAGTGGTCGCCGGGCCAGCCCTTGCCGATGTCGTGCAGCAGGGCCGCGACCAGCAGCAGGTCGGGGCGGTGCACACGGCGGGTCAGCGCGGAGGCCCGGACGGCGGTCTCGACGAGGTGGCGGTCGACGGTCCAGGTGTGGACGGGGTTGCGCTGCGGGCGGCAGCGGACCCGCTCCCAGTCGGGCAGCAGTCGGGTGATGAGCCCCTCGGCCTCCAGCGCCTCCCACACCGGCACGGTGTACACGCCGGCGCCCAGCAGGGTCACCAGCTGCTCCCGGGCCTCGGCGGGCCACGGGACGGACAGCGGCTGGGCGGGGTGCGCCGTGGCGCAGCGCCGGATGGCATGGGTGGCCAGCGGCAGCCCGGCCTGGGCCGCGGCCGCCGCGGCGCGCAGCACCAGCACCGGGTCCCGCTCCGGCCGCGCGGTGCGGGCCAGCACCGCCTCACCGTCGAGCTCGACGACGCCCTCGGCGAGCGGTGAGCGCTCGCCCCGGCTCGCGGTACGGCCGGAGAGCAGCCCGCGCAGTACGGGCTTGACGGAGCGGGCGCGCAGCACCCGGCCGACCTCGCGCCAGGTGACGTCGGCCGCGTAGGAGATGGTGCGGGCGGCTTCGTAGGTCTGCCGCAGCAGGGCGTCCGCATCGAGCACGCCGAGGGCCTCGGCCACCTGGTCCTGTTCCTGGAGGGACAGCCGGTCGGTGGCGCGGCCGGTGGTCAGGTGCAGCGCGTCGCGGGTGTCGAGCAGGCGGGTCCGGGCGGCTTCCAGGCCGCCGCGCGGGGCGTCGGCGAGCCAGGAGGCGGCGACCGCCCGGAGCGCGGTGGCGTCCCGCAGCCCGCCCCGGGCCTCCTTGAGGTCCGGTTCCAGGAGGTACTGGAGCTCGCCCTGCCGCTCGGCGCGCTCCTGACACAGGGCGTGCAGCTCCGGCAGCCGCTTGGGGGCGCTCTCGCGCCAGTCGGCGTACGCCGCGGTGCGCAACCCGGCGCTGAGCTCGGGGTCACCGGCCAGGTGGCGGGCGTCGAGCAGGCCCAGTTGCACCTTCAGGTCGTCGCGGGCGGCCCTGCGGGCCTCGGCGACGGTGCGCACCGAGTGGTCGAGGGCGATGCCGAGGTCCCAGACGGGGTACCAGAGGTGGTCGGCGAGCGCGGCGAGGGCCCGCGGGTCGGCGCGCCCGTCGTGCAGCAGCAGGAGGTCGAGGTCGCTGCGCGGGGAGAGTTCACCGCGGCCGTAGCCGCCGACGGCGACCAGGGCGGCGCCGGTCAGGCCGGCGGCGGTGGCGTGCCTGGTCAGCAGGCCGGCCAGCCAGTCGTCGGTCAGCCGGGCCAGGGCGGCGCGGCGGTCGGATCCGGTGGGCGTCCGGTCCTGGAGGAGCCGCAATCGGGCCGCGGGGTAGCCGCCTTCCGGGGCGGGCCCGCGCTCCGGGTGCGGCGCTCCGGCCGGTCCTGCCGTTTCCTCGACGCTCTCGGTCAACTCCCGCGCTCCTTGGTCGTGTTGGTCCTCGCGGTCACTGTCGTCCCCCTGCGGCCGCCCCGTCCGGCCGCCGTCCCCGTGGTCAGTCTGGTCCGGTGCGCGGCCCGCGGCCATCCGCCGCTCGGGCGTCCCCGGTACGGCTCCGGCCCCGGAGGCGGTCGCCGCCTTCGGGGCCGGAGCCGGCCGTCACAGGGCGTCCGGCCCGCGTTCGCCGGTGCGCACCCGGACCGCGTCGTCGACCGGGACGGTCCACACCTTGCCGTCGCCGATCTTGCCGGTGCGGGCGGCCTTGACGACGAGGTCCACCAGTTCTTCCGCGTCCGCGTCCTCGACCAGCACCTCGATGCGGATCTTCGGCACCAGGTCGACGGTGTACTCGGCGCCGCGGTACACCTCCGTGTGCCCGCGCTGCCGGCCGTAGCCACTGGCCTCGGTGACGGTCAGACCGTGCACCCCGAAGGCCTGGAGGGCGTTCTTCACCTCGTCCAGCCGGTGCGGCTTGATTACTGCCGTGATGAGCTTCACGCGTCCACCTTCTTCGTCAGGGCCTCGCCGAGTGCCGGTCCCTTGCGGGCCGCGGTGCCACCACCGGCACCGGTGAAGTCGTACGCGGTCTCCGCGTGCGCGGCCTGGTCGATGCCGGAGATCTCTTCGTCCTCGCTGACCCGGAAGCCCATCACCAGGTCGATGACCTTGGCAAGGACGTACGAGACGACCAGGGAGTACAGCAGCACGCAGACCACGCCGACGGTCTGCTTGCCGAGCTGCTCGAAACCGCCCCCGTAGAACAGGCCCTTGGCCTTGCTCTGCACGCCGCCGGTGGCGAACAGACCGATCAGCAGCGATCCGGCGACACCGCCGACGAGGTGGACGCCGATCACGTCGAGGGAGTCGTCGTAGCCGAACTTGTACTTCAGGTTGACGGCCATCGCACACAGCACACCGGCGATCACGCCGATCGCGATCGAGCCCAGGGGGCTGACCGAGCCGCAGGCCGGGGTGATGGCGACCAGGCCGGCGACCGCGCCGGAGGCCGCACCGAGCGTGGTGAACGAGCCGTGCCGGAGCTTTTCGTACACCAGCCAGCCGAGCATCGCGGCGGCCGTGGCGACCTGGGTGTTGACGAAGGCGACCGCGCCGACGCCGTCGTCGTTGCCGAGCCAGGAGCCGGCGTTGAAGCCGAACCAGCCGAACCAGAGCAGACCGGCGCCGAGCATCACCAGGGGCAGGCTGTGCGGCCGCATCGGGTCCTTCTTGAATCCGATGCGCTTGCCGACGACCAGGATGACGCCGAGCGCGGCGGCACCGGCGTTGATGTGGACGGCCGTACCGCCGGCGAAGTCGATGACGCCCAGGTCGAACAGCCAGCCGCCCTCGGCCCACACCCAGTGGGCGACGGGGAAGTAGACGACGGTGACCCATACGGCGATGAACAGCGCCCAGGCGGTGAACTTCACCCGGTCCGCGAGGGCACCGCTGATCAGCGCGGGCGTGATGATCGCGAACATCAGCTGGAAGACCGCGAAGACGTAGACCGGGATGGTGCTGGTGCCCCACAGCTCGGTCAGGCCGATGCCGCTGAGGCCGGCGAAGTGGCCGTCCCAGCCGATCAGGCTGCCCTTGTCGGACCCGAACGCGAGCCCGAAGCCGTAGAGGACCCACAGGATGGTGACGATGCCCAGGCTGATGAAGCTCATCATCAGCATGTTGAGCGCGCTCTTGACCCGGACCATGCCGCCGTAGAAGAAGGCGAGTCCGGGGGTCATGACCATCACCAGCGCGGAAGCGATCAGCATGAAGCCGGTGTTGGCCGGGCTCAGTGTGACCTTGTCTGCTGCAAGCGTCAGGATGCCTGGGGGCATCGGCGTCTCCTCGTCGTCGATGCGGCCCGTGCGGGCGTGGTTCTGGTGGGCCGACTTCGCGATGAGGTTGTCGCAGGGTGGTTTCGGCCAAACCTTGCCGGTGTTTCGCGACCGTGACGAAGGCACCACCCGTGTTACGCCCCGGTGAACTCCGAGATCATCCCTGATTCACCCCTTCACCCCACGGAAACCCCGAGGACGCGTCGTGGCCGGAATCGACAGCGCCCACCCCGCGGCGACCACCCGTCGGGCCCACCCCCACGGCGCCCGGCCGCCTCCGCGTGGGGTCCCCGGCACTTCCTGGACGGAGTCCGGGGAGCGCGCCCAGGGCGCACAAGGTCCCCGACCGCGGCCGCCCGCCCGCGTGACCTGGCATGGGGGAGCCGAGTCGGGCTGTACGGGGCGGCGGCCGCGGCCGGGGGGTCAGGGGTGTCGTCAGACGGCCGCCGCGGATTCCGGTAGCTGACGGGCGAGCTCGTCGCTGAGCTTGATGACCTCGGCGACGCCGCCGAATTCCCGGGCGGCGGTGTCCACGGTCTTGCGCAGTCGGGTGTTGACCCGCTCCGAGCGGACCTGTCGGGCGAACGGAATGGCCTTCTGCGCCATCTCCGCACAGGCCTCCGGCTCCTTCTGCAACAGCCGTACGGTGGCCATGCCGATCAGGTTGAGCGCGTACGACCGCTGGTGCTCGGGGTCCTTGCTGAACAGCTCGACGGCCCGCTCCATGACCGGCTCGGCGAGCGAGGCGTAGGTGGGGCTGCGGCCCGCGACATAGGCGAGATCGCGGTAGGAGTGGGCGTTCTCGGCGTTCAGCTCGGCCTCGGAGAAGAAGCGGATCCAGTCCGGCTCGGGCTCGCCGGGCAGGACGTCGGAGAAGGTGTCCTCGGCCATCCGGACGGCCCGCTTGACCTTGCTGGGCTGGCCCATTCCGGCGTAGGCGCGGGCCTCCATCGCATACAACATCGCCTGGGTGCGCGGGGTCGCGGTCTCCCGGCTGCCGTACTGGGCGAGGTGGATCAGCTCCAGCGCGTCGTCCGGCCGGCCGAGGTGGATCATCTGCCGGCTCATGCTGGAGAGGATGTACGAGCCCAGCGGGCGGTCGCCGGCCTCCTTGGAGGCGTGCAGCGCCAGCACGAAGTACTTCTGCGCGGTCGGCTGGAGCCCGATGTCGTAGCTCATCCAGCCGGCCAGTTCGGCCAGTTCGGCGGCGACCTTGAAGAGCCGCCTGGTGACCTGCTGTGGCTGCGGCTCCTGGAGGAGGTCGGTGACCTCGTGGAGCTGGCCGACGACCGCCTTGCGGCGCAGCCCGCCCCCGCACTGGGCGTCCCACTGGCGGAACATCGCGGTCGTCGACTCCAGCAGGTCCAGCTCGGGCTTGGAGAGCCGGGTGTGCCGCCTGGTGCGGTCGGGCTCCTCCGGGCCGCCCGGGCCCGCGGGGACCGGCACCAGCCAGCGCTGCATCGGCTCGACGAGGCTGGGGCCGGCGGCGAGCGCGAGGGAGGTGCCGAGGAAGCCGCGGCGGGCGAGCATCAGGTCGCTGCGGGAGAACTCGCTGATGAGGTTGACCGTTTGGGCCCCGGCCCAGGGCAGGTCGACGCCGGAGACGGACGGGGACTGGTGCGCGGAGCGCAGCCCCAGCTCCTCGATGCCGACCACACAGCCGAAGCGCTCGGAGAACAGCTCGGACAGGATCCGGGGAATGGGCTCGCGCGGCTGCTCGCCGTCGAGCCAGCGGCGCACCCGCGAGGTGTCGGTGCTGATGTGGTGGGCACCCATCTGGCGCGCCCGGCGGTTGACCTGTCGCGCCAGCTCGCCCTTGGACCAGCCGCTGCGCATGAACCACGAGCCCAACTGCGCGTTGGGACGTTTGACGGCGTCGGTGCCGCCCGTGCCGCCGTTGCCGCCCACTGGAAGCCCCTCCCGGTCGCTGCCTCGGTGTGATGCTCGGTACCTGCTGGCCGTGAACCAGCCGTGAACCACCCACGGACCGGCGCCCGTTGCGACGCCTGTCCGGGGTACATCTACCCGATCACGGATTCCGGCCACACCTTTTGGCCTGTGCTCCACCGGTCGTTGCCACCGGCATACCCGTGCGAATGATGCCTCTCCAGGGTTCGTGCACCGAAAGTAATCCTACGATCACGCCCCCCGCGAGGGCGATTGCGGAAACGCCACCATTCGCCACCCCTTCGAATGAACTCCCCACCCGAGTCTCGCGATTGACTTGACACAGGTCGAGCGCGGCCGGGCGGAACGAAGCACGTGGGGGCTCATGGCGCACACCGCACCACCCGGCACAGCGCGTCGTACCACCGCCGCAGCGGGCCGTAGACGGAGCGTGAACGGGGGCCCGTCGTCAACCCACCGACTCGTAACCAGGGACACACACCACCCGTTGGAGGGGGCATGGGCTTCACGATCGGCGGCATCCGGGAGATGCGATCCGCCTCCCGACGTCGCGCCCGCTCGACCGAGATCACGGCAGTGGCGGAGTACACCGGGCTGTGGGGCTGGGACGTCGCCCCCGGTGCGCGAGCGGTCCGCGCCGGCAGCGGCCGTACGGAGTGTTCGTGCGGCGCCGCCGGCTGCCCCTCCCCCGGCGCCCATCGGCTGGCCTTCGGCGGGGAGCTGCCGGCCGGCGCGACGCTGGAGAAGGCCGCCGCGGCCTGGGCGGAGACCCCGGGCGCGGCCGTGCTCCTCCCGGTGGGCCGGTCCTTCGACATCCTCGACGTACCGGAGACCGCGGGCCGCAACGCGCTGGCGCGCCTGGAGCGGATGGGGCTGCCGCTCGGTCCGGTCGCCGCCACCCCGACCGGCCGTGCGCTCTTCTTCGTCGCGCCCGGCGCGGCCGCCGAACTCCCCGATCTGCTCTACCGGACGGGCTGGGACGACGCCGCCGTCGACCTGCGCCCACTGGGCCCCGGCGACCACATCACCGCGCCCCCGTCCGACCACGGCGGCCGGGGCCCGATGCGCTGGCTGCGCCCGCCCACCCTGGACACGGCGGGCCGCCCGCCCCAGGCCCGGCTGGTCGTCGGCACCCTGGCCTACGCCTGCGCCCGCCTGTGCGTGTGAACCGGCGCCGCCCCGGCGCGCTCCAGAAGCGTTCGGAGGACGGCATCGGCATGGGTCCACAGCACCGCTCCCCCGATGCCCGGCACGAGGTGGCGGACGGCTCCGGGGATCCGCAGCGCCAGCCCGGCGCCCTGGTCCGGTGAGTGGCCGGTGTCCTCGGCGCCGTACCACAGGTCCACCGGGACGGTGATCGAGGAGAGGGCGATGCCCCACCGCCCCATGGCCAGCGTGGTGTCCCGCGCATACCCCTCCGGGCCGGGGGCGAAGGCCTCCTCCAGCGCCTCCCGGTAGGCGGCGGCGAAGGCGGGCTCCGCGTAGACCGCGCGGTCGCATTCGGGGCTACCGGCCCACACCATGTCCCACATGGCCTGTGGGGTGAATCCGGCGAAGAGCTGCTCCGCGGCGGCCGGGTCGCAGGTCGCCAGATCGACGAGCCGGCGCAGCTCGTCCGGCAGCGCCCGGGCGAACCGGGGCTCGGCCACCTCGTCCGCCCCGGAGACCACCGCCAGGGCGCCGATCACCTCCGCGGCGGCGCAGGCCAGGGCGAACGGCGCACCCTGTGAGTTGCCGACCATGGCGGGCCGGCCCAGCCCGCGCCGGGCGGCGAACTCCCGCACGTCGGCCGCGAAGTCGGTGAAGGTGCGCCCGGGAGCAGGAGTGGAGGCCCCCAGACCGGGCCGGTCCAGGCTGATCAGCCGGACCCCGAGCGCCTCGACGGCCGTGGCGCCGAGGCCGAGCCGTCGGCTGGTGGCCGCGCCCGGGGAGAGCAGCACCGGCGTGCCGTCCACCGGGCCCCACTCCGCCCAGCCCAGCAGTCGACCGTCGGGAAGTCGTTCGGCGCCGGTGCGGGACGGCGCGGTGATTCGTAAGGTCATGGCTCCAGCATGCCGATCATGCTCCGGCGAACGACATCGGCCCCCGGTACCCGCCGTGTGCGGGTCCGGGGGCCGAGGGCAACCGGGGCGGTCCACCGCCCGACGGTCGGGCTCAGTCGATAAGGGCGTCAACGAACGCCTTCGGCTCGAACGGCGCCAGGTCGTCCGCTCCCTCGCCCAGGCCGACCAGCTTGACCGGTACGCCCAGTTCGCGCTGGACGGCGATGATGATGCCGCCCTTGGCGGTGCCGTCGAGCTTGGTGAGCACCACGCCGGTGATGTCCACGACCTCGGCGAACACCCGGGCCTGCACCAGGCCGTTCTGGCCGGTGGTGGCGTCGAGGACGAGCAGCACCTCGCCGACCGGTCCGTGCTTCTCGACGACCCGCTTGACCTTGCCCAGCTCGTCCATGAGGCCGGTCTTGGTGTGCAGCCGGCCCGCGGTGTCGATCAGGACGACGTCGGCGGCTTCGGCGATGCCCTCCTTCACCGCGTCGAAGGCGATCGAGGCGGGGTCGCCGCCCTCGGGCCCGCGCACCGTACGGGCGCCGACCCGCTCGCCCCAGGTCTGGAGCTGGTCGGCGGCCGCGGCACGGAAGGTGTCGGCGGCGCCGAGGACGACGGACTTGCCGTCGGCGACCAGGACCCGGGCGAGCTTGCCGGTGGTGGTGGTCTTGCCGGTGCCGTTGACGCCGACGACCATCACGACGCCGGGGATCTCGTCGCCGCCGTTGCCGATGCCGTTGGCGGTGTGCACGGTGCGGTCGAGGTCCGGGTCGATGAGCGTGAGCAGCTCGTCACGGAGGAGTTCGCGCAGGTCGTCGGGGGTGCGGGTGCCGAGGACCTTGACCCGCTCGCGCAGCCGGTCGACCAGCTCCTGGGTGGGGGTGACGCCGACGTCGGCGGTGAGCAGGGTGTCCTCGACCTCCTCCCAGGTCTCGTCGTCGAGGTGCTCGCGGGAGAGCAGGTTCAGCAGGCCCTTGCCCAGGGTGTTCTGGGAGCGGGAGAGCCGGGCGCGCAGCCGGATCAGCCGGCCCGCGGTCGGCTCGGGAACCTCGATCTCGGGCGCCTCGGGCGCGGCGGCCGGCACCTCGTCCACCGGCGCCTCGGCAACCGGGGCCTCGGCGGTGGGCAGCGCGACTTCTTCGATGGTGCGACGTTCTTCGTCGCGGGGGGTCTCGGCCTCCTCGCCGACGTGCGGTTCGGCGGGGGGCGCGGTGACGGAGGGCTTGGGGGCAGCCTGCGGGGCCGGCGGCAGCTGCTTCTTCTTGCGGCCGCTGATGACGAGCCCGCTGATCGCGCCGAGCACGACCACGGCGATGACTACGGCAAGGATGACGAATTCCATAACCCCTCCAGTATCAGCCAACCGCTGCGCTTGGCCGGCTTCCCACGTTTTTGGCTGTCGCGCCGTGGCCTGGCGGCCGGCGCTCCCCCCACGTTGTCGGCTGTCTCGCCGTGGTGGCTTGTCGCCGTTGCGCCTGCGGCGGGCGTGGTGTTGTTGGGTGCGGTGACGGGCCGGAGGGGCAGGGGTGTGGGACTGCTTCGCTCTACGTCCCGCACCCCTGCCCCTCCGGCCCGTCACCTCCCGTGAGTGGGTGGCGAGAGGCCGGTGGGGGCTGGCGCCGTCAGTTCACTGCGGGCAGGGGACCACTCGTATCCCACCCCCACCGGCCTTCTTCCTTCCCACCCACGGGAGGGTGGGGGCCGGAGGGGCTGGGTGTCCGGACGTAAAGCGAAGCAGTCCGGACACCCAGCC
>NZ_JBEZIX010000024.1:0-133758 GCF_040651315.1 Streptomyces sp. NPDC048506
TCACCGGCGCCACCATGGGCGTGGCCGTACTGACCTCGCTCGCCGACGGCCGCACCGCCGCGCTCACCCATGCCACCCCCTCGGCAGCCGCGGTCGGCGGCTACGCATACGCCTTCGCCCTCGCCGCCGTCGCGTTTCTGCTCACCGCAGCGCTCGTGGCCGCGGGACTGCGCTCCCGCAGGGACGGCCGGCACCGTAAGTGACACGTTGCGGCCCCTGCAACGATTACGCCGCAACATTTGACCGAACGTTCTCGTTTGCGTCGAGGAACTCCGCCGGCCGGGACCGGTGCTGCCCACCGTTCGCGCACTGATCGAGCGGTACGCGGAGGAGTCCGCGGCCGACAACCGTGGCTGCATGGTGGTGAATACGGCGGTCGAGCCGGCGGGCCGGGACGTCGCTGCGGCGCGCGTGGTCGAGCGGAGCTGGACCACGCTGGAGGCATCACTCCACGTCGCACTCGCACGGGACCGGGCGCAAGGCGAGATCGACGCCGACCTGCTGCCATGGCGCTGCTCGGCTCGGTCTTCTCCGAGCCTGCCCGGCGCGACCGTGCTGTCGCGGTGTGGGGCGTGCTGGCCAGTACGGGTGCCACGCTTGGCACCGTGCTGTCCGGAGTGGTCGTCACATGGGTCTCCTGGCGGTGGCTGTTCGCTGTCCCCGCCGTGATCGCGGTAGTTGCCGCATGGGCCGCACCCCGGCTGATGCCGCCCGACGCACCGTCAGAACGGAGCGGGATCGACGGATCGCCCGTGCGACCGCGCTGGCTTTCGCCCGGGAGGGGGCAACCGTGGTTCTCGCCGGCCCCCAAGACGACTCCCTCACCAGGGCGGTGAAGGAGATCGAGGCCGGCGGCGGGGCCATCGTCAACGTGGCCTCCGACATCGGCGCCCATGGCCGCCGCCCCGGCCTGGCCGCTTAACCCAAGGACGGCATGTCGGGGTGGGCGAGTCCGTTTTGGTAGGCGATGACCACGAGTTGGGCGCGGTCTCGTGCGTCGAGCTTGGTCATTGCGCGGTTCACGTGGGTTTTGGCGGTGAGCGGGGTGATGAAGAGCCGTTCGGCGATCTCGTCGTTGGACAGGCCCGCGGCGACGAGGGTGACGACTTCGCGCTCGCGGGGGGAGAGGGTGGCCAGTCCCGGCGGCACGTTGCGGCCGGGCGGTGTCGGCTGGGCCAGGAAGCGGGTGATCAGTGCTTTGGTCGCGGCCGGTGAGAGCAGGGATTCGCCTGCGGCGACCACGCGGATGGCGTCGAGCAGTTCGTCGGGGTTGATGCCTTTGCCGAGGAAGCCGCTGGCTCCGGCGCGTAGTGCCTCCGCGACGTATTCGTCGTTTTCGAAGGTGGTCAGTACGAGGACCTTCACGCCCGCGAGGTGGGGGTCCTGGCTGATGAGCCGGGTGGCGGCGAGGCCGTCGAGGTCGGGCATCCGGATGTCCATCAGGATCAGGTCGACGCGGTGGCTGCGGGCCAGTTCCACGGCCTCCCGGCCCGTTGCCGCTTCGGCGACCACTTCCAGGTCGGCGGCCGAGTCGATGAGGATCCGGAAGGTGCCGCGCAGCAGCGCCTGATCGTCGGCGAGGAGGACACGGATGGTCATGGTCGGCCCTTTCGGCGGGCGTGCAGGGGAAGTTCTGCGGCGATGCGGAAGCCGCCTCCGGGCCGTGGTCCGGCGGTGAGGGCGCCGCCTGCGGCCTTGGCCCGCTCACGCATTCCGATCATTCCGTGGCCGGTTCCGGTGCCGTGGGTACCGGCGGGGCCGACGACCGGTCCGCCTTCCCGACTGTTCTCCAGGAGGCCGTCGTCTTCGATGGTCAGGTGCAGGGCGTCGGTGCGGTAGTCCAGGTGGAGCCGGGCCGTTACGGGGCCGGCGTGCTTACGGGTGTTGGTGAGGGCTTCCTGGATGATCCGGTAGGCCGTCAGGTCGGTGATCGGCGGCAGTTCGTCCGCCGACCCGGTGCGCTCAAGGGCGACGGTCAGGCCGGTGTGGTGGAAGGAGTCCAGCAGAGCGTCGAGGTCGACCAGGCCCGGTGCGGGCTCGCGGGGTATTTCGGGAGCGTCGTTGTGGCGGAGCAGTCCGACGGTCGCGCGTAGTTCGTCCAGTGCCGATCGGCTGGTGTCCCGGATGCGTTCGAGTGCCTGGTAGGCGTGGTCGGGGTCGGTGCGCATCAGGTGGTGGGCGACGCCTGCCTGGGCGTTGACCAAGGTGATGTGGTGGGCGATGACGTCGTGCAGTTCGCGGGCGATGCGCAGGCGCTCTTCGGTGACGCGTTGGCGGGCCTCTTCCTCTTTGGTGCGTTCGGCCCGTTCGGCTCGCTCTATGGCGGAGGAGAGGAGTTTGCGGCGGCTGCGGACGGCGTCTCCGCTGGCTGCGGCCAGGCACAACCCGGCGATCTGGGCGACGTTTTGCCATAGGTCCGCCAGGCCTGGTCGGGAGATCTGCGAGGTGGCGACGAGCGCTGCGACGGCGCACGCAAGGACGCGCCAGGCCGTGCGGCGGTCGGTACGGGTCGCCACCGTGTAGAGCGCGAACGCCGTGGCGGCGAAGGACGGGCCGGGGATCGGCAGGAGGAATATCAGGGTGATGTTCACCGCCAGCGTGGCCGCCACCACGCGGACCGGCCAGCGGCTGCGGACGAGCAGCGGCAGGCAGGAGAGTGCCAGCCCACCGACGGACCAGGTGATCGAGGTCTGGAGGTGGTACGCGGTGGCGAAGGCCACCGGCGCGGCCAGGGCGAAGCAGCCGACCGCGACAGCCGGGTCGACCATCTGCGGCTGGGCCCACAGTCCCGGCCGGAGATGGTTGAGCATGTGCACTCCTTGACTCTAGGCGCCGACTTCCGGAAGGACCAGGGAGGATGCCGGTGTGGTCGTTCGCGCTCCGCAGGGCCTCGCGGACCCCGCCGAGGGACGGTCCGCGAGGCCCAGGGGCAGCGGTGGGCTGTCGCGCGGTTGCCGCCTACCAGGTCACCGGCAGTTCGCGGACGCCGTAGACGAGCATGTCGTTGCGGAACGGCAGCTCTTCGACGGGTACGGCGAGCCGCAGGTGCGGGAACCGGGAGAACAGGCTGACCAGCATGATCTCCAGCTCGACGCGCGCCAGGTTCTGCCCGAGGCAGGCGTGCGGGCCGTGGCCGAACGCGACGTGCTGGACGGGGGCACGGTCGAGGTCCAGCTGCTCGGCGTGGGGGCACAGCTCGGGGTCGAGGTTCGCGGCGGCCATGCTCACCGCGACCCACTCGCCGGCGTGGATCTGCTGCCCGCCGATCTCCACGTCCTCCACGGCGCGGCGGATGAGCGCCCCACTGGAGTTGCCGCTGAGACGGCGCATGATTTCCTCGACTGCCTGGGTCGCCTTCTCCGGGTGGGCGGTGAATTTCGCCAGCTGTTCCGGCTGCTGGAGCAGCGTGATGATCGCCATTCCGGAGAAGTTCGCGGTCGTCTCGTGGCCGGCGACCAGCAGCCCGACGCACAGCGTCGTCATCTCCGCGCGGCTGAGATCGGGCTGCCGGTGCAGCAGACGGCTGATCAGGTCGTCACGGGGCTCGGTCAGCCTGGCGTCGAACACCGCCGCAAGGATCTCGCTGAGCCGTTCGAAGGACTGCCGCACCTCGTCGGCCGTCGCGGTCAATCCCAAGGAGGTGGAGGCCGCTTCCTGGAAAGCCTGCCGGTACTCGTAGGACACACCGAGCAGCTCCGCGATCACCAGCGACGGCACGGGCAGGGTGAAGGCGCTCACCAGGTCCACCGGCGCGGGTCGGGCCGCCACGGCGTCGAGGTGTTCGTCGACGATCTGCTGGATGCGCGGCCGGAGCCCGGCGATGCGCTTGACCATGAACTCCGCGGTCAGCTTGCGGCGGTAGTGCTGGTGCTCTTTTCCGTCGGCGCGGTTGAACGCGCCAGGGATGTTCATCGGCGGCCGGGAGACCTTCCGCAGCTGCGGTTCGATCTCGTCCTTGCGGCTGCTGAACTGCTCAGGGGCACCGGTCACCGCGCAGAAGTGCTCGTAGTTCGCGGCCAGCCAGGCGTCGATGCCGTTGGGGAAGCGGACCTTGCGTACCGGTTCCTCCCGCCGCAGGCGGGACAACTCGCGCACCGGCCCGAGTACGTGGTCGCGTTCGCGGGGAAAGGGGATGGATTCATGCACGGGACAAGTCATGGGAAGCTCCCTGCTGCCGGGATGGGCGGTGCTGTCGGTGTTCCGTAGGTGTCACGGTGACGTGTGGTTCAGACGGCCGTGAGTTCGGTGAGGCGGCCCCGGTACGCACGCAGGGCGCGTGCGCTGTTCCAGCCGAGGGCGCCGACCACGCGGCCGCCCGCGTGGTAGAGCGCGACGAACCTGCGGGTGTGCGGGTCGCCGTCGACCACTTCGACGTCTGCCCCGGCGGGGCACCAGCCGTGGAGCTGGATCTTGGCGTCGTACTGGTCGGTCCACCCGAACGGGATCGGTGTGTAGGGCGTGGCGCCCGCCGGACCCGCCAGGAGGTTCTTGGCGGCGGTGATGGCCTGTTGGGTGGCGTTGGTGCGCTGTTCCAGGCGGACCCGTCCGCCGGTGGCGGGGTGTGGCCAGTTGGCGACGTCCCCCGCCGCGTACACCCCGGGCGCGGCCTGGCAGTAGATGTCGCACCGCACCCCGTCGCCCAGCGGGATCCCGCAGTCGGTCAGCCAGTCGGTGGCCGGTACCGAGCCGATCGCGACGACGACCACATCGGCGGGAAGCCGGGTGTCGTCGTCCAGTGCCACGGTCGTGACGCGGCCGTTCTCGCCCAGGATGCCGGTGACGGTACGGCCCATACACAGGCGCACCCCGTGCTCGCGGTGCATCGTGCCCACCAACTCCCCCACCCGGGACCCGACTTGGCGCGCGAGCGGGGTGGCTTCGACGTCGACGAGCGTGACGTCCAGGCCGAGTCCGCGTGCGGTGGCGGCGATCTCACTGCCGAGGAACCCGGCACCGATCACCACCACGCGCGGCCCGCCCAGCAACTGTGCACGGAGCGTCACGGTGTCGTCCAGGGTGCGCAGCACGTGCACACCGGCCAGGTCATGGCCGAAGGGCAGGTGGCGGGGGCGTAGTCCGGTGGCGATGACCAGACCGTCGTAGGGCAGCCGGTCACCGCTGTCCAGAGTGACGGTGCGTGCCACCGGATCCAGCCCGGTTGCCCGGCACCCCAACTTCAGTGCCAGTCCCAGCCGTTGGATGTCGGTGTCCTGGCGCAGCGTGGCCTTGTGCGGTTCCCAGTCGCCGGCCAGGACTTGTTTGGACAGCGGTGGGCGGTCATACGGGGGGCGCAGCTCCTCGCCGACCATGGTCAGCGCGCCGGTGAAGCCCTCGCGGCGCAGGGTGTCGGCCGCGGTCAGGCCCGCGGCCGACGCGCCCACCACGACGATGCGGTCCATGACGCCCACTACTTCACGACCTCGATGGCCAGCGTGGGGCAGCGGGCGGCGGCATCCTCGACCTGGGCCAGCAGCTCGTGCGGCGGGGCAGCGTTGAGCAGGACGACCATGCCGTCTGCGTCCCGCTGGTCGAAGACGGCCTCGGCGGCCAGCACGCACTGTCCGGCGCCTACGCACTTCTCCTCGTCAATGACGATCTTCATCGGGATTCTCCTGTCGTCTGGTGTGTTGCGGTGGCTCGTCGCGGTGGCGTTCGCCCAGCAGGTCACGGGCGACTCGTGGACGTCGTAACGCCGGGTGTCCGCTCCAAGGAGTGGGGCACTTCGGCGTTCGGGGAGAGGTGGGTTGCGCAACGGTGCGTGCCGACGGTGCGCCGGTATACCTGCCACCCCAGCAGCGCGCCGAGCGCGAGGACGATCGGCCCGAAGACATGAACCGTGCCGAGGGCAACGGCCTGACCGGACAAGAACAGCGGAAGTTCGACAGACAGCGTCAGCACCTGCCCGGCGAGCATCACCAGGTTGCCCCTGGTGAAAGCCCGGCGGCGCACCGCGCAGCGGCGCCACCTGCTCCGCTCGCCCGTGATGAGCCCCGCCGCCAACCCCAACGGTGGCCATCCGAGCACCAGCAGCACCGGCGTCACCACGACCATCACGCCGTTCACCGTCAGCTCCGGCAGGAAGAAGTTCGTGGCCTGACCGGAGCGCGCGGCCAGCACACCCTGCACACAGACGAAGCCGAGGGCCACCAGTGCACCTCGCTTGGGCTCGCCACGTACCACCCGGTAAACGCAGACCCCAATCCCCAGCGTGGCCGCGAGCGCCAGCGCCACGGTGAGTCGATGTGTGAGGCCGAAGCTGATGGTGAAGGCCAAGACAGGCATGACCTCGACCGCCGTCTTGCGCAGTCGCTGGCGCACCGCGGTGTGAACGGCGTCCTCGCCATCGGTTTGAGGATGTGCGGCAGGTTCCACGGATGCTCCAGACTCCTCAACAGGCGGTGCTCATCTCGCTCCTTGCGACACCGTCCAGCGTGCCGTTTGGCGCCGAGGCCGTCGTCGTGCATCCGCAGACGCTTCACCTGCCACATCGGCGGTACGACGTCGGCGGCACCTACCACGAACGCAGACACCGGCCTCATACGAACGGGACGCCTCCCGCCCTTCCTCCGCCCGGCCGACCCCGTACGGAATCGAACCCGCGCCCCGGTTGTGCACGCTCGGTAAGTGACCGTGATCCCGCACTGTCCGCACATGCCGATGTGCTTCGGCTGCCTCCTATACGACATTCACGTCGCTGAATCACTCTGTGTGGCGGCTGATTAACGGCCCTCAAGGGCTGGCGGACTTCGCGCGGCGCGGAAATTATTGGCGGATGCCCCACGTCCAGGGCCGATCCGTGCTATTCAGCCCCGGGGCCGCACCACCCCGGCGCCTTCCCGAGCCGGGGCAGCACCACCGCTCCACCACGCGCCGCCCGTTCACGTATCTGCACATCGGTCCGCGGCGTTCGGCGAGTCCGTGCCCGCGCTCCGGCCCACGAACCTCGGAGGGACCCTATGAGAAGACCCCTGCTGCCGGCGATGCTCGTCGGGGCACTGTTACTCGGAGCGCTCGGCGCGCCCGGAGCAGCCGCGTCGACGGCCCCGCCCCCCGCACCCGCGGCGGTCGGCGAGCCGAAAGCCCTCA
This sequence comes from Streptomyces sp. NPDC048506, assembly GCF_040651315.1. Classification (NCBI taxonomy): domain Bacteria; kingdom Bacillati; phylum Actinomycetota; class Actinomycetes; order Kitasatosporales; family Streptomycetaceae; genus Streptomyces; species Streptomyces sp. NPDC048506. The sequence continues at coordinate 7,087 of NZ_JBEZIX010000024.1, forward strand.
TCGATTCGTGGCGTCCGCCGCTCAGCACCCGGGGCCGCTACATCGTCGACGCCGACGGCAACCGCTTCAAGCTCAAGTCGGCCAACTGGCAGGGCGCACAGGGCTCCTGGAACGGATCCGGAGACATCACCGACCCGGCGAACCACCACGACGGCGAGAAGTCCGACCAGATGCCGCTCGGCCTGGACCGCGCTCCGATACCGAAGATCCTCGCCGGATTCCAGGAACTCGGCATCAACAGCATCCGGCTGCCGTTCTCGAACGAGATGCTGCACGACAAGCGCCCCGTCCCGGACTCATCAGTCGCCGCCAACCCGCAACTGCGCGGCAAAACCCCGCTCCAGGTCCTCGACGCGGTGGTGTCCGCCACCACCGCGGAAGGCTTCGCGGTGGTGCTCAACAACCACACCAACACGTCGCGTTTCTGCTGCGGCCTGGACGGCAACGAACGCTGGAACACCAGTCAGTCCACCGCTCAGTGGGAGGACGACTGGATCTCGCTCGCCCGCCGCTACAAGGACAATAAGCGCGTCGTCGGAGCGGACCTCTACAACGAGGTCCGCCGGACCGTCACCGACGACGCCAACTGGAACTGGGGCGACAGCCACGACTGGTGGGCCGCCTCCCAACACCTCGGCGACCGTCTGCTCACGGAGGCCAATCCCGATCTGCTGGTGGTCGTCGAGGGCATCAACTGGCAAGGGATCCCGGCCGACGGGCTGTTCCACTGGCGGCCGACGCTCGAACCGGTACGCACTCTGTCGCACACCCTCGTCGCCTCGAACAAGCTGGTGTACTCGGCGCACTTCTACGGCTACACCGGACCGAACCACACCGGCGCGACCGGAATGGGCGAGACCCACGACCCGCGCTACCAGGAACTCTCCCGCGAGGATCTGTTCGCGACCCTGCAACGCCAGGCGTTCTACGTCACCGAGGCCGGACGCCACTACACCGCGCCTCTGTGGATCAGCGAGTTCGGCATCGGCAGGGATGAGACGAACCCGCAGGCGCGAGCCTGGTTCGGCAATTTCGTGGACTACCTGATCGCCCAGGACACCGACTTCGCCTACTGGCCCCTGATCGGATGGGCCGGCCACGGAACCTGGTCGCTGATCGACTTCGACACCGCCGGACGGCGTTCCGGCATCCTGGACGGCGGTGACTGGCGCACGGCCGACTGGAAGCGTCTGGTGGCCGCGCCGCAGAAGACGGGGCAGATCGCCGTCTCCGACACCTGGGACATGCTGAACCTCGACCACGCCGACGCGGTCCAGTCGGCGCGGGTACGGACACAAGCGGACTGGGACCCGGGAGCACGCAAGGGGGTCTGCCCCGACGGGCAGCGCCTCATCGGCCTGGCACACCGCGACGGGCGTGGCCTGTGCACCGACGCCGGAGCCGCCGGGCTCGCCGGGACCGACCCGGTGCTGAGCGTCGTGCACGACGAACGCCATGTCCAGCAAGGCGACTGGGCGCGTGGCTACACCAAGTACCAGTGCGGGCTGGGCCAGTTCATGACCGGCTACAGCGTGCGCGGCCAGGCGGTCTCGGGCGTGCTGTGCGCCGAGGCGAGCAGTGCACTCAGCACGGACGGCCGTACGGTCTGGTTCGACCGCGGCGACGACCGCCCGGCCGGGGGCCCGGGCGGGGAGTTCGCGCAGGGCATCTATAAGGGCCAGTGCCGAACCGACGAGTTCGCGGCTGGAATCGCCTTCACCAACGCGTGGGCCAAGGGCGGGACACCGGACGCCCTGCTGTGCCGCAAGCTCTGACGGACGCCGCCCGGAGGGCGATCCGGGCACCTCGGACCCGCTTCACCCGGAAGACGGAGGACCGGCTGCGGTCCGGTCACCGGCGTGAGGCGGGTCGAGGACCTCGTGGGCTCCATAAGCCCGGGCGTCTCGTGGTGGCGTTCGGCGCTCTCGCCTTCGGCACCGTGCGACTGAACCCGTCCCCGCAGCACAGACGTTGAGATCTGTTTCATCGTGTGCGACCTGGCTGGATCAACGCTTTGATTACCTACCGGCATTGACTGTTTATGTTGTTTTTGGTTCGCTTGCCCGCGCACCGCGTCAGACATCGGATCCGCCGCACCGACTACTCCACCGACGAACCCGCCTGGGCCGAAGTGGGCACGGCCACCCTGCCGAAGGTGACGGCCACTCAGGACATGAGCGTGTTCATCAACCCTCGCAGCACGGGCACCCGTGATGAAGCCAACCGCATCGGCTTCGCACAGAGCTGAGGTCCGCAGCGGAGCGGTCCTCCCGGCCGTGCTGCTCCCGCCGCTCGAACGTACCCGGGTCCCCGGCTCACCGGCCGGAATCCACCCGGACCCCTGACTCCCTGCTGGAGGCCCCCATGCGTGTGCTCTCCCGTCTGCTGTTCGCCGTATCCCTCATGCTCTCCCTGCTCGGCATCCCCCTGCTCACCGCAGGCCCCGCCCAGGCCCTGGACGACCAGCTGGCCCTGACCCCGCCGATGGGCTGGAACAGCTGGAACACCTTCGGCTGCAACGCAACCGAGCAAATCGTCAAGGACACCGCCGACTTCATGGCATCCAGCGGCATGCGCGACGCCGGCTACCAGTACCTCACCATCGATGACTGCTGGATGGAACGGTCCCGCGACTCCGGAGGCCGCCTCGTCCCTGATGCACAGAAGTACCCCCACGGCCTGGCGGAACTCGCCACCTATGTGCATGGCAAAGGCCTGAAGTTCGGCGTCTACGAGAGCCCGACCTACCACACGTGTCAGGGCTTCCCCGGAAGTCTTGGCTATGAGCAGCAGGACGCGGATACCTTCGCCTCGTGGGGCGTGGACTTCCTCAAATACGACAACTGCACGGCCAGCGACCCCTCCCAGCGGCCCGGCGACGAAAAGCTGCCGCTGGAGACCCGGGACGGCATCATGCGCGACGCCCTCAAGCGAACCGGCCGTCCGATCGTCTTCAGCCTCTCGCTCCAGCCCGCAGCCCAGGGCGAGTCTCCCTGGGAGTGGGGCAAGAGCGTGGCCAACATGTGGCGCATCGACGGGGATCGGGACGCCTCCTTCGACGGCCTCAAACGACTCATCCACACCGACTTGGACAAGGCGAAGTGGGCCGGTCCCGGCGGATGGAACGACATCGACATGCTGGGGACCGGCAACTACGCTTTTGCGTCGGGTTCCAACGACCCCAACAAGCGCCTGACGTACGACCAGGAGAAGTCCGAGCTCTCGGTCGCCGCAGTGCTCGCAGCCCCACTGATCTCGGGTGCCGACCTGCGCACCCCCGCGGCCGCCGGCGGTTCCGGCTTCCCCATCAGCGAACAAGACCTGAGCGTCTACCTCAACAAGGACGTCATCGCCGTCAATCAGGACAGCCGTGGCGAACAGGGCACGGCGATCACCACCGAGAACGGCCTGAACGTGCTGCGTCGCCCCCTGGCCAACGGCGACGTCGCCGTGGCCCTGTTCAACGAAACGTCCTCCCAGGCCGTCATCTCCACCACCGCGGCGGCCGCCGGCCTCCCGGCGAGCAGCGCCGGCTACAACCTCAACGACCTGTGGGCGCACACCAGCCACGTCAGCACCGACGGCACCATCAGCGCCACCGTTCCGGCCGGCGGCACCGTGCTCTACCGCGCGAGCCCGCGGCCCCCCGCCACGGGGCCGGCAAATGAGCTCGTCTCCATGTCGTCCGGTCGCTGCCTGGGCGCCATGAACGGCAGTCCGTCTTCAGGCACTTCGGTGGCGATCCAGCCCTGCGACGGCAGCGCAGGTCGGAAGTGGCTACTCAACCCCGACGACACCATCACGGCGTTGTCGCAGGGCGGCCCACGCCTCTCTGTGACGGGAGGCAACGTTCCGCAAGAAAACAAGGACGGCACCACCGTCGAGGTCCACAGCCGCAACGGCGGTGCGAACCACCGAGGCACAGATCCAGCACCTGATCAGTCCGCTTGGCGACATGACCGACCGGCTTCAAGCCGCCGATCCTGAAGACGAAGCTCCGCTGTACGCCGACTTCGGGCTTGAGCTGGAGTACTACACACATCAGCGGATCGCGACCATCCGGTCACGATCCGCTGACATGTGCATATTCGAGTGTCCGAGGGGGGACTTGAACCCCCACGCCCGATAAAGGGCACTAGCACCTCAAGCTAGCGCGTCTGCCATTCCGCCACCCGGACTAGGTGTGATCTTCGCGGGGTGTTCCCCGCGGCGACATGGACAACAATACCAAGGTTTCAGAGTGCCTTTCACCTGCGTATCCGCGCGAGGCATAAGCTCAGGTTATGGGCAATAGGGTACAAATCGCTCATTCGATGGGGCCGCGCAGGCCAAGGGCGCTGTCGCCGCTGCGGGAGCATCTGCGGGACACGTTCTGGTTCGCGCCGACGGTGGGGCTGCTGGGGGCGGTGCTGCTGTGGTGGGTGGCGTCGACGGTGGCGCTGCTGGGGGCCGGCGGGAGCCCCTGGTGCGGCACCGCGCGCTCCTGGCGGAGGCGGTGGAGCGCGCGGCACCGATGGCGGTGGACCGGCGGTTCGCCGCGTCCCCCGACCGGCAGGGGATCGGGTGGCGGCCGGACGGCTCGGCGGCGGTTCGGGCTACGGCGGCTGTGGCGGTCCGGCGGCTACGACGTCGGCTGCTACGACGGTTCGGCTGTTACGACGGTTCGGCCATTACGGCATCAGGTGGTAGTCGGGGAAGTTGCCCGGCAGGCGTTCGGCGGACGGGCCCTCGGTCACCGCGCGGACGAGCAGTTCGCCGCCGACGAAGGCGCCGCTCCAGGAATTACCGAAGCCGCCGAAGAGCTCGTCGCGGTCGCCGCGGGAGCGGGGTTTGCCGTGGCCGACCTTGAAGGCCCGGATCTGGGGGGCCAGTCGGGCGTAGGTCTCCGGGTCGTCGGTGGAGAGCGTGGCGACCAGGGCACCGTTGCTGGCGTTCATGGCGGCGAGCAGCTCGGCCTCGGTGTCGACGAGGACGATGGTGTCGACGGGGCCGAAGGGCTCGGCGTGGTGGAGAGGCGAGGAGGGGGGTGGGGCCAGGAGGGTGGTCGGGGGGAGGTAGGCGGAGGTGTCCTGGTCGGGGAGGAAGTGGCCGTCGGCGAGGGTGCCGCGGTGGAGCGGGACGGCGCCGCGGGAGACGGCCTCCGCGGTGAGGTCGGCGAGTTCCTTGGCCTTGGCGGCGTTGATCAGGGGGCCGAAGTCGAGTTCGGGGAGCGGGGCGGCGGGGTCGGGGACGGCCAGCGGGTGGCCGAAGCGGACGCTGCGTACCGCCGGGAGATAGGCGGCGAGGAAGTCGGCGAAGGCATCACGTTGGACGACGAACCGCGGGTAGGCGGTGCAGCGCTGCTTGGCGTAGTCGAAGGTCTTGCGGAGCAGGGGCGTGAGGGACGCCCAGTCGCTGTGGTTCCAGATGCCCCAGGTGTTGAGGCCCTCCTGTTCGAGGATGTGCCGCTTGCCGAGGTCGGCCACGGCGGTGGCGACCCGGGCGCCGGTGTCCCGGCCGCCGACGAAGGAGACACAGCCGATCTCCGGCGAGCGGACCAGGGCGGGCGAGAGCTCCCCGCCGCTGCCGCTGACGAGCGTGGCGGGGACACCCTCGCGGGCCGCCAGGGCGCAGGCCAGGGTGAGGCAGACCAGACCGCCGTCGGTCGGGGTCTTGGCGATCACCGCGTTGCCGGCCAGGGCCTGCACGAGCATCGCGTGGATCAGCACCGACATGGGGTAGTTCCAGCTGGCGATGTTGCTGACCGGGCCGGGCAGCGGGGTGCGGCCGACGAGCATCCGGTCGATCTCCTCGACGTACCAGCGGACGCCGTCGATGGCGCGGTCGACATCGGCCTGGGCCAGCTTCCAGGGCTTGCCGATCTCCCAGACGAGGAGCAGGGCGAGCAGTTCACGGTGCTCGGTGAGGGCGTCGAGGGTGGCGCTGATCCGTGCCTTGCGCTCGGCGAGCGGGAGCTGACCCCAGGCGCGGTGCTGGTCGAGGGAGGCGCGTACGGCGTGCCGGGCGGCGTCCGCGTCGAGGCGGGGCGGGCCGGCGATCGGGGTGCCGTCGACCGGGCTGGTGGCGGGCAGCGGATCGCCGTCCACGTGCCAGCCGGCGGCCCAGAGGTTGAGGGCCTGGTCGTCGCGGAACGCCTCGGGGGCGGCGGCCAGGCTGCGCTGCCAGGCGTCCTGCCAGGACGTACCGGGCTTGAGGGTGAGGGTCGAGGTGGTTTCGGGGGTGGTGGCCATCGTGTGTCTCCGCTCTCGGTGCACGGCCGGAGGGGCAGGGTGTGGCGACTCGGGCGGCTCCTTGCGGTGCCGTTACCGGACGGTAGTGGGCCGGGTGGCACGGCGGGACCGTCCGGCGTCAGGTATGGCGAGTGTCACTCTTCGTGGGCGGGACGACCACCTGGGTGAGGCCGACCGGACGGCGCGACGTCCGGAGGGTGCGGTGTTCGGACAGTGCGGTGTTCCAGACAGTGCGGGGTTCCAGACGGTGCGGTATTCGGGCGGTGCAGCGTTCGCACGGTGCGGGTGCTCCAGGACGAGCCATGTCGTCGCGGAGCGGATGGCCGGGTTCGACGAGGATCGCCCGGCCGCGCTCGGCGTGAGCAGCGGGCAGCGGGCAGCGGGCAGCGGGCAGCGGGCAGCGGGCAGCGGCGGGAAACGCCCCGGCGGCGCGCGTCACGACGGCACACACGTCCCCGGGACGCGCTCCCGTGACACACGCCCCGGTGGCATGCACCCCAACGAGAACGCACCTCGGCACCACGCACCCCTGCCGCCCCGTCGGCCGTCTCCGCGTTCGGCGAGCGCCAACACGCCGCCCTTGCCGAGGACTTCACCTGCCGGAGGCTCGAACCGGTCGGCACCCAGCCCTTGGCCGGAACGCCAACGCCCCAACACCCCAACACCTACTGGACATCGGCCATGCGATGAGAGATAACGGGGCCATACAGTATTCGTCGACTGTATGCAATTCGGATCTCTCGGGACCGGGACTCCGGTCGATCCCCCATGAAGGGAAGCGATGCGCCATGCCCGACGACGCCCAGGACCTCATCTCCGGTGGGCACTTGGTCGCCAAGGCACTCAAGGCGGAAGGGGTGGACCGCATCTACACCCTCTGTGGCGGCCACATCATCGACATCTACGACGGCTGCGTCGACGAGGGCATCGAGGTGGTGGACGTACGCCACGAGCAGGTGGCCGCCCATGCCGCGGACGGCTACGCCCGGATCACCGGTAGGCCCGGTTGTGCGGTGGTCACCGCGGGGCCCGGTACCACCGACGCGGTCACCGGCGTCGCCAACGCCCTCCGCGCCGAGTCGCCGATGCTCCTGATCGGCGGTCAGGGCGCCTGCACCCAGCACAAGATGGGGTCGCTTCAGGACCTGCCGCACGTCGACATGATGACGCCGATCACCAAGTTCGCCGCCACCGTGCCGGACACCGCGCGCGTCGCCGACATGGTGTCGATGGCGTTCCGCGAGTGCTACCACGGCGCACCCGGCCCCTCCTTCCTCGAGATCCCGCGCGACGTGCTGGACGCCAAGGTGCCGGCGCGGACGGCCCGGGTGCCGAAGACCGGGCACTACCGCGCCTCGACCAGATCGGCCGGCGACCCGGCGGCCGTCGAGCGCCTCGCCGACCTCCTCGTGCACGCCGAGAAACCGGCGATCCTGCTCGGCAGCCAGGTCTGGACGACCCGCGGCACGGAAGCCGCCGTCGAGCTGGTGCGCACACTCAACGTCCCGGCGTATATGAACGGGGCCGGGCGCGGCACCCTGCCGCCCGGGGACCCGCACCACTTCCAGCTGTCGCGGCGGCACGCCTTCGCCCACGCCGACGTCATCGTGATCGTCGGCACGCCCTTCGACTTCCGCATGGGGTACGGCAAGCGGCTCTCACCCGACGCCACCGTCGTCCAGATCGATCTGGACTACCGGACGGTGGGCAAGAACCGGGACGTCGACCTGGGGATCGTCGGGGATGCCGGGCTCGTTCTGACGTCGGTCACCGAGGCCGCGTCCGGCCGGATCGACCCGGGCAGCGCGCGCCGCAAGGAGTGGCTGGACGAACTGCGCGCCGTCGAACAGACCGCGGTCGGGAAGCGGCTGCCGCACCTGCGGTCCGACGCCTCCCCCATCCACCCGTACCGCCTGGTCAGCGAGATCAACGACTTCCTCACCGAGGACTCGCTCTACATCGGCGACGGCGGCGACATCGTCACCTTCTCCGGGCAGGTCGTCCAGCCCAAGGCGCCCGGCCACTGGATGGACCCCGGCCCGCTCGGCACACTCGGCGTGGGCGTCCCCTTCGCCCTCGCGGCCAAGCAGGCCCGCCCCGACAAGGAGGTGGTCGCCCTCTTCGGCGACGGGGCCTTCTCCCTGACCGGCTGGGACTTCGAGACGCTGGTCCGCTACGACCTGCCGTTCGTCGGCATCGTCGGCAACAACTCCTCGATGAACCAGATCCGTTACGGCCAGAAGGCCAAGTACGGCGCGGAGCGCGAGCGGGTCGGCAACACCCTCGGCGACGTCGACTACGACAGGTTCGCGCAGCTGCTGGGCGGTCACGGCGAAGCGGTCCGGGACCCCGCCGACATCGGGCCCGCGCTGCGCCGGGCCCGCGAGTCCGGGAAGCCCTCGCTGATCAACGTATGGATCGACCCGGACGCCTACGCCCCCGGAACCATGAACCAGACCATGTACAAGTGAGGAGCGCACGGCCATGACCAAGGCCCTCGACGGCATCCGCGTCCTCGACATGACGCATGTACAGTCCGGCCCGTCCGCCACCCAACTGCTCGCCTGGCTCGGCGCGGACGTCATCAAGCTGGAGGCGACCACCGGTGACATCACGCGCACCCAGCTGCGCGACATCCCGGACGTCGACTCCCTCTACTTCACGATGCTCAACTGCAACAAGCGGAGCATCACCCTCAACACCAAGACCGAGCGCGGCAAGGAGCTGCTGACCGAGCTGATCCGACGCAGCGACGTCCTGGTGGAGAACTTCGGCCCGGGCGCGGTGGACCGCATGGGCTTCGCCTGGGACCGCATCCAGGAGATCAACCCACGGCTCGTCTACGCCTCGATCAAGGGCTTCGGCGACGGCCCGTACACCGACCTCAAGGCGTACGAGGTGGTGGCGCAGGCGATGGGCGGCTCGATGGCGACGACCGGCTTCGAGGACGGCCCGCCGCTGGCGACCGGCGCACAGATCGGCGACTCGGGCACCGGGGTGCACTGCGTCGCCGGCATCCTCGCCGCGCTCTACCAGCGCACCACCACCGGACGCGGCCAGCGGGTCGACGTCGCCATGCAGCACGCGGTGCTGAACCTGTGCCGGGTCAAGCTGCGCGACCAACAGCGGCTGGCGCACGGCCCGTTGGCGGAGTACCCGAACGAGCAGTTCGGCGCCGAGGTGCCGCGCAGCGGCAACGCCAGCGGCGGCGGACAGCCCGGGTGGGCGGTGCGGTGTGCGCCCGGCGGACCCAACGACTACGTCTATGTGATCGTGCAGCCGGTCGGCTGGCGACCGCTGACGGCACTGATCGGGCGGCCCGAACTGGCCGACGACCCCGAATGGGCGTCGCCGGAGGCCCGGCTGCCCAAGCTCGCCAAGGTGTTCCAGCTGATCGAGGAGTGGAGCGGCACGCTGCCGAAGTGGGAGGTGCTGGAGCGGCTGAACGCCCATGGCATCCCCTGTGGGCCGATCCTCTCGACGAAGGAGATCGTCGAGGACGCCTCGCTGGCGGCCAACGGGATGGTCGTCCGGGTCGAGCACCCCGAGCGCGGCGCCTTCACCACCGTCGGGTCGCCGTTGAAGCTGTCCGACTCCCCCGTCGAGATCGAACGGTCGCCGCTGCTGGGCGAGCACAACGAAGAGGTGTACAGGGAAGAACTGGGGCTCGACGACGAGGAACTACAGCTCCTGAAGGCGAACGGGGTCATCTGATGCCGGTCCGGACGGCAGCGACCGTACGGGATGTGGCGCCGCCCACCCCGTGGTGCGTGCGTACCGGGTTCAGCCGGCGGTGGTCTCCCCCGGCCGGGCGGGCTCCCCGCACTGTCCCTGTGTGCGGTCGGCGATCGCGCGGTGGTGGCGGACCACCTCGTCGATGATGAAGTTGAGGAACTTCTCGGCGAACGCGGGGTCCAGCCGGGCGTCCTCGGCCAGCCGGCGCAGCCGCGCGATCTGCGCCGCCTCCCGGGCCGGATCGGCGGGCGGCAGGCTGTGCCGGGCCTTGAGCTCGCCGACCTGCTGGGTGCACTTGAAGCGCTCGGCGAGCAGATGCACCAGTGCGGCGTCGAGGTTGTCGATGCTGCTGCGCAGATGGAGCAGCCGCTCGCGGGCCGCCTCGTCCGCGACGGAGGCCGCTTCACGGGCCGCCGGTGCTGTCCCTTCGCTCATGTGCCACTCGCCATTCGTGCTCGTCAGATGATCGAGTGCACACTACCCGGCCGGGAGCCGGTGGCCCGGTCCGGTCTCGCGGACCGGACACCCCCGCGTGGGCCCGCGGCGAGGGCGGCGCCGACGACGGCCAGCGCGCCGGGGACGCTGCCGAAGGCGACGACGGAGCAGGCGCCGGTGCGCAGGGTTCGGCCCGGATGCGGGCGGTACGGGCGATACGCCCGGTGGCAGGCTCCCCCACAGAACCCGCCACCGGGCCGCTCATCGTGGGCCACGCCGGGCGCCCGACCGCGGCCGGCCCCGGGCCGGTATGTCGTCTTGGCCCTGGCTCAGGCCCCTACCCATGTCGACGCCGATCCATCCGTCCATCGCTTGATCCGATCGGCGCGCGCCGTGCCGTACCCGTCGCGCCGGGCCTCAGGCGGTCTCGCGCGCCCGCTCGTGGTACGTACGGCGGGTGTGCTCGGTGTGGGCGCGCATGACGGAGGTGGCGCGCTCCTCGTCGCGGTCGGTGATCGCCGCGATCAGCTCGCGGTGCTCGGTCCAGGACTGCTCGCCGCGCTGTCGGGCGACCGGGGTGTAGTACCAGCGCACCCGCCGTTCCACCTGGGCGGCCAGCTCGGCGAGCACGGCATTGCCGGCCAACGCCATCACCTTGGCGTGGAAGGCGGCGTTGGTCGAAACCGCGGCCTCCACGTCGTCGTCCCGCACCGCGCGCTCGCCCGTGGCGCACAGCTCCGCCAGCTCCGCGATCCCCGCCGAGCCGGCGTTCGCCGCGGCGAGCCGTGCCGCCTCGGCCTCCAGGAGGGTGCGGACCGTCAGCAGCTGATCGGCCTCCTCCTCGGTCGGTTCGTGGACGAAGGCCCCCTGCGCCGGGCGCAGGTCCACCCAGCCGTCGGTGTTGAGCCGCTGCAACGCCTCACGCACCGGCTGCCGGGAGACGCCGAGGTGGCCCGCGAGTTCGCTCTCGACCAGGTGCTGGCCGGGGCGCAGGGCACGGGTGGTGATCAGTTCGAGCAGCGCTTCGTAGACGCGCTCGCGCAGCGGGCCGGGGCGTTCGAGCTTCGGCACGGCTCCCTTCGGCAGCCCTGTGGACAGCATCGAGATCCCCCTCTGTGGACGCGTACGGAAACCCGGCAGGACGAAGATTGGCTATCGTCTACAGTCTACCGAGCGCACTCCACAGCACTCCGCGCCCCGTGATGACGTGACTCACGGACCCGACCCCCACACCCCCAACTCCTGGGACAATGGCGCCGGTTGATCCGGGCCGAGCGACCGTCGGCCTCGGGCGGGAGAGCGGAGGGGCCGGATGCAGGGCAGCAGGGGCACGGGCAGCGTCTCGATCGAGGGAGCCGATGTCGCCGTCGTCGGCGGCAGCATCGCCGGCTGCGCCGCGGCGCTCGCCGCCCATCGTGCCGGCGCCGGCCGGATCACCGTCCACGAGCGCACCGCCGGCCAACTGGCGGACCGCGGCGTCGGCCTCGCGGTGCACAACGACCGCTACGCCGAGCTGACGGCCGCCGGGTACATGGACGCGGCGATGCCCTGGGTGCAACTGACCACCCGCCGCTGGTACGTCCGCGACGGTGCCGCCCCGCTCGGCCGGCAGATCGCGGCCCTGCCCTTCCCGTTCCGCTCGTACTGCTGGGGCCCGCTCTGGCGGGAGTTACACAGCCGGCTGCCCGCCGGCACGGTGTTCCGCTCCGGGGTGACGGTCCGCGCGGTCAGCAACACCCCGGACGGCGCCCGACTGCACCTCGCCGACAGCACCGGCAACAGCACCGGCACCGGCACCGGCGGGGCGCGCTTCGACCTGGTCATCGGCGCCGACGGCTACCGCTCGGTGGTCCGCGCCGCGGCGTTCCCCGACATCCGCCCCAGCTACGCCGGCTACCTCGCCTGGCGCGGTACGGTCCCCGCCGACCGGTTGGCGGCGCTCGACGTCCCTGGCCTCCCGGCGGACCCCTGGCCGGAGGAGGACTGCGTCTACGGCGTCTTCCCGGGCGGTCACGTCATCATCTACCGGATCCCGGACGGGAACGGCGGCCGCCGCGTCAACTGGGTGTTGTACACCACCCCGCCCGCCGGCCTCGATCTGGCGCTGGACACCCCCACCAGCCTTCCGCCGGGCACCGTCACCGAGGCCCTGCACCGCCATCTCGACCACGTCACCGGCGAGTTGCTCCCCCCTTACTGGGGCGGCATATTGCGGCTGACGCCCCCTCAAGAAGTCTTCATCCAGCCGATGTACGACTTCACCGCACCGCGCTACACCACCGGCCGACTGCTGCTCGTGGGCGATGCGGCCACCGTCGTCCGCCCGCACACCGGCGCCGGCGCGGTCAAGGCGCTCCAGGACGCCGCCGCCCTGGAGGTCGCCCTGCGTGCGGTGCCCGAGCGGCCGGACGCGCTCGCGGCGTACGGCACGGAGCGCGGGGCGACCGGCTGGACGATGGTCGAGCTGGGGCGGCGGCTGGGTCGGTTCCTCGTCCAGCAGACCCCGGACTGGCGGACGTTGGACCAGGGCGGGGTGGAGGCCATCTGGTCGGCCGCCGACGGGTCGGGGGCGTTCGGCGGGCGCGCGCTACAGAACTGACGGGTCGACGGGCCGGCTCGGCAGGCGCGTCCGGCACGCCTCCTCGCACGGCCCCCGCCATGCCCACTGCCGCGGTCACGCACCACCGTGACCGCCGTCGCCGTGATCACCACCAGCATGCCCGCCGTCACCGTGACCGCTACCACCATGCCCGCCGTCGCCGTGATCGCCGTCGAGCACGACGCTCCACGACCGGCTCGGTGTGCGCCTGCTGCGGAGCGGGCCGCAAGCGCACCCTGGGCGTACCGGACAATGAGACCGTGAAGGCCACCTCGTCGCACGACGACCCGGTGGCCCACGACAACCTGTGCATCGGGGCCGCTGTGGCCACCGGCACGTTCAACAGCGCTTCATTCACCACGTGGGACTGATCAGGACATGGGACGAGTCACGGAACGACGCAAGGTGATCCGCATCCGGGACGGAGCGGTCTCCGCCCGCCCGGACACGCTCGTCGCCGAGGAACCGCTGGAGATCCGGCTGAACGGCAAGCCGCTGGCGATCACGATGCGCACGCCCGGTGACGACTTCGCGCTCGCCGCGGGGTTCCTGGTCAGCGAGGGCGTGCTGGGCACGGCCGAGGAGCTGCGGAACATCCTCTACTGTGCCGGGGCCACGGCGGACGGGGTCAATACGTACAACGTGGTGGACGTGAAGACCGCCCCGGGCCTCGCGATGCCGGACTTCACCCTGGAGCGCAACGTCTACACGACGTCGTCGTGCGGGCTGTGCGGCAAGGCCAGCCTGGACGCGGTGCGCACCACCGCGCGCTGGCCGCTGGACGCCTCCCCCGACACCCCGGTCCGCATCGAGCTCGCGACGCTCACCGCCCTCCCCGACCGGCTGCGGGCCGCCCAGCAGGTCTTCGAGCGGACCGGGGGCCTGCATGCCGCCGCGCTCTTCACCACGGACGGGGAGCTGCTCGACGTCCGGGAGGACGTCGGGCGGCACAACGCGGTCGACAAGATCGTCGGCCGGGCGCTCCAGCAGGGGCGGCTACCGCTCTCGTCGGCGGTGCTGATGGTCTCCGGGCGGGCATCGTTCGAGCTGGCGCAGAAGGCGGTGATGGCCGGCATACCGATGCTGGCCGCGGTCTCCGCGCCGTCCTCGCTCGCCGTCGACCTGGCCCGGGAGACCGGACTGACCCTGGTCGGGTTCCTGCGCGGCTCCTCGATGAACGTCTACGCGGGCGAACACCGGATCGTCCTGCCCGCGGCGGCCGCCACGAGCTGATGCGCACGACGGCCGGCCCCGTCGCGGACCCGCCCGCGCGCCGCTCACTCCCCCGCGCGTTCCTCCTCCGGCAGCGCGATCCGGGTCAGCAGGGCGATCAGCTGCTTGCGCTCCGTGGGCGTCAGGGCCGCGGTCAGCTCCGCGTTGGCGCGGTCGCCGAGCTGCTCGGTACGGCGTAGCCGCTGCCTGCCGTCGGCCGAGATCCCGACGGCGTTCTTGCGTCTGTCCTTGGGATCGGGGGCGCGGGTGACCAGCCCGTCCTTCTGTAGGTCGTTGACGATCGCGACGATGTCCTTGGGGTCGATGCCCAGGGTGCGGCCGAGCTCCGCCTGGGAGACCGGGCCGAGTTCGGCGACCGCCGACAGCACGGCGTGGTGCATCATCCGCATGCCCTCGGCGGCGAGGGCCTCGGCGACGAGGCGGTGACCGCGGGCGGCGGCGCGGCCCAACAGCCAGCTGGGGAGCGCGCGGATACGGCTGGGGGCGTAAGGGGTGTCGGCCATGCGGTCACGGTACCGAAGAAGCCATTGGTCTCACCAACGAAAATCTTCCGAAAACCATTGGCTCACCCAATGGTTTCTGGTTATCGTTGGGGCAACCAATGAAACCGCGACCGGGCCGGTCCTCATCGACCGGCTCCGCAAGGAGGTGCGTCGACCCATGCGCCGCGTCCGATTCCACACCTACGGCGGCCCCGAAGTCCTGCGCGTCGAGGAGGCCGAGCCGCCGGTGCCCGGCCCCGGTGAACTCCTGGTGCGCACCGAGGCGATCGGCGTCACGCTGCCGTGCGTCCGCCGGGTGCGCGGCGACGGCAAGGGCGGCGGCGATCCGCTGCCGGCCACGCCCGGCGGGGAGATCGCCGGCGAGGTCGTGGCGACCGGCCCGGACGTCAGCGGCTTCGCCGTCGGCGACCGCGTCACCTCGCTCACCCTCACCGGCTCGTACACCGAACTCGCCCTGGCGCCCGCCTTCCTGGCCAGCCGGATACCGGACGGGGCGAGCGCCGTGGACGCGGTGGCGCTGGTGCGCAGCGGCCATGTGGCGCTCGCCGCGCTCAGCACCGCCGCACCGCAGGGCGCCGAGTCCGTGCTGATCACCGGCGCGGCCAGCGGCACCGGACACCTCGCCGTCCAACTGGCCAAGCTCCAGGGGGTGCCGCGGGTGGTGGCCGCGGTCGGCTCGGCCGCCAAGGCGGAGTTCCTCCGCGGGCTGGGCGCCGATGAGGTGGTGACATACGACCAGGAGTCCTGGGGCGAGCCGGTCGACGTGGTCCTGGACGGCGTCGGCGGGGAGCTGCTGCCGCGTGCGCTGGCCGCCCTGGCGGAGGGCGGGCGGCTGATCTTCTTCAACTCCGGCGGCGGGACGGTCCCCGCGTTCGATCTGCTGGCGGGCTCCAAGACCATCACCGGGCTGACGATGCGGCGGTTCACCACCCACCACCGGGAGCGCTACGAACAGCACCACGGGCAGCTGTGGGAGCTGGCCGGGTCCGGGCTCCTGCGGGCCGTGGTGCACGCCGAACTCCCGCTGGCCCAGGCCGCGCAGGCGCACGAGATCATCGAAGCGCGGGCCAACCTCGGCAAGGTGGTGCTACGGCCGTGACACCCGGCCGGCGCTCCCCGCTCTCCCGGCCCTTCCGGCTCTCCCGGCTCTCCCCGCTCTCCCGGCCCCTCTGACTCTCCCAGCCCCTCAGGCTCTCCCGGCTCTGCGCCTGCGGGCCGGGAGAGTGAATTCCGGCCGTGGGACGGAGAACCGAGACGGGCTCCTTGTCGCGGTCCGCAGGCGGCAGTAGCTTCCGTCAGGGATGCTCATAGGACGTTGGATGTCCTGATGACCCGACCGCCGATCCCTCGAAGGGCAGGCCGGACCATGACGTCAGTTCTCCGCGCACACCCCAGCTCCCGCCGTCCCAGACCCCGGCGGCACCGGGCCGCCGTCCTTCTCGCCGCACTGACCTCCACCGCCCTCGGGCTGCTGCCGACCGCCCCCGCACACGCCGCACCCGACGGAGGGTCGGCCACCCCCACGGCGGCCACGGCACCGCCCCCCGCCGGCGGATTCGAACAGCAGGTGCTCTTCAAGGCCTCCCAGGAGCAGGGCTACTTCTGCTTCCGGATACCGGCCGTCGTCGAGACCGTGCGCGGCACCCTGCTCGCCTTCGCCGAGGGCCGGCGGCACGACTGCGGCGACTCCGGCGACATCGACCTCGTCCTCAAGCGCTCCACCGACGGCGGTCGGACCTGGGGCCCGCTCCAGGTCGTCAACCACGGTGACGGAGACACCCACGGCAACCCCGCCCCCATCGTGGACCGCCGCACCGGTCGCGTCGTGCTCGCCGAGACCTACAACAAGGGCCGCACCGACGGCCTCAGCTGCGACGTCCCCTGCGACCGGACCCCGCACCTCCAGGTCAGTGACGACGACGGCGCGACCTGGTCCCCGCCCCGCGACCTGACGCCCGGCATCCGCCCCCCGCAGTGGAATTCGTGGTACGCGACCGGGCCCGTGCACGGCATCCAGCTCGCCCACGGACACCACGCCGGCCGGCTGGTCTTCGGCATAAACTCCGAGAGCTACGCGGACAACCGGGTCACCGCCAACCACGCCGCGCTGGTCCACAGCGACGACGGCGGCGCCACCTGGAAGGTCGGTGCGCTGGACACCTGGCCCATCGCCGCCGACGGACTCTTCCGCCAGAAGCCCTCGGAGATGACGCTCCTGGAGCGCTCGGACGGCTCCGTCTACGTCAACGGCCGCGAGCAGGACGGCACCGACCTGGGCCATCGCACCGCGGCGGTCAGCCGCGACGGCGGCGACTCCTTCGCCGCGCCGTTCCGCGCCCTGCCCGACCTGTACAGCCCGATGGTGCAGGCATCGGCGCTCCGCCTGCCGCACTCGCCCGCCGCCGACGGCCGCAGCCGCACCCTGTTCGCCGCGCCCGCCGACCCCGACCGGCGCCGGACCATGGCCATCCGCTCCTCCTGGGACGAGGGGCGCACCTGGGAGGGCGTCGACCGTGGCGCCCGGGTCACCACCGACTGGTCCGGCTACTCGGACCTGGTCGCGATCTCCCCCGAGGTCACCGGCCTGATGTACGAGGCCGGCGCGGTCGACGCCCGGGACGAGATCCGGTTCGTCCGCTTCACCGAGGACTGGCTCGGCCCGCGCCGCGGCCCGGACCCCACGACCCGGGACACCGCACCCGGCGCCCGACCGGCCCTCGTCCTGGGCGGCCCGAGCCCGACCGACGGCCGCTTCGGCAAGGCCCTCGCCTTCGACGGCGCGGACGACGCGGTGCGCCTGCCGTTCCGCACCTCCCTCCCGCTGGGCGGCCACGACTTCACTTGGAGCCTCTGGTTCCGCTATGCGGCCACGACCGGTGAACAGCCGCTGCTGTGGATGGGTGGTGTGGGCACCAGGTCCCCGCAGGTCGCGCTGGAGGGCGACCCCAGGAACGGCCGGATCATCGCCCGCCTCACCGCCGTCGACGGCGCCGCGCCGCCCACCACCGTCCAGGCCTCGACCGCCGGGGCGTACAACGACGGCGCCTGGCACCATCTGGCGCTGCGCCGTACCGGTGGCCGGCTGCTGCTCACCGTGGACGGCGCCGAGACCACCGTGGTCGCCGACGCTCCCGGTTCGGTCAGCCGGGGCTCGGTCTTCGGCGTCCACCTCGGCCAGCGGCCGGACGGCCGCGCCCAGTTCACCGGGGCGCTGGACGAGGTCCGCGTCTACCGGCGGGCCCTGACGGACGCCGAGTTGAGCCGCGTACGGACGGACGACGGGTCGGTGGACGCGCCGATGGTGCTGGGGCTGTCGCTGGACCGGGTCAGCCGCCCGGGCCGGTAGCCGCACCGGCGGTGGCCGCGGCGGGAGCCTGCTCCCGCCGCGGCTGCGGCTCCGCCCGTGCCGCGTACCGCTTCGCCAGCACGGCGCACACCATCAACTGCATCTGGTGGAACAGCATCAGCGGCAGCACCATGAGGCCGGCCTGGGCGCCGAAGAGCACGCTGGCCATGGGGAGTCCGGCGGCCAGGCTCTTCTTGGAGCCGGCGAAGCTGATCGCGATCCGGTCCTCCCGGCGGAAGCCGAGCCGCTTCGAGCCGTACGAGGTGGCCGTCAGCATCACCGCGAGCAGCGCTGCCTCCACGCCCAGCAGGCACAGCAGCCGCAGCGGGGAGACCTGGTGCCAGATGCCCTGGACCATGCCGGCGCTGAAGGCGGTGTAGACGACGAGGAGTATCGAGCCGCGGTCCACGAAGCCGAGGGCTTTCTTGTGGCGGGTGAGGAACCCGCCCGTCCAGCGGCGCAGCAACTGCCCGGCGAGGAACGGGAGCAGCAGCTGGCAGACGATCGAGAGCAGCGCGTCGGCCGAGAAGCCGCCACCGTCGCCGTGCAGCACCAGCCCGGCCAGCAGCGGGGTGATCACGATGCCGACGAGGCTGGAGAACGAGCCGGCGCAGATCGCCGCGGCGACGTTGCCGCGGGCGATGGAGGTGAAGGCGATCGAGGACTGGATCGTCGAGGGCACCAGGCACAGGAACAGCAGGCCGGTGTAGAGGGTGGGCGGCAGGACGGCGGGAACCAGCGCCCGGGCCGCCAGTCCGAGCACCGGGAAGACGGCGAAGGTGCAGGCCAGGACGGTGAGGTGGAGCCGCCAGTGGCGCAGTCCGGCCGTCACCTCGCGGGTGGAGAGCCGGGCGCCGTAGAGGAAGAAGAGCAGGGCCACGGCGCCGGTGGCGGCGCCGTCGGCGACGGTGGCGGCCGGTCCGCGGGCCGGCAGCAGTGCAGCCAGCGCGACGGTACCGACGAGGGCGAGGAGGTAACCGTCCACGGGGAGCCAGGAGGGCAGCGGGAGCAGGGGGCGGCGCATGGTCTCTCTTCGGTCGGCGGCTCGCGGGCGTGGCGTGGACGGTGCCCTCCCCAGGGTGCCGGGAGGTGCGGCGATCGGGAACCCCGCTTACCGTGGTCACTGTCATCATGATCTGCAATGGGCGTGCGGACCGTGCCCGCGCGGGGCGCGGGCGGCACGCCGTGGCAGGAGGGGTCGTGTTCGATCCGACGCAGCTGCGCACCTTCCTCGCGGTGGCGCAGACCCTGAGCTTCACGCAGGCCGCCCAGCGGCTGGGGCTGCGGCAGTCGACCGTGAGCCAGCACGTACGGAAGCTGGAGGAGGCCGCCGGGCGGCGGCTGTTCGCGCGGGACACCCATGGCGTGGAGCTGACCGAGGACGGCGAGGCGATGCTCGGCTTCGCGCGCACCATCCTGGAGGCGAACGAGCGGGCCGCGAGCTTCTTCGGGGGCACCCGGCTGCGCGGCCGGCTCCGCTTCGGCGCCTCCGAGGACTTCGTGCTGACCCGGATGCCGGAGGTCCTGGAGGGGTTCCGCCGGGAGCACCCCGAGGTCGATCTGGAGCTGACCGTCGAGCTGTCGGGCACCCTGCACAAGCTGTTGGCGGCCGGGCGGCTCGATCTCGTCCTGGCCAAACGGCGGCCGGAGGAGTCCCGCGGCCGGCTGGTGTGGCGCGACCGGCTGGTGTGGGTGGGCACCGAGCGGCTGCGGCTGGATCCGGAGCGTCCGGTCCCGTTGGTGGTCTACCCGCCGCCGGCGGTGACCCGGGCCCGTGCGCTGGAGGCGCTGGAGCGACAGGGCCGTCAGTGGCGGATCGCCTGCACCAGCGGGAGCCTGAACGGTCTGATCGCGGCAACCCGGGCAGGTCTGGGCGTTATGGCACATGCAAGGGGCATGATTCCGCCAGGTCTGGTCCAACTCTCGTCGCGCGCCGGGCTGCCGGAGTTGGGCGGGGTGGACTTCGCCCTCCTCCACGGGGAGCGCAACCGCGCGGCGCGGGGCCCGGCGGAGGCGCTGGCCGACGCGATCCTGGCGGGCGGTGACCGACTACAGCTCACGTAGGGGGCACTCGCAGCGCGGAGCCGGTCCGGCGCCCGGCGCCCCTTCCGATGCCGGGTGCAGAGATTTGGTGCAGATATGGTCCCGGCAGCGTGATCGTACGGCGTAGAAGCGCCCGGATCATGTCCACGCTTCACCGATGTGACCCGATTTGACTCGTTGGCCAGTTCCCGTTGGAGCGCATTCGCGCCGTGGTAGCGCACTGCCGGATGTCGTCGCCGTGGGGTACGGTCGCGGCCTTGTGAGCAACACCACGAGGAGCTGGGTCATTGCGCGAGTTCACCGTCCCGCCTTTGGCGACCGCGCCCCGGGTCGGCGGGCTGGCGGACGCGGTCTACGACAACGCCGAAGCCGACCCCGATCACATCGCTCTCGCGCGTAAGGACGACGCCGGCAACTGGCAGGACGTCACCGCCGCGCAGTTCCGTGACGAGGTCCTCGCCCTGGCCAAGGGCCTGCTCGCGCAGGGCGTCCGGTTCGGCGACCGGATCGGCATCATGTCCCGCACGCGCTACGAGTGGACCCTGTTCGACTTCGCCCTCTGGTCGATCGGTGCGCAGTCCGTCCCCCTGTACCCGACCTCGTCGGCCGAGCAGGTCTTCTGGATGCTGCACAACGCGGACGTCTCGGCGTGCCTGGTCGAGCACGAGGACCATGCGATGACCGTCGGCTCGGTCATCGACCGGCTTCCGCAGCTGCGCAAGCTCTGGCAGCTGGACGCCGATCCGGTGGCCGAGCTGACCGCGGCCGGCGCGCACATCGACGACGACGTGGTGCACCGCCACCGGATGGCCGTCACCCCGGACGCCACCGCGACGATCATCTACACCTCGGGCACCACCGGCCGCCCCAAGGGCTGTGTGATCACCCACGCCAACTTCATGGCCGAGGCCGACAACATCGTCATGCGGTACGAGACGGTCTTCACCTCGAAGCCGGGCGACGAGGCGGCGACGCTGCTGTTCCTGCCGCTGGCCCACGTCTTCGGGCGGATGGTGCAGGTCGCCGCGGTCCGCGGCCGGGTCAAGCTGGGCCACCAGCCCGAGCTCGCGGCCCGTGCGCTGCTGCCCGACCTCCAGACCTTCCGGCCCACGTTCATCCTGGCGGTGCCGTACATCTTCGAGAAGGTCTTCGCCGCGTCCCGGCGCAGGGCGGAGGCGGAGGGCAAGGTCGGGCCGTTCGACAAGGCCGTGGATATCGCGGTCCGTTACGCCGAGGCGCAGGAGAACAAGGCGTTCGGCACCGGCTCCGGGCCCAGCGCCGCGCTGCGGATGCAGCACCAGGTCTTCGACAAGCTGGTCTACAGCAAGGTCCGCACGGCGATGGGCGGCCGGATGCGGTACGCCATGTCCGGCGGTTCCGCGATGGAGCGCCGGCTGGGGCTGTTCTTCGCCGGCGCCGGCGTGCGGATCTTCGAGGGCTACGGCCTGACCGAGAGCACCGCGGCCGCCACCGCCAACCCGCCCGAGCGGACCCGCTTCGGCACCGTCGGCACACCCATCCCCGGCACCACCGTGCACATCGCGGAGGACGGCGAGATCTGGCTCTACGGGGGCCAGGTCTTCCAGGGCTACCACAACGACCCCAAGGCGACCGACGCCGTGCTGCACGACGGCTGGTTCTCCACCGGTGACCTGGGCGCCCTCGACGAGGACGGCTATCTGACGATCACCGGCCGGAAGAAGGAGGTCCTGGTCACCTCCGGTGGCAAGACGGTCTCGCCGGTCGGGCTGGAGGAGCGGGTGCGGGCGCATCCGCTGGTCGCCCAGTGCATCGTCGTCGGCAACGACCGGCCGTTCATCGCCGCGCTGGTGACCCTGGACCCGGAGGCGGTCGCGCACTGGCTGGCCATGCGCGGCAAGCCGGAGATGCCGCCGTCGGACCTGGTGCGCGACCCCGACCTGGAGACCGAGATCCGGCGTGCGGTCGTCGCCGCCAACACCCTGGTCTCCCAGGCCGAGTCGATCCGCACGTTCCGGATACTGGCCAACCAGTTCACCGAGGAGCACGGGCTGCTCACACCGTCGCTGAAGCTCAAGCGCAAGGCGATCGAGGCGGCGTACTCGGTGGAGGTGGACGCGCTCTACCAGGGGTGAGGAGCGGGCCGGGCCTCCGCCGCCCGGTGTCGGCGCCGGCACCGACACCGACACACAGCGCCCTCCCCCGTGCGGCGGAGCCGGATCGCCCCGCGGTCCGACGTGCGCCGGTCCGCCGCCCGGAAGGCTGCGGGGCATGGACTCTCGTCGTCTCACCCTCCTCGGCCGGCTCGCGGTCCTCGCCTGCCTGCCGTACCTCGCCCTGAAGCTGCTGTGGGTGCTGGGCTTCGACATCGGTGTCGTCGACACCCACCGCGTCGACCGTGCCACCTGGGTCGCGGCCAACGCCTTCACCTTCGCGCTCGACGCCGTCGCGGCGGTGGTGGCCCACACCCTCACCCGCCCGGGCGGCCGGCGGACCCCGGCATGGCTGCTGCTGTTCCCGCTGTGGATGGCGTCCGGGCTGCTCGTCCCGCTGCTCACGGGCGTGGTGGGCGGCAGCCTCGCCGGACTGCTCACCGGCAGCCGCAACCCGATGGCCGCCGGCGACTTCCTCGCACCGTGGGTCTTCGGGGTCGTCTACGGCGGCTTCATCGTGGAGGCCATCGCCCTGCTGGGCGCCTTCGCGGTCTACGTCCACCAGCGCTGGGGCGGCCTGCTGCGCCGCCCGCTGCGTGAGCTGCCGAACACCGGCACCCGGGCGCTGCAACGCGTCTTCCTCGTACCGGCCGCACTGCTGCTCGCCGTGCTCGGCACCATCCACGTCCTGTGGGGTGCGGGCTCGACGCTGGGCACGGACCCTGCGCAGGCGACGGGTGCCCGGACGGTCATCAGCGCGGCGAACGACTGGTCCCAGGGGCTGCTGTCGCTGGTCGGCGCAGTGGGGCTGCTGCTCATGGTCCTCCCCGGTCTGCTGCCCCGGCTCCGGGTGCGGACGGCGCTCGCGGCAGCCTGGACGGGCGGCGCCGCGGTCTTCGCCTGCGGGGGCTGTCTGTGGCTGGGCCAGGCCATCTCCGACGGCCTCTCCTCCGGCGGCCTCTCCTCCGGCGTCCCCGCGGTCCCCGCCGGGCTGCCGGGTCTGGTCGGTGCGCTGGAGCTGTTCGCCGGGCTCACCGTGCTCTGCGCCGGTGCCTTCACCCTCGGCGAACTCGGCATCGACGTGCGTGGGAATGCACCACGACGGATGATCGTTGAACGAGCTGGAACACGAACGTCGACGTAAGGATCGAATCCCCCGTGAGCAAGGTTCCGTCCATCACGCTCAACAACGGCATCGCCATGCCCCAGCTCGGCTTCGGTGTCTGGCAGGTCCCCGACGACGAAGCGGCCACCGCGGTCGGCCACGCCCTGAACGCCGGCTACCGCAGCATCGACACCGCGGCGATCTACGGCAACGAGGAGGGCACCGGCAAGGCGCTCGCCGCCTCCGGCATCCCCCGCGAGGAGCTGTTCCTCACGACCAAGCTGTGGAACTCCGACCAGGGGTACGACGCCACGCTGCGCGCCTTCGACGCCTCCCTCGCCAAGCTCGGCCTGGAGTACGTCGACCTGTACCTGATCCACTGGCCGATCCCGGCCCGTGACACATACGTCGACACCTACAAGGCCTTCGAGAAGATCTACGCGGACGGCCGTGCCAAGGCGATCGGCGTCTCCAACTTCACGCCCGCCCACCTGGAGCGGCTGCTGGGCGAGACCTCCGTCGTGCCGACCGTCAACCAGATCGAGCTGCACCCGCAGTTCCAGCAGCCCGAGGCCCGCGCCTTCCACGCCTCGCACTCCATCGCCACCGAGGCCTGGTCGCCGCTCGGCCAGGGCAAGGGCCTCCTGGCGGACGCGACGATCGCCGGGCTCGCCGCCAAGCACGGCAAGACCCCCGCCCAGGTGGTGCTGCGCTGGCACATCCAGCTCGGCAACATCGTCATCCCCAAGTCCGTCACCCCCTCGCGGATCGCCGAGAACATCGACGTCTTCGACTTCGCGCTGGACGACGCGGACCTGGCCGCCCTCTCCGCACTGCACACCGACAAGCGGCTCGGCCCGGACCCGGACACCTTCGACATGGCCTGACCACCGCTGCGGCGCCGCCCGGTTCGTCCGGGCGGCGCCGTCGCCGGGCCGGCGCGGCCCGAGTGGCGGGCTCGGCGGACCGCAGGAAGTGTGGAGGGTGAGTGCGGAGCGATCCCCGCGGCGCGTCCGGGGACCGTACGACCCGCTGTGCTCCACCGAGGAGGTCACGATGCCCGAAGTCACCTCGCCCTATCAGCCCGGGACCCCCTGTTGGGTCGATCTCGCCGCCCCTGACCAGCAAGCCGCCATCGACTTCTACTCCGATGTCTTCGGCTGGACCGGGCAGATCGGGCCCGCCGAGACCGGCGGCTACGCGGTGTGCGAGCTGAACGGCAAACCGGTGGCCGGCATCATGGCCGCCATGGCGATGAACGGCCAGCCCCCGCCACCGACCGTGTGGACCACCTACCTGGCATCCGCCGACGCGGACGCCACGTCACAGGCGGTCACCGGCGCCGACGGCACGATCCTGATGCCCGCCATAGACGTGATGACGCTCGGCCGGATGTGCATCGCGGCAGACCCCACCGGAGCGGTGTTCGGCATCTGGCAGCCGGTGGACTTCCCGGGCGCCGGCATCGTCAACGAGCACGGCGCGCTGATCTGGAACGAGCTCAACACCACCGAGCCGACCGCCGCTTCCGCCTTCTACCAGGCCGCCTTCGGCATCGTGAGCGAGCCCGTGGAGGGCGCCGACAACTACTACGCGCTCAAGGTGAACGACCGTCCGGTGGGCGGTATGCAGCCGATGTCGGAGCAGATGCCGGCCGATACGCCGTCCCACTGGCTGCCGTACTTCTCGGTGGCGGACACCGACGCGACCGTGGCGAAGGTGACCGCGGGCGGCGGCGCGGCGCTCCAGGAGCCGTTCGACATGATGGCCGGTCGGATGGCCGTGGTGACCGACCCGCAGGGCGCGACCTTCGCCGTGATCAATCCCAAGCCGATGGACGCGGGCTGACCGCACGCCCGCCGGCCCCAGGACGCCCGCCGACAAAGACCCTACGGGGGGGGCGGCGGCGCCTGGTGCGGCGTCACGGACGAGGGCCGGCGCCGGTGACGGCCGGGCGCGACACCGGGGACCGGCCGGCCCGGCAACCCCAACTTCCCGTCCCCGACCAGGTGACCGTAGGGTCTTGGCCCGTGGCTACTCCGGGATGGATGCCGCCGACGGACACCGAGCGGCGGCTGTGCGAAGCGACGGCGCGAGGTGACGTCAACGGACAGATCGCGGCGATCGCCGGCGAGGACCTGTACCTGGCGGCGCCGCTGCCGGGTCAGGACCCGCTGCCGGTCTACGAGGATCCGGCGACCGGCGGCACCTGCATCCCGGTCCTGACGCGCGGCATGCTGCCGCCGTGGCAGCCGCAGCAGTTCTTCGACCGGACCTCGTTGGAGGAACTGGCGCAGGACTGGCCGAACGACAAGTGGCGGCTCGCGGTCAACCCCGGGACGCCGTGCGCCGCGTACCTGGCCGCGTTCCCCGCGCAGCGCGCCGCCTGGATGCAGATCCGCGCCCAGGTCGGCGTGCGGCCCGGCGGGTTGCTGGCCACCCACTTCGGCGGTCCGCTGCACGGCCCGGTGGCACAGGGGCTGGCCTGCGGCGCGCCGATCGCGGTGCACCACAGCGTGCCGTGGAACGAGCTCGGCACCGCCTTCCTGGACCACGCCGCGGACGCCGAGACGCTCCGTGAGCAGTGGTCGGTGACCGACCCGGTCAGCTGGCAGCAGCGCCTGGACCAGCTGCTCGGCGGGCAGTTCGTACCGGCCGACACGGAGGCGGCGCTGCGCGCGCGGCATGCGGCGGCCACGGATGCGGGCGCGGACCCGAAGCAGGCCGCCGGGGGCGCCCCGGAGGTTCCCGAGCTCGTCTCCCAGTACGAGGAGCGGCTCCGCACGGACGGGCTGCTGCCGGCCGACGGCCGGGTGGCTTCGCTGCTCGCGCTGGACCACGCACACGCCGTCGGCCTGGTCCGCTGGGGCCTGGGCGCCCGGCTGTGCGCGCCGCAGCAGGCCGAGCAGGCCGTCCAGCGGATCGGCGCACGGGCCCGGGAGGTCTACGGCTCGTGGGAGGAGTACGCCGCGGGCTATCTGCTGGGCCGGCTGCTGGCGTTCGACAGCGGGTGGTTCGGGCCGCAGTACGCGGCGGCCGTGCACCTCCACCGCGTCCTCACCCAGGACCCGTCCTCCCCGTGGCGGGTGCTGCCCTTCGTCTGACGGGCGGAGTGCGCCCGCGGCGATCGGCCACTCATCCGTGTGGGTGACGCGGCCGCCGGTACGGTCCCGTCACCGAGGGATGATGCACGACGTATCGACGGAGAGGACGGGGACGAGATGGGCGACAGCGGTACCCGCCGGGGGCCGGACCGGACGCTCCTGGACCGTACGACCGGCCCGGCCGGGCCGGGGGAACCGCCCGCGCGGCCGGCGTGGGCCCGGTATCGCACCGCGCTGCGCCGCACGCCACTGTCCGTGTGGCACGACGACGTGACGGACTGGGCCGCGAGCCTGACGTACTACTCGGTGCTGGCGCTGCTGCCGTCGCTGATCGTGACGGTGTCGCTTATCGGGCTCGCCGACCCGTCGGCGACCGAGCAGCTGATCAACCAGATCAGTGCGATCGCCCCGGCGGAGTCGGGCCCGACCGTGCACCGGGCGCTGGTGAGCATGTCCCACCAGCACACCGCCGCCTGGGTGGTGGTGGGCGGTGCCCTGGCCAGCGCGCTGTGGTCGTCGTGCAGCTACCTGGCGGTGTTCCGCCGGGCGCTGCACGCCATGCACCGGACGAAGGACGACCGGCCGCCGTGGCGGAAGGCACCGCGGATCCTGGTGACGGCGCTGCTGCTGATGGCGCTGCTGATCAGCAGTGCGGTGGCGCTGCTGGTGAGCGGGCCGATCGCGGCCTGGGCGGGTCGGGCGCTGGGGCTCGGTGACGCGGGCGAGGCCACCTGGAACCTGCTGAAGTGGCCGTTGCTCCTCCTGCTGGCCACGGTGCTGGCGATGGTGCTGTTCCGCTCCGGGCCGCCCAGCTCGCGCGGTGTGCGACGGGCGGTTCCCGGCGGGGTGCTCGCCGTCGTCATGTGGCTGGTGTCGTCCGCCGCCTTCGCCGGCTACGCCTCGTACGTCGGCACCTTCAACCGCCTGTACGGGTCGCTGGCGGGGCCGGTGGTCTTCCTGATCTGGCTCTGGTTCTCCCACCTGTCGCTGCTCTGCGGCGCCCAGTTCAACGCCGAACTGGCACGGGCCGGGCGGGTGGTGAAGCCGCGCGCCGGCGACTGAGGAGCCACCGCTCAGTGCGCGCCGTGCGCCGGGGCGATCTCCTCGATGCGGCGGGCCAGTTCGATGTCGAGGTGGGTGATCCGGCCGCCGACACTGTGGGTGTTGACCGCGACGGAGAGCCGGTTGTAGCCCAGCGTCAGATCGGCGTGGTGCCCCAGCTCCTCCTGGATCCGGGCGATGTGCATGACCATCACCGCAGCCGGCAGATGCCCGGCGAAGGCGTAGCTGCGCTGTAGCCGGTCGTCCGCCGCGGTCCAGCCGGGCAGCTCCGCGAGCCGCTCCTCGATCTCCTTCTCGCCGAGCGGTTCCACCTGGTCGCTCATGCCGTTCTCCTCCCGCCGGAGCCGTGCGCCGCGCCCGTCCGCCGCCACCGCCGAAACCGGCCTTCCGCGTCCCTGGGTACCTTTCGATTCGATCGTACGTCGTAACGGCCCATCGACTACCGTCGTCACCATGACGACTGCCGTGGTGGCCCCGCCGGAGACGCGTACGGGCGTGGGCGCGCTGTTGCGCACATGGCGCGACCGCCGCCGGATCAGCCAGTTGGAGCTGGCGCTGCGCGCCGACTCCTCCGCCCGACACATCAGCTTCATCGAGACCGGCCGCTCCCGGCCCAGCCAGGACATGGTGCTGCGGCTCGCCGAGCACCTGGACGTCCCGATGCGGGAACGCAACGCCCTGCTGATCGCGGCCGGCTACGCCCCCACTTTCCCCGAGACCCCGCTGGACGACCCGTCGATGGACGCCCTGCGCTCCGGTATGGAGCGGCTGCTGACCGGCTACGAGCCGTTTCCCGCGCTGGTGGTGGACGGGGTGTACAACGTCCAGGCCGCGAACCGCGGCATCAGCATGCTGCTGGAGGGCATCGCCCCGTCCCTCCTCCGGCCGCCCCTGAACGCCATGCGGATCACCATGCACCCGGACGGCCTGGCACCGCGCATCCGCAACTACCGGGAGTGGCGCTCCCACCTGATGCACCAGATGGAACGCCAGCTGGCCCTGGCCCGGTCGGCACCGCTCCGCGCCCTCTACGACGAGGTGACCGGCTACCCCCTGCCACCGGGCGGCCGGGAGCGGGCCTCCGTCGCCGGCCACGCCCCCTTCGCGCTCCCGATGGTGATCGAACACGACGGCACGGTGTTGTCGTTCATCTCGACCATCGCCACCTTCAACACCCCCATGGACGTGACCGTCTCCGAGTTGGCGGTGGAGACCTTCCTCCCCGCCGACCCGGAAACGGTCGCCTACCTACGGAAGCCGGCCCCGTAAGGGAAGGCGCTCACTGCCCGGGCACCCGGTCCAGGAACCCCAGCACGGACCGGATCCGCCCGTCCTCCCCCAGCCGCACCACGTCGGACCCGGCCACCGGTGCGGACCCGTCCGCCTCGTTCACCAGCTCCCAGCCGAAACGGACGATGTCGTGGTGCCCGTCGACGTCCCCCAGAGGCCGGAACACAAACCCGGGGAACTGCGTGTGCACCCCGGCGATCGCCGCCGCCAGCCCCTCGTGCCCGGCCACGTCGACCAGCGGGTCGGTGTACCTGGCCTGCTCGTCGAACGCCGCCGCGACGGCCTTGCCGAGCGCCTCCTCCTCGGTCGCGTTCCACGCCTCGAAGTACCGCTCCACCGCCACCGTGTACTGCTCCTGCTGCTCCGTCATGACCCCTCCTCGTACTGCCTCTTCCGGCAACCAGAATTCACACCCGGCCCACGGGCCGGAGTGCGCCGGCCCGTGAACCGATGCCCTTAGCCTGCCGGGCGACGGGGTGGGGGTCGATTACGTGAGAGGTAATGGCGGCCCCCGGTCACACCGCCGGGTCCCCTCAGGGCGCGGCCGGCCCGGTGTCCCCGTGGCGGAGTGGTTGCCACCAGTCGGGGTTGGCGCGGTACCAGGCGACGGTGTGCAGCAGGCCGGTGGGGAACGGCACTTGGGGGGCGTAGCCGAGCGTGCGAAGCTTGTGGTCGTCGAGGGCGTAGCGGTGGTCGT
Organism: Streptomyces sp. NPDC048506; assembly: GCF_040651315.1. Classification (NCBI taxonomy): domain Bacteria; kingdom Bacillati; phylum Actinomycetota; class Actinomycetes; order Kitasatosporales; family Streptomycetaceae; genus Streptomyces; species Streptomyces sp. NPDC048506. Next base: position 36,601 of record NZ_JBEZIX010000024.1, read on the forward strand.
GGCCGGGGCGGTCGGGAACGTGGCGGATGCGGTCGGGACCGGCTCCGCAGGCGTCCAGCAGCAGTTCGGTCAGCCGGCGGTTGGTGAGTTCCTCGCCGCCCGCGATGTGGTAGATCTCGCCGGGGCGGCCCCGTTCCAGGACGAGGTGGATGCCCCGGCAGTGGTCGTCGACGTGCAGCCAGTCGCGGACGTTGCGGCCGTCGCCGTAGAGCGGGACCGTGCCGCCGGAGAGCAGGTTGGTCACGAACAGCGGGATGACCTTCTCGGGGTACTGGTACGGCCCGTAGTTGTTGCTACAGCGGGTGATGCTCACGTCCAGCCCGTGGGTGCGGGCGTAGGAGCGGACGAGCAGGTCGGCGCTCGCCTTGGTGGCGGCGTAGGGCGAGTTGGGCAACAGCGGGCTCTCCTCGGTCCATGAGCCGGTGTCGATGGACCCGTACACCTCGTCGGTCGAGACATGGACGAGGCGCGGCACCGCGGCGCGGCGCACCGCCTCCAGCAGGGTGTGGGTGCCGAGCACATTGGTGCGGACGAAGGCGTCGGGGCCGCTGAGGGAGCGGTCGACATGGGTCTCGGCGGCGAAGTTGACCACCGCGTCGTGGCCGGGCAGCAGGTCGGCGAGGAGGGGACCGTCGCAGATGTCGCCGTGCACGAAGGTGAGGCCGGGGTGGTCACGGACCGGTGCCAGGTTCGCCGGGTTGCCGGCGTAGGTGAGCTTGTCGAGCACGGTGACCCGGACGTCGGTGGCGGCGGGGTAGGCGCCGGTGAGCAGGCTGCGCACGTAGTGGGATCCGATGAATCCGGCGGCACCGGTGACCAGCAGGCGCATGGGAATCCGCTCCGTCCTCTCCGTCGGGGTGGCTGGTTTCGGTCAGTGGGGCCAAGGCTTTCACCTCGGGTGGGGCGGAGGCCGACCCGGCCCTCGGTTCCCGGTGTCCGTGGGGCCGCCACCTGTCGTGGTGGAGCCAGCCCCACCGTCGTCCACCGGCGGCCCCCCGTCCGGCCATGGGGGCGTACCGGCTGTCGTGGGCGGGGCCGGGTCGGAAGACTCGGTGGTATGACGACGCGTGCGAGGTACCGGCCCGGTCCTGCTGCGGTGCGGCTCTCACTGCTGGGTGCGGCGTACGCCGGGGGCTGGGCGGGGTTCTTCGTGCTGGGTGACAGCTGGTGGCAGCCGGCGGTGGCCGGGTTCCTGGCATGGGTGTACGGGCAGGCCGCGCTGGTCGCCCGGGACGTGCCGCACCGGAGGGCGGCAGGTCGGCGGTGGCCGGGCGGGACGGTCGGCCGGCTGTGCGGCAACCTCGGGGTGGGGGTGTCGTACGGCTGGTGGCGGGAGCAGCGGCTCGGGGACCGGGCCGGTCGCCGCCGGGTGGAGCCGGCCGCGGGGCCGTCCCGGCCGTTCGCCGGGCGCCCGCGGGGGCGGCTGTTCCTTCCGCTGCTCGCGCTGGAGGGCGTCCGGCTGCGGTTGGCGGGGATCCGGGCGCTCCGCTCCCCCACCCTGCAACGCTGGGGGACGGAGGCGGTGCTGTTGCTGGCGCACCTCACGCTGTATCTGTGCGCCCTGTTCCTGGTGCTGTCACCCGGGAAGGCGCTGGCGTTCCTCCTCGTCCACCAGGGCGGATTCGGCGTGTACGTGGCCGGTGCGGGCCTCGGCGGCCGGCGGGACGGCCCGTGCGGTGCGCCGCGCCGCCATCCAGGCGTAGACGAGGATGCCGGCGAAGAGGAACAGCACGCCCTGGTAGATCGCGGCGTAGCCGGCGCCGGCGACGAGCCAGAAGGTGAAGCCGAAGGCGACGAGGGCGAGGGTCAGATCGCGGGCGAAGCGGGCCGGGCGGACCTCGTCGCGGCGACCGGTGAGCAGGAAGTAGACCTGGGCGCCGGCGGCGAGGAGGTAGGGCACGGTCGCCGAGAACGTGGTGATCAGGACGAGGACCTCGAAGACGCCGCCGGTGCCGAGGAGGTAGTTGACGACGGTCAGGGCGCTGGCGAGGACGCCGGCCGCCAGCACCCCGAAGGTCGGCACCCCGCGCCGCTTGGTCAGGAACGCCGCGGGGAACAGGCCGTCCTTGGCGGCGGCGTACGGTGACTGGGCGCTCATCAGGGTCCAGCCGTTGAGCGCGCCGACGATCGAGACCACGGCCGCGCCGGCGACCAGCGTGCCGCCCCAGTGGCCGCCGAACATCGCGTCGACGGCGTCGGAGAACGGCGCCTTGGAAGCGACCAGCTTGTCGTGCGCGACGGTGCCGAAGACCGCCAGGGTGCCCAGGAGGTAGACCACGGCGGCGCCGACGGTGCCGAGGACGGTGGCCCGGCCGACGTTGCGCTCCGGGTCGCGGACCTCGCCGGCGCTCATCGCGGCCGACTCCACGCCCACGTAGGAGTAGAGCAGGATCGCGGCGGCCGCGGACAGTCCGCCGACGGCGCTGCCGTTGCCGGTGTGGAACGAGCCGAGGTTGTGCGGGTCGAAGAAGAACAGGCCCACCACGGCGATGAACAGCAGCGGGATGAACTTCAGGACGGTGGAGACCAGTTGGACGGCGCCCACGTAGCGGGTGCCGGCGAAGTTGGCGAGGGCCGGCAGCCAGAGCGTGCCGAGGGCCACCACGAGGTCCGTCCCTGCCGAGGCGTGGCCGGGGAGGAGGACGTGCACATAGCCGACGGCGGCGACCGCGAGGGCCGCGTTGCTGACCCAGGTCATGGTCCAGTACGACCAGGCGGAGAGGAAGCCGGCGAAGTCGCCGAACGCCTCGCGCGCGTAGACGTAGGGGCCGCCGGTGTCGGGGTGGCGTTCGGCGAGCCGGCCGAAGACCAGGGCGAGGGCGACCGCACCGACGGTCAGCACGCCGAAGGCGAGCAGGCTGACGGTGCCGAAGGGGGCGACGGAGGCCGGTAGGAGAAAGATGCCGCCGCCGATGATGTTGCCCATCACCAGGCAGGTGGCGGTCCCTAGACCGAAGCGGCGGGTGTGCCGGTCGTTCATGGCGTGGTGGGCCTCTCGTCGTGCGCTGTGCACCCGGGGTTACCGAGCCCGCCCATCGTCCGTGATCGGCAGCCCCCGCCAAAATCAGTGGGATTTGTCCGGTGGGGCATGGTCCGACGGTGAAAAACCTTCGGGCCGGGCGGCCTTGGACCGGAGTTCGTCCGTGGTCGCTCCGGACGGGCCGTGGGCCGGCGGGCGGCCGCCCGCCTCCCGCAGCCAGCGCCGGAGGACCCGGTGCACCTGTTCCGCGCCGGCCAGCGGGGCACCGTCCGGGGCCGGCGGGGTCAGCTCGGTGGGCCAGAGCAGGAAGGGGTGGCTCTGGGTGCCGCCCAGCCCGCAGTGCGAGCCGATCTGTTCCTCGAAGGCGTGCACCGCGCCGGTCGCCGGGCCGTAGGCGGAGTTGATCATGCAGAGGTGATCACGAGGTCGGCGACGGTCCGGAAGCCGTCGGTGCGGCGCACCGCCGCCGCGCCGTCACCGAAGGGGGCCAACGGGTCGCTGCCGACGATCCGGCCGGTGGCCAGGTGGTGCTCGGCACCGTCCGGGCCGAGCACCACCTGGCCGAGCGCGGCGGAGCGGACGAGCAGGAAGCCGATGGCTGGGTGGTTGGCGAGGGTGCCGAGCAGGGCTGGGTGCCGGCGGTCCAGCTCATCGCGGGTGAGCCGGCCGGGCACGTCGGGGAAGGACACCGGGCCGAGGTTCCCGGAGGCCAGCACGATCGGGTGGGACGGCTGGGAGGCCGGGTCGGGGCCCTGCGGGGAGCCGTGGGTCCGCGGTTCCTCCGGCCGGTGCAGGGCCGCGCGGGCCGGGCTCGGCGTACCGGCGCCGGTCGGTGTCGGCGGGCTGTCGGCGAAGGAGCGCTCGGTCTGTTCGGCCATCGCGGGGCTCCCATCGGTCGACGGGACCGGGGCGGGTTCGGGGCGGCGCGGGGCAGGGAGCCGGCAGCGCCCGCGAGGGCCGGTGGTTCAGCCGTCCACGGGTGCCGTGAGCTCGGAGAGCACGCGCGACAGGGCGGTCAACACCTCGGTGATGTGCGGGAGTTCGAGGGGGTCCGAGGCGTCGAGGACGCGCTGCCGCAGCTCCTGTCCGGTGCCCAGCAGCGCCTCCGCGCCGAGGCGCACCCGCAGGGCTCCCGGGTCGTCGCCGAAGCGGTGTCCACCGCGCGCCGCCCAGGGCGCCAACCGCCGTTCCAGCGCAGTGGATTCGACGATGCCGTGGGCGGCCAGCGGCCGCCGCAGCGGTTCGAGGTCGGCGTAGACGTGGCTGCCGGCGCGCGGCGGGCGGCAGAGGCCGCCGGCCTCGGTGACGGTGTGGTGGAGCGCCGCGGCGAGCGCGCCGTAGACCCGGGCGACGGCGGCGGTCCTGGCGCGCACGGTGTCGGGCTCGCCGAGCGCATGCGTGACGGCGCAGGCGATCGGCCCCGGCAGCGGCACCCCGAGGCCGACGAGCGCGTCCAGTGCCGCGGTCCGCAGGACGGCGCCCCGGTCGGTGCCGGGGAAGCGGGCGAGCGCGGCGGGCCAGGAGGCGGGGGTGAGCGAGGCCCGCAGGTCGGTGAGGACCACGACCGCTTCGGGCAGTATCTCGACGGGACTGAGCACGACGGTGTCGTGCGGATCGTGCAGCAGGTCGCGGCGCGTCTCGTCGCTGAGCACCCACAGCCCCTCCTCGGCCGCCGCCTCGCAGACCTCGTGCAGCTGTTCGGGAGCCGGGCAGGTGCCGGTCGGGTCGTCGGCGACGGACAGCACCAGCACCCGCGGGCTGTCGCCGTGCATCCGGGCCCGGCGGACGGTCTCCAGCAGCGCGAACGGATCCGGCAGCCCGCCCGATTCCGCCGGTACGGGTGCGTAGTGCACCGGCCGCCCGAGCAGTCTGGCCGGTGGCGCGTACGACGCGGAGCAGGGCCGTGGCAGCACCACCGCGCCGTCCGCGACGGCGTACAGCGCGAGCAGCAGCGCGGTCACCCCGGGTGCGGCGAGGACCTGCTCGGGGGCGGTCTCCAGGCCACGGCGCGCCCAGTACCCGCAGGCCGCGGTGCGCAGCGCGGCGGCGCCGCCCAGCGGTTCGGCCTCGGTGCGGCCGGCCGCCGCCGAGAGGTGTGCGGCGAGGTCCGGGAGGACCGGCAGGCCCACCGGCGGATCCGGCCGTGGATCCGGGGCGGTCCGCTGCATCCGTACCTCCACTGCACGACGGTGGGTCGATCGTGGGCCCAGCACAGGACGGCGGCCCCGACCACCTTGGCAGATCCCGGGGTGGGCCCCGGGGGCGACACGTCAGCGGGCGTCAAAGACGGGCGCTCAATGGCCCGAGCGCGCCATCGCCTCGTAGTGGTGCACGGTCACCACCTCGCCGGCGCCCCACTCCTGCCGCTCGGTGACGCGGCGCCGCCAGCCCCGCCGCTCGTAGAGGGCGATGGCGGCGGTGTCGGTGGTCTTCACCGCAAGGACGGGGGTGAGCCCGCGGGCGGCGGCCGCCTCCTCGACGGCGTGCAGCAGCCGGCCGCCGAGACCGGCGCCGCGTGCGGCAGGCGCGACGTAGAGGCGGCTGGCCTCGCGTCCGCAGAGCGCCGCATGGCCGACGACCCGGCCGTCCGCCTCGGCGACCCATGCGGCGGTCAGTCCGTCGGGGGTCAGCCAGCGTGCCGGGTCGTCCGGCCAGTGGTACGGATAGCCGCTGTGGGCGTGCACCTGGGACAGGGCTGCCACACAGGCGTCGAGGTCGGTGTCCCGTCGTCTCCTGATCACCAGGGGAGGAAAGCACGGATCCGCGCCCGCGGGGTACAAGGAGGCCCATGCGATCGCTACTGACCAACCTGGACCGGCGGATCTTCCACGTGGTGGCCACCCGCGAGTGGCCGGGCGCGCAGCGGGTGCTGCCCCGGCTGACCCGCAGCGCCGATCACGGGCTGCTGTGGCTGGGCCTCGCGGCCGGCGCGGCCGCACTGGGCGGACGACCGGTCCGTCGGGCCGCGCTGCGCGGCGTGGCCTCGTTGGCCGTGGCGTCGGCGACGGTGAACACGTTGGGCAAGCGCTCGGTGCGCCGTCGGCGCCCGCTGCTGGATGCGGTGCCCGTGGTGCGGCAGCTGACCCACCAGCCGTTCACCTCCTCCTTCCCGTCCGGGCACGCGGCCTCGGCGGTGGCGTTCGCGACCGGGGTCGCCTTCGAGAACAAGTGGTGGGGTCTGGCGCTGGCACCGGTCGCCGCCTCGGTGGCGTTCTCCCGCGTCTATACGGGGGTGCACTATCCGGGTGATGTGCTGGCGGGTGCCGCGTTGGGGGCGGGCGCGGCGTTCGCGGTGCGGGGGTTCGCGCCGACCCGTGCCCTGATGGCGCCGCCGGCCCGGCCGCGCGCGCAGGCGCCGGCCCTGCCCGGCGGCCGGGGGCTGGTGGTGGTGGCGAACCAGGGCTCGGGGCAGCGCGGCGGCGCCCGCCAGGACCGGACCGCGGAGGTGCACGGGGTACTGCCGCACGCGGAGGTGCTGGAGTGCGGCGGGCCGGACGGGCGGCGGCTGGACGAGGCGCTCGACGAGGCGGCCGAACGGGCCCGGGGGCTGGGCGGTGCGCTGGGGGTGCTCGGCGGGGACGGCACGGTCAGTGCGGCGGCGGTGGTCGCGGTGCGGCACGGGCTGCCGCTGGCGGTGCTGCCCGGCGGCACCCTGAACCACTTCGCGTACGACCTGGGCATCGAGACGAGTGCGGCGGCGGCGCGGGCCGTGGAGAGCGGTGAGGCCGTCGCGGTGGACCTGGCGCGCTTCCGCGGCGATCCGCGGCTGGCGGGGCGGCGCTTCCTCAACACGTTCTCGGTGGGCGTCTATCCGGAGCTGGTGCGGATCCGGGAGCGGTGGGCACACCGGATCGGCGCCTGGCCGGCCGGGGTGCTCGCGGCGTGGGAGGTGCTGCGCACCGCGGAGCCGCTGAGCGTACGGATCAACGGCGAGCCGCGCTCGGTGTGGCTGCTGTTCGTCGGCAACTGCCAGTACCGGGGGCTGGGGTTGGCGCCGGTGCGGCGGCACGACCTGGCGGACGGGGTGCTCGACGTCCGGGTGGTGCACGGCGGTCGGCTGGCGCGTACCCGGCTGCTCGCGGCGGCACTGACCGGTACCCCGCGCAGCACTCCGGTGCTCGGCGAGGCGCGGCTGTCGCGACTGCGGATCGGCGGGCTGCCGGAGGGGGCGACGGTCGCCTACGACGGTGAAGTGGCGTCCTGCTCGGGCGAGTTGACGGTGGAGAAGGAGCGCGAGGCGCTGACGGTGTATCGGCTTCTGCCCGACCAGTGACGCCGGCGGCGACCCCCCTTCTCGACCACATCATGAGACGCCACTCTCATGTTTCGAGACGACGGCGTACGGTGGGAGCACCAGCCGCAGCGCGCGAAGGAGAGCCGCCCATGCCGCAGGAGACCGCCGTCTACACCCACGGCCACCACGAGTCCGTACTGCGCTCCCACACCTGGCGCACCGCTGCCAACTCGGCCGGCTACCTGCTGGGTTCACTGAAGCCGCACATGCAGGTCCTGGACGTCGGCTGCGGCCCGGGCACCATCACCGCCGATCTGGCCGCCCTGGTCCCGGACGGACAGGTCACCGGCCTGGAGCGGGCACCGGAGGTGCTGGCACAGGCGCGTGCCACCGCCGAAGCGCGGGGCCTGACCAACGTCCGCTTCGCGGTCGGCGACGTCCACGCGCTGGACTTCCCCGACGACACGTTCTGCGTGGTGCACGCCCATCAGGTGCTGCAACACGTGGGCGACCCCGTTCAGGCGCTGCGCGAGATGCGCCGGGTCGCCAAACCCGGCGGCATCGTCGCCGTCCGCGATTCGGACTACTCGGCCATGACGTGGTATCCGGAGAGCCCGGGGATGACCGACTGGCAGCGCCTGTACCAGCGGGTGGCCCGGGCCAACGGGGGCGAGCCGGACGCCGGGCGGCGGCTGCACGCCTGGGCCCGCCGGGCCGGCTTCGCCCCGGAGGCGATCACCGCCTCCGCCGGCACCTGGTGCTACCGGACCCCGCAGGAGCGCGCCTGGTGGAGCGAGCTGTGGGCGGACCGCACGGTCAGCTCCTCGTACCCGCGGATCGCGGTGGAGGGCGGGCACGCCACGCCGGACGAACTGGACCGGATCGCGCAGGCCTGGCGGGCCTGGGGCAGCGAGGAGGACGGCTGGTTCGTCGTGCTGCACGGTGAGATCCTGTGCCGGGTCTGAAACCTGCGTCGACGGGCAACCGCCCGGCCCCGCCCGCGCGTTGGCCCCTCGCACACCGTGCGCGCCGCGCGATCCGGTGCGATCGCCGCCAAGTGATCGCACCCCCCGGTCCGCCCAACTAGGGTTGTCCGTATGGACATTCTGGGAACCTCATTGCGGGTGTGCGTCGGTGATCTCAATGCCGCGATCGACGTCTACGAACGGCTGACCGGTGCCGAGGCGATCCGCTTCCAGCGCGGCGGGGTGGCGGTGGCGGCCGTCGGGTGCTTCTTCCTGATGAGCGGCCCCGAGGCGGAGTTGTCGGTGCTGCGGAAGATCACCGCGACCCTCGCCGTGAAGGACGTGGACGAAGCCCTGGCCGATCTACAGGCCGTGGGCGCGGAGATCATCGCCGGCCCGCTGCCCACGCCCATCGGTCGCAACCTCGTGGCCCGACACCCGGACGGTTCGGTCTTCGAGTACGTGGACCGGCAACAGGCCGACGCCTCCTAGGAGTTGCCGTCAGGCGGGGGTCAGGACACCTCCAGGACGATCTTGCCGCGGGCGCGGCCCTCCTGGCTGCGGCGGAGCGCCTCGGCGGCCTGCGGAAGCGGGAGGACCGCGTCGACCGGCACGGTCAGCTTTCCGGCGTCCGCCAGCGTGCCGAGCGCGGCCAGGTCGGCGGTGTCCGGGCGCACCCACACCAGGTGGCCGCCCTTCGCCTCGACCTCGCCGTCGGCGATGGACACCACCCGGCTGCGGTCCTTGAGCAGCTCCTGCGAGACCTCCACGACGCCGCCGCCGACGAAGTCCAGGGCCACGTCGATCCCTTCGGGTGCCAGCGCCCGCACCCGCTCGGCGAGGCCGTCGCCGTAGGTGACCGGCTCGGCGCCCAGGGAGCGCAGGAAGTCGTGGTTGCGCTCGCTGGCCGTGCCGATGACGCGGGCGCCCCGGGCGACCAGGATCTGGACGGCGAGCGAGCCGACACCACCGGCCGCGGCGTGCACCAGCGTCGTCTCGCCGGACCGGGTGCCGACCCGCTCGATCGACTGATACGCCGTCAGGCCGGCCAACGGGAGCCCGGCCGCCTGTAGCCAGTCGAGTGCGGCGGGCTTGTGGGCCAGGGTCCGGACCGGTGCGGCGACCAGCTCCGCGTAAGTGCCGTGCTGGACCGCGTCCTTGCGGACGTAGCCCATGACGTGGTCACCGACCCCGAATTCGGTGGCGTCGGCGCCGACCGCCTCGACCACGCCCGCCACGTCCCACCCGGGGATGAGCGGGAAGTGCACGTCCATCATCGGGTCGAGGTAGCCCGCGAGGACCTTCCAGTCCACGGGGTTGACCCCGGCCGCCTTCACCCGGATCAGGACCGCGTCGGGGCTCACCTTCGGGTCGGGCAGGTCGGTGTATTCGAGGACCTCGGGTCCGCCGTAGCTCTTCGCGCTGATTGCCTTCATGGTCTGGCGCAACACCGAACGGCCCGTGCGCATTCCGGACGCCGGCGGGATCACCGGATCGGCCTACCGCCGCACCCGGCCCGACTCAGCGCGGCTGCGCCCCCAGGGCACGCAGCAGGAACGGCAGGAGCTCGTGGATCGCCGCCGCACCGGAGGAGGGGCCGTCCGCAGCGGCCCGGTGCGCCGCGTCGGGGGTCAGGAACAGCCGGCTGACCATCGACCCGACGACCAGGTCGGCCAGTACGTGGGCGTTCTCCAGCGGCGGGATGTCGCCGCGGTCGACGGCCCGGCGCACCACGGTGGCGGCCCGTTCGCGGACCGGCTCGATGATCGCGGTGTCCAGTACCCGGGCCAGCGCTTCGTTGTGCGCGGACTCGCCGATCAGGACGTGCAGCAGCCGGCCGCCGGGCCCCTCCAGCGTCTCGGCCTTGTCCCGGAGCAGCGCGGCCAGGTCGTCTTCGAGGCTGCCGGTGTCCGGCTGCGGGCCGAGGTCGCTCGCCCAGCGCACGGCGGTGCCCACGACCAGGTCCTCCTTGGAGCGCCAACGGCGGTAGAGGGTCGCGGTGGAGACCCCGGCCCGTTTGGCGACCGCGGCCGTGGTCAGGCCGCCGTAGCCGCTCTCCTGGAGGACCTGGACGGTGGCCTCCAGCAGGGCCCGGTCGCGTTCGGCGTCCCGCGGGCGGCCACGGGCGGGCGGCCGGCCGGCCGCCGCGGTCTGGTTGCTCTCGGTACGTTCACCCACACCGGGAGTCTACCGAGCCAGCATTACGAAACGAAAAATTTTCGTTTCGTGTAGCCTCGGCGTCATGGCAACGCACACCACCACCCCGGACCTGGACGCAGCGGCCGTCGTCGCCCGGCTCCGCGCGACCTTCGCCACCCGCCGCACCGCCTCCACCGAGTGGCGGCGCGGCCAGCTGACGGCCCTGCGCACCCTGCTCACCGAGCACCGCGACGAACTCCTCGCCGCGCTCGCCGCCGACCTCGGCAAGGGCCCCGAGGAGGCCTACCGCACCGAGATCGGCTTCACCCTCAACGAGATCGACCACACCCTCGACCACCTCGACGACTGGCTGGCGCCCCGGCCCGCGGAGCTGCCCGAGCGGCTGCTCCCGGCGACCGCGCAGGTCGTCCGCGAACCGCTCGGCGTCGTCCTGGTGATCGCGCCCTGGAACTACCCGCTACAGCTCGCGCTGGCCCCCCTCGTCGGCGCGCTCGCCGCGGGCAACTGCGCCGTCGTCAAGCCCAGCGAACTCGCCCCCGCGACCTCGGCCGCGCTCGCCCGGCTGCTGCCGCGCCATCTGGACGCCGACGCGGTGGCCGTCGTGGAGGGCGCCGTCCCCGAGACCACCGCTCTGCTGGCCCAGCGCTTCGACCACATCTTCTACACCGGCAACGGCACCGTCGCCCGGATCGTGATGGCGGCCGCCGCCCGGCACCTGACACCGGTCACGCTGGAGCTGGGCGGCAAGAGCCCGGTCGTCCTCGACCCCGGCACCGATCTGGCCGCGGCCGCGCGGCGGTTGGCCACTGGCAAGTTCCTCAACGCCGGCCAGACCTGCGTCGCCCCCGACTACGTGCTGGCGATCGGCGACACCGCCCGCGACATCGAGCCGCACCTCGCCGAGGCCGTACGCGAGGCCTACGGAGCGGATCCGGCCGGCGCGACCGAGTACGGACGGATCGTCAACGAGCGCCACTTCGACCGGCTGACCGCGCTCCTCGACAGCGGCCGTACCGTCATCGGCGGCACCCACGACCGCGCCGACCGCTACCTGGCCCCCACCGTCCTCGCCGAGGTCTCCCCCGACGCCCCGGTGATGCAGGAGGAGATCTTCGGCCCGATCCTGCCGATCGTGGCCGTCCCCGACCTGGACGCGGCGATCGCGTTCATCAACGACCGCGACAAGCCGCTGGCGCTGTACGCGTTCACCGACTCCGCCGAGACCAAGCACCGGCTGCTGACCGAGACCTCCTCCGGCGCACTCACCTTCGGCCTGCCGGTGGCCCATCTCACCGCGCCCGACCTGCCGTTCGGCGGCGTGGGCGAGAGCGGGATGGGGCGCTACCACGGCGAGTACTCGCTGGAGACCTTCAGTCACACCAGGGCCGTGCTGGACAAGCCGCTGGGGTGACCGAGGGCAACGGGGCACGGGCCGCCGGTCACGCCCCTCACGCCGGTCACGCCCCTCACGCCCGTCACGCCGGCCGCATCCGGTACTCGTACCGCCCCGGGAGGGGGTGCTCGGACCGGGCGCGGGCGCGTACCCGGTCGGTAACCGGCCCACCGGCCGCGAGCAGCCGCTCGGCGATGGCGTACCAGGTGTCGCTGAGCGTCTCGTCGCCCTCGCGCAGACCGGCGAGCTCGAAGCCGGCCTCGAAGACCGCCCTGGCCTCGGCCGGGCGCCCCTGGGCGAGCAGCACCTGCGCGGTCAGCAACCGGCAGCGTCCGTCGGCCAGTTCGGCCTGCGGCAGGCCCGCCAGCAGCTCCGCGGCGTGCTCGGTCCGGCCGGCCGCGAGCAGCGCGGGCACCGCCTCGCGGACGAGGGCGGAGTGCACCGCACGCCCGGCACGCCCGTCTGGGCCCTCCGCCGCGGCCGCCTCCGCCGCCGCGGCACAGGCCTCCGCGTACCGGTCGGCGGCGCGCACCGGCTCGCCCGCCATGGACTCGGCGACGGCCAGGCAGTACAGCGGCAGTGCACCGGCGTCGTGCCGCAGCGCCCGCTCCCAGCTGCGGACGGCCTGCGCACGGTCGCCGGCGTGCCACTGGGCGAGGCCGAGGTGGTACTCGGTGGCCGGGCCCGGCGGGGCGGACTCCAGCAGATCGCGCCAGGGCGCTGCGGTGGACGCCGCACCGGGCACCGGCCCCCGGGCCGGCAGGTCCCCGGTCCGCAGCAGCGTCAACCAGGGCTCCTGCTCCGGGCCGAGGGTGGCCGCGTCGAACGGCGTACCGGGCAGATCGAGCCCGGCCCTGGCGGCCTCCAGCGCACCCCAACCGGAGCCGGTGGCCAGTGACTCCTTCGGCTCCTGGTCGGCGTACGGCAGCCAGGCGGCGTAGGCCGCGTCGACCCGGGCCCGGGGCAGCGCCTCCGCCAGCCGGGTGGCGACCGCACCGCGGGCCGCGGCCCAGTCCGTACCGTGCACCGTCGCCGGATCGGCCGTCAGCGGCCCGTACGCCTCCAGCCAGCTGAACGCGCCGCCGCCGTCGAGCGGCAGGTGCTCCAACTGCGTACGGGCCAACCCGGCCTGGATCTCGGCGTAGCCGCCGGTGCCCGGCTCGGTGAGCCACTGCTGCCAGCGCCGCCCGGCCCGCCCGGCGCCCCACAGGAAGAGCTTGCGGCCGCGTAGCGCATCGGTGGAGGTCTGCACCAGGCCCCGGCCGTCCTCGTCGAGCGAGGCGATCCAGCGGCGGGCGCCGTCCGGCACCTCGTAGAAGTAGTCCGCCGGGAACTCGCTGCGCAGCGGGTACGTGCGGTCCGCACCGTCGTACTCCGGGACCGGGACGCGCCGCAGGGTGCGCTCGTAGCCGAAGTGCCAGGCCTCGTCGGCGGGGACCAGGACGCGGCTGCCCGCCGCCTCGGGGACCGCGATGTTGGACCACCAGTAGACCGGGACGGCGTGGTGGTGCGGATTGCGGATCCGCACGCCCACGTACAGGAAGTCGGAGCCCTCCGGCAGCCAGAGGTCCACCTGGAACGGCAGGTCGCGCAGCCGCTCCCACTCCCACAGCCGCAGCATCTCGCCGCCGTCCGGTGCCGGGACGCGGGCGGCGTGCAACGGGGCGCAGGCGAGGGTGGTGTGGCCGGTGGCGCCGACGTTCCATTCGATGCCGCCGGAGAACCAGGCGCCGTTGAGGGCGAAGGCGGCGGGCTGCACAACCGGGTTGCGGTAGAGGAGTTCCCGTCCGGTGGGCTTGTGGTAGAGCGAGTGCACCCGACCGCCGAGGCCGGGCAGGACGGTGGCGCGCAGCCGGTCGTTCTCGATGACCAGGGCGTCGAGGTCGGTGCTGCGGCGGGTCCGGCCGTACCCGTCGCGCATCCGGGTCGGCAGGATCGTCCGCAGCGGCCGGTAGCCGATCTGGCGGGCCATGTCGGCGGGCAGTTCGGCGTCCTGGGGGACCTCGATGCGGTGCAGGTCGTGGCCGGCGCGGAGGGCGGGGAGCGGGTTGTCCGGACCGAGGGGGGCGGCGGGAAGGGTCAGGGTGGTGCGTCGCACACTCGTGGCCACGGCTGCCTCGCAATGCTGGACCGGGCCACCTCGGCTGCGGCGGCCTCCTGTTGACCATGGAACCTCGTGACCGCCGGTCTGAACAGGGCAGCTTGCCGCCAGGTGCGGTCAGGGTTGCGCAAAGACGTCCTCAAGGAGGCCGGCGAGCAGCGCGGCGCCCTGCCCCTCCGGGTCGCGGTCCGGGTCGTAGATGGTGACGTTGATCCCCGCGCAGCGCGGCGAGGCCGCCAACGGGCCGAGCAGCGCGCGGAGTTCACCGGTCAGCAGACCGCCCGGATCGGGGCTGTCCACCGCCGGCATGACGGACGGGTCCAGGACGTCCGCGTCGAGGTGGATCCAGAAGCCGTCGAGCGGGGAACGCTGGAGGTGGTCGAGCACCGAACGGGCCACCGCGCCCGGGCCGCGCCGCCGGATCTCACCGACCGGGGTGTGGCTGATGCCGAGCCCGGCCATCTCCTCCTGGTCCTCGTCCGCGTCACGGATGCCCAGCACGCTCAGGTCCTCGTCACGGACGTACGGCCGCAGCCCGTCGATGTCCGTGAGGTCCGCCTGCCCGCGGCCGGTGATCTGTGCGACGCCCTCGCCGGCGGCGGCCCCCAGCGGCCCCGACACGGCCACGTTCCCCGGATGCCGGAAGTCACCGTGCCCGTCCAGATAGGCCACGCCGTACCGTCCCAGCCGGCGCAGCCCGAGCACCGCCCCGAGCAGGATGCTGCAATCCCCGCCGAGCACCACCGGGAAGTCGCCGCTGCGGACGTGGTCCTCGATGCGGGTGCCCAGCTTGCTGGTGTACGTGGCGAGGGCCGCGGCGTTGAAGTCGCCGTCCACGCCCTCCCGCCAGTCCCCCAGGTCGTAGCGCGGCGGCACCACCACCCCGCCCTCCAGCGCACCCAGCCGCCGCAGCAGCCCTTGCTCGCGCAGCGCCCCGGCGAGCTTGTAGCAGCCGGGGACGGTGCCGGGCGCGGGCGGCCGCAGTCCCAGGTTGGACGGGGCATCGATCAGTACGGTGCGACGCATACGAAGATCGTCACACATCTGCCTGGAGATTGCGGGAGTACGGGAAGATCCGTTCGAACGCCCCGGCGATCGGGGCGCCCTGACGCCGCTTCGGCGCGGACGCAGCACCGTGCGGACGCCGCTCCGGCTCAGCCGTCGCACCGTGCGGACGACGCGTCGCCTCCCGGGCCCGGCTCGTTGAAGCGCAGCCGGTTCCCGAAGGGGTCGAGGAGGGTCAGACAGGTCCCGATCTCGTCGTGCTCCAGGCCCGGGCGCAGGTACGGGTAATCCTTGGCGGCCAACTCGGCGTGCAACTCACGGACCCCGGTCAGCTCGGTGTGGAGCGTGGAACCGGGGGTGGCGTCGCCGTGGTGCTCGGACAGGTGCAGGACCAGGTTCCCGCGCGAGACCTGGGTGTAGAGCGGCATTCCGGGTTCGTAGCGGTGCTCCCAGTCGACGGTGCAGCCGAGGTAGTCGACGTAGAACTCGTGGGCCTTGGCCACGTCGAAGATCCGGAGGACCGGCACGGCGCGGCGGAAGACGACGTTCCCGGCGGCGCCCTGGGCACTACCGGCGTCACGGGCGCTCCCGGCGTCGCCGGCGTCCGTGCCGGAGGCTGCCGCAGGCCCCCGGTCGGCGACCATCTCGCTGGTGATCGCCCAGCGTTCGTGGTCCCGCCAGGCCCCGTCGATGAAGAGGAAGTCCGGGGAGTAGCCCTCCCGGCGGAAGCCGGCGCGCTCGACCAGGGCGAGGGAGAGCGCGTTGGCCGGCTGGATGTTGACCTCCAGGCGGTGCAGCCCGAGCCGCTCGAAGGCGTGGTGCAGGACGAGTTGCAGGCCCTCGCTCATCAGACCGCGACCCGTCGCGTGCGCGAAGGCGCCGTAGCCGATCGCGCCGCAGCGGAACGCGCCGTGCACGATGTTGTTGATGGTCAGGTACCCCGCGATCCGGCCGCCGGCGAGCTCGCAGATCAGGAAGCCCTCGCGCAGCGGCTCCTGGAGCCTGTCCAGATAGCCGTCGTAGGCGGCGTCGGTGGCCGGCGGGAACAGCCACGGGTGGTGCAGTGCGGCGCTCTCCCGCGCGGCGGCGGTGAACTCGTCGCGGTCGGCGGCGGAGAAGTGCCGGATGCCCACCCGTGGGCCCCGTGCCAGGTAGCGGTCGCTGGAGGTCATCGGCAGATCGTACGGAGGGACCGCCGGACCTGCCAGCAGATGGGTGCCGCGTCGCTGGTCAGACCCGCTGCGCGGCGCGCTCCGCGGCGCTCGGGGCGGCGAGCGCCAGCCGGCGGTGGGTGCGGCGCAGCATCAGCCGGGCCATGAAGGGGTGGACCCGGCGGACGAGGGCGAAGTAGAGCCGGCCGGCCGGGTTGTGCAGGCGGACGACCGTACCCAGGGTGACCCGACCGTCCGCGACGTGGATCGAGGCGCGGAAGTCCAGGTGCCGGGCGTCCTGGCCGAGCAGGACCTCCTCGTCCGTGCGCCCGACGACCGGGAAGGACGCACCGCGCAACACGCCCTTCCAGGCCTCCGGTTCGGTCGGCATGCCGGGGCGCAGCGCCAGTTGCCAGGCGTCCTGGAAGTCGGTCCGGGGGAAGGCCCGGTGCGCCAGCTCGGCGCCGGCCGGCAGGTCGACGGCCCGGGGGCGGTCCCAGATCAGCCGGTTGAACAGCCGCACGCGCACGGTGCGGCGGACCGGTGCGGCGACCCGGCCGACCGCGGCGCGTTCGATGTTGTCGAGGATCTCCTCGACGACGGTGCCGTGCACCGCGCCCAGGGCCAGTGTCCACAACAGCTGCCTGGCGAGCGGTTGTCGTGACTCCAGCCGGTGTTCGACCCGGCAGCGGTCCGGGCCCAGCGGCTGCACCTCGACCTCGTGCCAGCCGTTGCCGTCGGTGAAGTCGAAGCGGACCCGGCGGCCGGGCTCGTGGGCGCTGACGCGGTAGCGGATGAAGCCGTGCCCGCCGTCGGCGCCGACGCCCAGCGGGCGGTCGAATGCCATCGGCGGCCAGACGGGCGACGGGAAGAGCGGATCGTGGTCCCCGCCGAGCCGGTCGAGCAGGGCGCCGACGGTCTCGGCCGGGGCGGGGACGGTGCGGACATGGACGTCGCGGACGGTACGCACGAGGCACCTCCATACGGTGGCGTATGTTTCTCCATACGGTACCGTATGGACATGGCACGACAGCGGGCGAAGGCCCCCTCGGACAACGGCACCCGGCAGCGACTGACCGCCCAGGACTGGGCCGACGCCGCCCTGGTCGCCATCGGCGAGGGCGGTCTCGCGGCAGTGGCCGTGGAGCCCCTGGCGGCCCGGCTGGGCACCACCAAGGGCAGCTTCTACTGGCACTTCGCCAACCGGGACGCGCTGATCGAGGCCGCGCTGGAGCGCTGGGAGGAGCTCCGCACGGAGGCCGTGATCACCGAGGTGGAGGCCGAGCCCGACCCCGCCGAACGGCTGCGCCGGCTCCTGACGAAGGCCACCGACCGGTCCGCCCGGGACACCCTGGAGGTCTCCCTGCTGGCGACCGCCGCACAGCCCAAGGTGGCCGCCGCGCTGGCCCGGGTCACCGAACGACGCATCGGCTACCTCGCCTCGGTCTTCACCGAGCTGGGCTTCGACGAGGACGAGGCGCGGCGCCGCGGACTGCTCGCGTACACCGCCTACCTCGGCCACACCCAGCTGGGGCACGCCGTCCCGCACAGCCTGCCGACCGGCGCCGCGCGGGACCGCTATCTGGACGGTGTGATCGACGCGCTGTTGCGCCCGGCGCGACGGCCGTGAGGAGGGGCACAAGGCCCGAACATGGCCGAACCTGAACCAAGTTGGCCGAACTGCGCGTAGACGCACCTGGCACCCGGGGCATGAAGTGGAGATCGGCGCGGCGATCACGGCGCGCTTCGGCATTGGCATTCATGGGCGAGGGCCCGGCCCGTCACGGCCGGGCCCTCGTACGGGAGGAACTCGTGAACGAAGCCATCCCCTACTTCCAGGACCGCACCTGCCCCTACCATCCACCGGCCGGCTACCAGCCGCTCCGCGAGGCCGGCCCGCTGGCCCACGTCACCTTCTACGACGGCCGCAAGGTGTGGGCGGTGACCAGCCACGCCGAGGCCCGGACGCTGCTCAGCGACGCACGGCTGTCGGCCGACCGGCAGAACCCGGCCTTCCCGATCCCGTTCGAGCGCTTCGCCGCCATCCGCCGGGTCAGGACACCGCTGATCGGGGTCGACGACCCCGAGCACAACACCCAGCGCCGGATGCTGATCCCCAGCTTCAGCACCAAACGGATCGCCGCCCTGCGGCCGGAGATCCAGCGGATCGTCGACGAGTTGCTCGACCGGATGCTCGCCCAGGGTCCGCCCGCCGAGCTGGTCTCCGCGTTCGCGCTGCCGGTCCCCTCGATGGTGATCTGCTCGCTGCTCGGCATCCCGTACACCGACCACGAGTTCTTCGAGGAGGCCTCCCGGCGCCTCCTGCGGGGGTCGACCGCCGACGAGGCGGACGCCGCCCGGCTCACGTTGGAGGAGTACCTCACCGGGCTGATCGCCCGGAAGGAGCAGCACCCGGGCGACGGACTGCTGGACGAGCTCATCCAGGACCGGCTGAGGGCCGGTGACCTGGAGCACGAGGAGCTGGTCCGGCTCGCCATGGTCCTGCTGGTGGCCGGCCATGAGACCACCGCCAACATGATCTCCCTCGGCGCCTTCACCCTGCTCGAACACCCCGAGCAGCTGGCGCAGCTCAAGGCCGACGAGGGCCTGATGCCGGCCGCCGTCGAGGAGCTGCTGCGGTTCCTGTCGATCGCCGACGGCATGCTGCGGGTGGCCAAGGAGGACATCGAGATCGGCGGCCAGGTCATCCGCGCCGACGACGGGGTCCTCTTCCCCACGTCCCTGATCAACCGGGACGACACCACCTACCCGGCACCGGACCGACTGGACCTGAACCGCTCCGCCCGCCACCACGTCTCGTTCGGCTTCGGGATCCACCAGTGCCTGGGCCAGAACCTCGCCCGCGCGGAGTTGGAGATCGCGCTGCGCTCCCTGTTCGCCAGGATCCCGGATCTGCGACTCGCCGTGCCGGCTGCCGAGATTCCGTTCAAGCCGGGAGACACTCTGCAAGGAATGATCGAACTGCCGCTGGCCTGGTAGCGGCCATGACGGCAGACGAGCGAAAGGGGTCCGGGATGCGGATCACCATCGACAGCAATGTCTGTATCGGCGCCGGTCAGTGCGCCCTGACCGCACCGGGTGTGTTCACCCAGGACGACGACGGCTTCGGCGCCGTACTGCCCGGCCGCGAGGACGGCGCGGGCGACCCGCTGACGCGCGAGGCCGCCCGCGCCTGCCCCGTGCAGGCCATCACGGTCACGGAGGAATGAGCCACCCTCCTCGCGGACGGTTCCGGCTGATGCGCGCGGCCCCCGGCTGACCTTCGCCGCCCGCGGCGCACCCGACCCGTACCGGCCCTGACATTGCCCCTACGGCATCCACCTCATCCGCTACCGCAACACCCCTTGGGTGACGGGAAGTTCGAGGACCCCGGTGTCCTCGGGCGCACTGGTGACCGTCACCGGCTTCACGCCGCGATTGCCCGCATAGGCGTCGTCACTCGCGGCGATGACGAAGCGCAGTCGGTGCCCCGGCTCGTAACGGTGCACGATGCCCGGCAGTTCCACGGTGAACCCGCGGGTCGCATCGGGCACCCGGGCCGGGGCCACCAACCGGTGCACCAGCGTCGCGCCGCCGTCCGGCGCGACGTCGTAGAGCTTGGCGAAGAGCACCAGCTTCTCGGCCGCGTCCGGGGAGCTCTGCGCCTCCTCGGCCCGCGGTGAGACCACCTTGAGCGTCACCCTGGGCGCACCCACCACATCCACCGGGCCGCCCGCCACCGGCGCCGACGTCCAGGCCAGCGCGGTGCCCGGAGTGTCGTACGGCTCAGGGTCCGGCAGACCGATCATGCTGGCCAGCGAGCTCTCCGAATGGCTGGTGGCGATCCGCAGGTTGCGGTACGCACGACTGCCGCGCACCACCTCACTGCGCTTGGCTACGAGCGTGCCGTCGCCGGAGAGGTACAGCCGCCGATCGGCCTCCGGAACGGCCCGCGCGGCACCGTAGGTGGGCCCCTCGGTCACCCAGTCCCGGTAGTACGCGAGGGCCGGACCGGTGGGGGTCGCCGCCCGGTGGTGCAGGTACCGGTCGAACCAGGCCAGGATCCGGCGCCCGACGTAGCTGGTCTCCAGGTTGCCCTCGGCCAGGTCGAGTTCGCCCCTGGCCGGGTTCTGCATGCCGCCGCTGTGGCCCCAGGCCTGCCAGATCATCTTGGCCGGGGTGCCCTGTGCGGTCAGGCTCCGGTAGGTGGCGGTCGCCTCGTTGAGGTTGAAGAGGGTGTCGGCCTGGCCCTGGACGAGCAGCGTCGGCGCCCTGACCGTCCGGAGGTAGGTGACCGGCGAGACGCTGCGCGCGTAGGAGAGCATGGCCCGGGTCAGGTCCGGCGGGTACCGCCCGGAGTCCAACAGCCGCTTGGTGTCACAGGCCCGCGCGACGAAGTGCAGACAACCCGCCCCACCGGTCCGTGACGGGTCCAGGGACGGGTTCACCAGCCCCTGCGCCTCGCCGAGCAGGAAGAACCCGTTGGTCCACTGCCACTTGTACGCACCGACCAGCGGCCCGCTGACACCGTGTGTACGGCCCGCGTTGTTGGGGTCGAGCGAGTACGACAGGTCGTTCCAGGTGATGAGCGGGACCAGGGCGTCGACGCGGTGGTCGACGGAGGCGGTGGCCAGTTGGATCGCCCCGCCGTAGGAGCCGCCGATCATGCCCACCACGGGGTCGTCGTCGCCGTCCTTGGTGACGTAGTCGATCCGCGCCCCGTCGTCGGCCGTACGGGAGCCGGCCAGCAGGTCGATCAGCTGACTCGCGGCCACACCGTCGACCCTGGGGTCGTCGAGGGAGATCGGGCAGCCGGTCCGGCCGAAGCCGAGCCCGGAGTAGGCCAACGCCACATAGCCTCGGGAGGCGAAGGCCCTGGCGATGGCGTCGGTCGCACCGTCCGCCTTGCTGCCCCCGAAGCCGTTGGTGGTCAGCACCGCCGGCGCCGGGTGCGCGGCGTCGGTGCCGGTCGGCCGGTAGACGTCGGCGTCCAGGGTACAGGTGCGCCCGCCTGCGCGGACGGTGACCTTCAGCGGGCTGACGGTGTACGGCTCAACGGCCGCAGCCGCGGGGCCGGTCAGGACCGGGGGTGCGGCAAGGGCCGTACCGGCCAGCAGAGCAAGGGAGTTGCGCAGTACCCGACGGAACGCGGCACGGGACTCGCTCGGCACCAGGACCTCCACAAGGACACGTCGTACCAGCCAGCCGGTAGAGCGCGCGCTCATGTTGTGACAGGCGAAACGGGGGTGTCAACGGTCGTGACGCGCGTTGGCGATAGGACGTCCGTTCCCACGGATTCGCTGCGCTTGGCTTGGCTTCCCACGTTTTTGTCTGCGGCGCCGTGGCCTGGCGGCCGGCGCTCCCCCACGTTGTCGGCTTTCCCGCCGTGGCCTGGCGGCCGGCGCTCCCCCCCGTTGTTGGCTTTCCCGCCGTGGTGGTTTCTCGCCGTGGCGCCTGCGGCGGGCGTGGCGTTGTTGGGCCCGTCCCCTCCCGTGAGTGGGTGGAAGAAGACCGTGGGGGTGGACGCCGGTGCCCCCGCTCTCAGTCCTGGACGTCCACCACACGTCATTGGTGTGGGATGGGTACGCCCGCGGCGCGGAGTTTGGTCTCGGTGAGCGCGGTCAGCCGGGCTGAGATCGGTGCCTGGTCCCCTCGGTGGTTGTTGATCAGCCGGTACTGGGTGGACGCGTTGGTCCAGGCCCGCAGGCTGGTGGAATTCCCCAGCAGTGTGGGGTTGGCGAGGTAGCGGTCGGCCATCGCGGTCGCGAGTTCTTCGATCCTCGGGTCGTCCGGTTCCCAGGTCTCGGCCTCCCAGCCGCGCTTGGCCAGGTCGATGTACTCGGGGTCCGCCAGCCGGTGTTCGAGCTGGGTCAGGAAGCCGTCGAAGCCCTCCGGCACCAGCGCCCGGGCCAGCACCAGGGCCTCGCGTTGCGCGGCCACGTAGTCGGGGCCGAAGCCGAGGCCCGGCATCCGGTCCAGGATCGCGCAGGCGCGGTCGGGCAGCAGGGCCCGGTCGCCTTCGGCGAGCCGGTGCAGCGTGTCGCGGCGCGCGATCAGGTCTGCGATCCGCTCGGTCAGCCGCCGCTCGACGTCGGCGAGGGCGGCGGTGAACTGCTCGGCGTCGGCGTCGAGCAGGGGCCCGATCTCGGCCAGCGGCACCCCGGCCGCGGCCAGCGTCCGGACCTGCACCAGCCGCAGCAGCTCGTCCGATCCGTAGCGTCGGTAGCCGGAGCTGTCGCGTTGTGGTTCGTCGACCAGTCCGTGCTGGTGGTAGTGCCGCACCGTCTTCACCGTGACGCCGACGAATGCCGCCGCCTGCCCGATGGTGACTCCGTTCTTCATCCGCTCAGCCTGCCTTGTGCTCGGGCCGTGGCGATCCTGCCCCTGGTCGGAGAGGGTGACGGACATGCTGCTCCCTCACATCCGTTGTGCCCGGGTCGGCGTCGTGCCGCTGCGACGAGCTTCCACCCTGCCCCAAGGTCAACCTCAACCGTGTTCCGGCTCACAGCTGCCTTTTCGGGGTAACGGTTTCGGGAGCAGGACGCCGTCCCCGTCGGGTGGCAGTCGCCTCTCGCACGGGTCCGGTAGCGGGCCGCGGGCCCAAGGAGCTGTCCGCCGGTCAGGCCGCGCGCAGGAAGTGGTCGAGCACCCGGACGCCGAAGTGCAGCCCCTCGACCGGCACCCGCTCGTCCACGCCGTGGAAGAGCGCCTGGTAGTCGAAGCCCTCGGGGAGCTTCAGCGGTGAGAAGCCGTAGCCGGTGATGCCGAGCCGGGAGAACTGCTTGGCGTCGGTCCCGCCGGACATGCAGTACGGGACGACGTGGCCGTCCGGGTCGAAGCGCTCGATCGCGGCCCGCATCGCGGCGAAGGTCGGCGAGTCGACCGAGGCCTCTAGCGCGACCTCGCGGTGGTGGTAGTCCCAGCTCACCTCGGGCCCGGTGAGCTCGTCCATGGTGGCCTGGAACTCCGCCTCGCCGCCGGGGACGACCCTGCCGTCCACGTAGGCGACGGCGGACCCGGGGATCACGTTGACCTTGTAACCGGCCATCAGCATGGTCGGGTTGGCGCTGTTGCGGACGGTCGGCTCGACCAGCTTGGCGGACGGGCCGAGCTTGCTCAGCAGCGCGTCGACGTCGAAGTCGGGCGCGTCGACGTGCACATCGATGGCGTGCAGTGCCGCGAGTTCGCGGAGCGCGGACCGGACCGTCGGGGTGAGCCGGACCGGCCACTCGTGCTCGCCGATCCGGGCGACCGCGGCGGCGATCCGGCTGACCGCGTTGTCGTGGTTGACCTTCGAGCCGTGGCCCGCGCGGCCGGTGGCGGTCAGCTTCAGCCAGGCGGTGCCGCGCTCGCCGGCCGCGACGGGGTAGAGCGGCAGCCCGCCGCCGGCGTGGAAGGTGAACGCCCCGGACTCGCTGATGCCTTCGGTGCAGCCCTCGAAGAGGCCGGGGTGCCGGTCGGCCAGGAAGCCCGAGCCGTCCTCGGCGCTGGCCTCCTCGTCGGCGGTGAAAGCCAGCACGACGTCCCGCCGCGGCCGCACACCGGCGCGCGACCACTGCCGGGCCACGGCGAGCACCATGGCGTCCATGTTCTTCATGTCGATCGCGCCGCGGCCCCAGACCACGCCGTCGCGGACCTCCCCGGAGAACGGGTCCACGCTCCAGTCGGCGGGCTCGGCGGGCACCACGTCGAGGTGGCCGTGCACCAGGAGGGCGTCGGCCGCGGGGTCGGTGCCCTCGATGCGGGCGACCACGTTCGTCCGGCCCTTGGTGCGCTCCAGCAGCGTGGGCTCGATGCCGGCGTCGGCGAGCTGCTCGGCGACGTACTCGGCGGCCGGTCGCTCCCGGCAGGTGCCGTCGCCGGCGTTGCTGGTGTCGATCTGGATCAGTTCGGAGGTGAACCGCACCACCTCGTCCAGCGCCTGCCGGTCCACCTCGGGACGGCGGGCGGTGCCGGAGTGCGCGGCCCTGTCGACCTCAGCCATATTCTTCCTCCACGGCCGATGACACGACGGTGGTGACCGTCTTGAAGCACCTGATGGCTTCGTACATGTTCTGACTGGTATACGCGACGCGGCGTTCCCCGCTGTGTTCCACGCCGGGCACGCACGTCGCGGCGCCCACCAGATGCGCCGCGTCGAACTCCAACTCGAAGCGGACCGGGCCGCACCGGACCGGTTCGTGACGCACCGCGAGCGCCGTCCCCTTGCGGGCCGCGGCCTGGATGTCGGCCGCCGTACGGGCCGGCGGCCGGCACACCGCCGCATAGCGCGACACATAGTCCTTGACCGCCACGGCGGGCGCCTGCGGCGCGTACCCCTGTGCGTCCTGACAGGTGCGGTCGTCGCCGGTGACCAGCACGACCGGGACGCCGTACTCGGCGACCACGAGGGAGTTCAGGTAGCCCTCGCTCGCGCGGGTGCCGTCGACCCAGACGCCGGTGAGGGTGTTGGCGAGGTAGGTGTGCGCGAGGACGCCTTCGGTGCCGGCGCCCGTGTGGTAGCCGACGAAGGCGATGCCGTCGACGTCGCCGTGCTGGACGCCCTCGACCATGCTCAGTGACTTGTGTCTGCCGGTGAGCATCTGCGCCCGCTCGTCCAGCTGCTCCAGCAGCAGGTTGCGCATCGACCAGTGCGCCTCGTTGACCAGCACCTCGTCGGCCCCGCCGACGAAGAATCCGGCGATCGCCGCGTTCACGTCGGACGTGAACATGTGGCGGCACCGCTCCCACTGAGGAGTGCCGGGCAGCACGTCGGCGGGCCACGTCACACCGGTCGCACCCTCCATGTCAGCGGAGATGAGGATCTTCACAGTCACCAGTCCTATCGCAGCGCGCAGGCGGTACGCACGGTTCCCGACATCACTCGTTCACAACATTTTCGAGGCGCCGAACGGATTCCCCACTCCGGGCAGGGCCTTCGGTGTGACGCCCCGTCCAGCACCCTCCAGGACCGTCGCGTTGACCGCAACACCGCCGCGCGGCCGGCCGCGAACCCCCGCGAATGCTCGTGTGGCGCCGCGTCCCATACAGTTTCTGTCGCAAAGCGGAAGCTCTTGCGCCAGAATTCCGACGGAGTTCCGACGGACATCTGTCAGCTGCCGACGGCACTTGCCGGGTGAGGTACAACAGCCCGGACCGGCCTCCCACATGATGAGACAGAGGCAGAACGATGAGCGAAGCACTCAACGGCGTCTGGTTACCGCAACCCGGCGACATGCGGGCCGACACCCCCGAGGACCCCCTGACGGCCCTCACCGAACTGGTCACACAGTCGCTTTGCGACCGCAATCCGCGCTTCCGGGATTTCCTCCAGCACGGCGCCCGTCCGCAGGTCCTCCGACTGATCGAGGAGGCGCTGCGCACCGCCCGCCCGCTGCCCGAGACGGTGCGCGCGGTCATGCTGCGGACCGACACCGACATCCACCTCGTCGCGTCCGCGCTCGGCGACTGCCTCGTCAGCGCCGCCGGCGAAGCACCCGGACTGCTGATCCCGGGCTCGCTCGCCGAGGGCCCGGACGGCCGGGCCCGGCTGAAGGGCGTACTGCACCACCGCGCCGCCGCGGTCGGGCATGCGGTGCCGGCGCACGAGGCGGCCGCCTCGATACGCGCCGCGTCCCGGCTGCTGGACCTGGCGGCACCGCACGACGGCCCCGACGTCGGAGTCGCCTTCGTCGACGACCACCTCTCCGCACTCCTTCTCCTCCAGGACGAGTCGCTGGCGCGCACCCTCATCGCCCGCCGCCTCCGCCCGCTGGCGGGCCTCACACCGGAGCGGTGCGAGCGCCTGGAGGCCACCCTGCTGGCCTGGCTGGGCGGGATGGGCGCCCCGGAGGTGGCCAAGGCGCTCAGCATCCATCCGCAGACCGTGCGCTACCGGATGCGGCAGCTGGAGAAGCTCTTCGGCCCCCGGCTCCGTGACCCGCGGACCCGCTTCGAGATCGAGATGGCACTTCGCAGCCGCCGGCTGATGGCCGGCGCCCACCGCCGCCGCGCGGCCGTGGCCCGTCGCACCCGCGTCCCCGCCCGGCCCCGCCGTCCGCTGCCGCAGCAGTAGCGCTCCGGGGCGGCCCACAGCCGCACACAACGGCTCACCGCGCGCTCCGACCCGTCCGAATTTGGCGAATGTCACACCCTTCGACGACTCCCAAATACGGACAATCCATCTCAATCGCCCGGGGTGCTCGGACAGCCGCGCCGTATCGTCCAGCTCCATGCACGGAACACGCATATCGACCTGGTCGCACCGCGGACTGGCCGCGGTCGCGGCTGCCGGCTCGCTGCTCACGGTGATCACCACGGCGACCTCGGCCTCGGCCGACACCGCCAGCGCCCCCGCGGGCGGCTCCAAGGTCGTGTGCACGTCGAAGAAGCCGGGCCTGGCGCCCGCCCTGTCCCACGACATCGCCGTCGCCCTCGACGGCCGTCAGGGCGCCTCGGCCCTGGCCTTCTACGACCGGCCCACCGGGACCCACTGCGCCTTCCAGTCCGGGACGCACTTCGACTCGGCGAGCGTGGTGAAGGTCACCGTGCTCGGGGCCCTGCTGCGGCAGGCCGAGGAGGCACACCGCAAGCTGACACCGCACGAGGTCAAGCTGACCACGGCCATGATCACCAAGTCGGACAACACCTCGACCAATGCGCTGTGGCGCCAGGTCGGTCCGGCCGGCGTCAAGCGCTTCCTCGCCCTGGCCGAGATGCGGAACACCGTCCCGGGCCCGGGCGTGGCCTGGGGCCTCACCCAGATCACCGCCGACGATCAGCTCAAGCTGATGCAGCTGCTCACCAAGGACAACGCGGTGCTCGCCCGGACCTCCCGCGGCTACGCCCTGGACCTGATGCACCGGGTCACCCCCGAACAGCGCTGGGGCGTGCCCGCCGGCGCCCCCGCCACCGCACGCGTCCACGTCAAGAACGGCTGGCTGCCGCGGCAGACCGGCGGCTGGCGGGTGAACAGCGTCGGCACCTTCACCGACCACGGCAACGACTACGGCATGGCCGTCCTCTCCACCGGGAACCGCACCATGGACTACGGCGTGGCCACCGTGGAGAGCGCCGCCCGGGTCATCCACCGGGACCTGCACCGCTGACACCCAACTCGCGCCCGCACACGAGGAGTTGCCCCCCAACTCCTCCCCCGGGAGTCGGTCAATGCGACGTCCGCACAGGCCTCGCGCTCACCGCCTCCGTCCCGCCCCACTGCCCTCGTCCCGCCTCGCGGCTCCCCGTCCCACCTCACGCCGCCCCCGGTACGACTAAGCACTCCCCCGAGTGACCGGCGTCCCAATCGCCCCCGCCGACGGCGGAACCGGCGGTATCAACACCCCATGATCAAGGCAGACCTCCAGGGAGTCCCCGCAACGACGTTGTGGACGCTGCACCTCAGGGCCGCCGAGGCCGCCCGGCGCGACACGGTGCTGCCGGATCCGCGGGCCGTCCGGCTGGTGGCAGAGGTGGACTTCCCCTTCGAGGAGCGGCTGGGCGCCGCCCGCCCCTGGATGGCACAGTCGATCGCGCTGCGCGCCCGGTGCTTCGACGACGTGGTGCGCGCCTTCCTCACCGCCCACCCGGACGGCACCGTCGTCGCGCTGGGCGAGGGCCTGGAGACCCAGTTCTGGCGGGTGGACAACGGCCTCGTGCGGTGGGTGACCGTCGACCTCGCCGATCCGCTGGCCCTGCGCCGCCGGGTACTGCCGCACGGCGACCGGCAGCGGCTGATCGCCTGCGACGCCCGCGACCCCCGGTGGATGACGGACGTCGACGCCTCGCGCGGGGTCCTGGTCACCGCCCAGGGGTTGCTGATGTACCTCCAGCCCACCCAGGTGACCCAGTTGATCGCTGCCTGCGCCGAGGCCTTCCCTGGCGGCGCGATGGTCTTCGACACCGTGTCCCAGCGGATCAGCACCCGCACCCGCACCCACGGCAAGGGCCCGGGCGGCCAGCCCCTGCCCCTGATGCCCTGGGGCATGGACGCCGCCGACCGGGACCGGCTGCGCACCGCCCACCCGGCCATCACCGACATCTCCGACGTCCCGCTCCCCGCCGGCCGCGGCCTCCTGGGCTACCTCGCCCCGCGCGCCGCCTCCCTGCCCCTGGTCCGCAACGACCGCCCGCTCATCACCCACCTGCGCTTCGGCCGGGTCCCCGGGCCCCGACGGGCCTAGGTGTTCTGTCGGGGGAGGTTGTGGACAAGTGAGGCAGGTCTCGGCTGAGCGGATCGTCAAACAGCCCGGCCCAGCCCCTGCCGCTCTTCGAGGCGCCGAGTTCACCGCATGGCGAGGTCGATGATGCGCTGGACCAGGTCGGGGTAGGTCCAGCCGGCGCCGATCGCTGCGCGTGGCAGCAGGCTCGTCGCCGTCATGCCCGGGAGCGCGTTGACTTCGAGGCACATCGGCTCGCCACCGGTGTCACAGCGGAAGTCGGTGCGCGAGTACGCATCACCGCCGAAGCCGAGAGCGCGGTGCGCGCGCAGGGCCAACTCCTGGAGCCGGGACGTGAGGTCATCGGGGATGCGCGCCGGACACACTTCGCTGACCGCGCCCGGCTGGTACTTGGCCGTGTAGTCGAACACCGGCGTCGTCAGCTCGATCTCCACCACGGGAAGGGCCTGGTCGCCGACCACGGCCACGGTGAACTCCCGCCCCGGAAGGAACGGCTCCACCAGCAGCTCGCCCTCACCCGAGTGCACCTCGGCCGCGACCCGTGCGAGCTGGGAGAGCGAGTCGACCCGGTGGACCGACACACTCGAACCATCCGCAACCGGCTTGGCCACCACCGGCCCAGCCGCCACCAACCGCTGCGCGTCCTGCGGCGCCTCGTACGTCCCGGGCCGCCACAGCACCCGCTCGGGTACGGGCAAACCTGCCGCACCCAGCACGGCCTGAGCCCGCCCCTTGTGCCAGGCCGCCGAACACGCCGCGCTGCCCGCACCGGTGAACCGCACGCCGGCCATCTCCAGTAGCGCCTGCACATGCCCGTCCTCGCCCCAGCCGCCGTGCAGCGCCAGGAACACCATCTCGGCGTCGTGAAGCAGGTCGAGGACGGGACCGCCGGTCAGGGCGGTGTGCATGCGTTCTCGCAACTGACGCCGGTTCGAGAGGGACGGCGGCTCCTTCCCCACCGCGGAGCCGTCGACTGCATCACCGGGTGTCAGCGGCCCGGCCAGCACCGGCACCGCAGCGGCCGGGTCGACCAGCACCACCTCGTGCCCGCGCTCAAGCAGGGCTCGGGCCACCGACCAGCCCGAGGCCCGGGAGACGTCTCGCTCCGGGCTCTCTCCACCGCACAAGATCACCACACGCATACCGGGGTTCCGTCACCTTTCTCCGGTCCGTCTCACACCTGCACGAGAGTCGGCCGGCCAGCTCAGCCACATCCGGCCGGCTCGACCGCGTTACGCATCGATCAGTTGGCCCTGGGGCGCGGCCGCCTCATGACGCCGGGCTCAACATCATCAGGTTCTCGGGGTCCGGGAAGGGGACGAAGCCGACCTTCGCGTACACGTCATGGGCGTCGAGCGTGGCGAGCAGGACGCGCCTGAGCCGGTAGGGAGCAAGGTGGTCGCGGACGGCGCCGACCATCCAGGTGCCGAGGCCCATGCCACGGTGTACAGGGGTGACGTAGACGTCGCACAGCCAGGCGAAGGTTGCCCAGTCGGTGACGACACGCGCATAGGCGACCTGAGAACCGGCGGCGTCATGGACGGCGAAGTTGAGCGAACTCCGTACCGACTGCTCGACGGTTTCCCGACTGCGACCCAGCGCCCAGTACGCCTCGGTGGAGAGCCAGCGGTGTACCAGACCGATGTCGAGACGTTCCGGGTCCGTGGAGAGCTCGTAACCGTCTTCCCTGCTTGTGATCATGCTGAGGCAGCGTAGCGATGGTGATTGGATTTTCCAAGTACTTACTTGGTTTCTCAAAGCCCCCTTGGAGGTGCACCGCACCCACACTTGCTCCGCATCCACACTTGCTCCGCACCTCATGCGACCGGGCCGGCCGGCAGCCCGTCCGCCGGCAGCTCGATCCGGGTGCCGCGCCATGGGCGTCGAACTCGCCGGCGGCTAGCGGGAGTTGCCCCGATGAGACCAGAAGGCTTCCCATGCCTGCCGAGAGTGACTCGCAGCGGTCATGGGAGTCACCGGGAAGCGCTCCTGCCGGCTGATCGCCAACACCGGGTAGCCCAGTTCCAGTACTTGGGAGACGATCCGGGCGCTCGCCTGGGGGCTCATGCTCGTCAGGATCTCCGGCAACCGGCGGGCGAGCTCCTCGGCGCTGGGGAAGTCGGTGTGCGGAGCGAAGGCGGGCACACACCGCTCGCGCCCGCCCCGCTCCGCACTCCGCTCGCCGTCCAACCGCCCGACGTCCGCGGCGAGTACGAGGTTCCTTCCGGCGCCGGGGCCGACCAGGGGGTACGCCCACCACACCACCTCCGGCGGGCCCGCCCCACCGATGGTCATCCGGGCCCTGCCGGCCGTCGGACAGCGGCTCCGGCCGCCCAAGGAGGCCGTCAGTCCGGGCCCGTCGTCCTCGTCAGGGCCGGTGTCCTCCCCGAGTCGACCGCGCCGACCGCGCCGCCCATGGGGTCTCCCATGGGGTCTCCCGTGGGGTCGTCCGCGGGTTCGCGCCACACCGTGTCGCCGAGCGCGCCGGTGACCGGCATCAGGTCCACGACGGCGGTGCCGATCGCCGCTTCGCGGGTGCGGCCGAAGAGTCTGCGTGCGCCGCTGCTCCAGTGGGAGATCCGGCCGTCCGCATCGACCACCACGACCGCGAGCGGAAACCGTCCGGGGACCGCGTCCCGCGGCGAGAGCGCCGGCGGCGCTGCGTCGGACCCGCCGGTGCCATGGGACGGGTCACGCTCCATGGGCGGTTGCTCCTTCGTACACCGATCTTGCACCACCGCTTCCACGGTACGGCCGTGCAGCGGTGCGGTGGGCGGCATTTCCCGAATGGGTCGAATGGGTGGTGCGCCCGCGCGTCGGGCGCGGTCGCCACCGCGCCCGGGGCGCGCGATCAGCCCTCGTGCCCCAGGTGGAGGTCGCGTTCGGTGCGGCCGCCGCCCGCCACGTGCAGGACGGTCGCCACCGGTGGGTATCCGGCGGCGATCACGGTGTACTGACCGGCCGCCAGATCGACGAAGCGGAACAGGCCGTCGACTCCGGTGGTGGCGGTGTCGACGACATTGCCGGCGGCGTCCAGCAGGGTGACCCGGGCGTCCTCGACGGGGCGCCCGCCACCGGCGCGTACGGTGCCGCGGAGCAGTGCGCCACCGGCCAGTTCGATGTCCTGCCGGGTCTCGCGGGACGCCTGGACGGTGACCGGGAGCGCGGCGGGTCGGAACGCCGGGGCGCTGGCGGCGAGGGTGTACTCGCCGGCCACCAACTCCCCGATGGCGTAACCGCCTTCGCGTCCGCTCCGGGCGGTCGCGACGACGCCGCCGCGGACGTCGGTGAGGGTGACGGTGGCGTCCCGCACGGGTGTGCCGTCGGCGGTGGTGACCGTACCGGCGAGGTGCCCCGCGCCGCCGAGCACCACGTCGAGCTCGACCGGCCGTTCGCCGACGGTGACGCCGACGGCCTGCGGCTGGTGTCCGCCGGCGGCCGCGATCAGCACATACGCGCCGGTGCCCGGTGTGCTCAGCGCGTACCGCCCGTCCTCGCCGGTAGCGCCGCGGCCGATCTGGCGACCGGCGACGTCGATGAGGGTGAGGGCGGCATGCGGCACGACGGACCCGTCGTGGTGCCGGACGGCACCGCATACCGGAACGCCCGAGTGGCCGGCGACACTCTCGCCACCCGTATGGGCACAACCGGCGCTATTGGAACGCGAGTTGGGGACGTACGGGTCGGCGGCGGTGCGGGCCGGAGGCACGGCGGCGGGGTCGGCCGGACCCCCTCCGTGGGAGGCGTGCGGGGTCGGTGAGGCCTGCGGAGCGGGCGAGGCGTGGGACACCAGGGGTTTCCCTTTCAGGAAGAGGGCGAGCACGAGGCCCAGGACGAGCACCGGCACGAGGTAGCAGTAGATCCCCGGCAGGGCCTGTGCGGCGACGGTGAGGTGGCTGTCGCGCAGCGGGGCGGTGAGCGCACCCAGCAGCTGCCGGCTGATCGACTCCGGGGCGGCCGGTGGGGTCGACTGCGGTAGCCGGTCGGCGAGTTGGCGGGCCAGCCGGTCGGCGAGGACGGCGCCGAACATGGCCGCGCCGATGCTGCCGCCGATCCGCCGCAAGGAGGTGGTGGCGCCGGTCGCGGTGCCGAGGCCGCGGCGGCGTGCGGAGCGCTGCACGGCGAGCACCAGTACCGGCAGGACGAGGCCGATGCCGAGGCCGAGGATGCCCGTCCGGAGGCCGTAGGCCTCGGGTGCGGTGTCCTGTTGTCCCTCCGACAGCAGCCACATGCCCGTCGCGGCGACCGCGCAGCCGAGGATCGGGAAGGCCCGGTGGTGCCCGGTGCGGAGGATGAAGTGGCCTGAGACGACGGACGCGAGGAGGACACCGCCCGTCATGGGCAGCATCAGCAGCCCGGACTCGGTGGCCGAGGCACCACCGGCGATCCGGAGGACGGTCGGCAGGTGGCCGGCGGCACCGAAGAGGGCGACGCCGACGACCGCTCCGATCAGGCCGGTGAGGGAGCCGAGCACATCGCGGAACAGCCGTGGCGGGACGAGCGGTTCGGCGGCGAAGTACTCGACGGCGAGGAACAGCAGGGCGGTGCCGAGCGCGCCGGCGCCGAGACCGAGGACGACCCGGGAGTTCCAGGCGTACTCGGTTCCGCCCCAACGCGTCAGCAGCACCAGGCAGGTGGCGAACGCGGCGAGCAGCAACGCCCCGGCGACGTCCGGCGCGGGTCGGCCGGTGGACCGGGGCAGCTTCAGGGCGACGCCGACGAGCAGGAGCGCCAGGACGCCGCAGGGGACGTTGAGGTAGAAGCACCAGCGCCAGGAGGCGTGGTCGGTGCAGAGCCCGCCGATCAGCGGCCCGGCCACGGAGCCGAGCCCGAAGGCGGCGACGATCCCGCCCATGGAACGGGCGCGGGCCCGGGGCGGTACGAGCTCGGCGCTGATCGCCCGGACGCCGATCAGGAGTCCACCGGCACCGACGCCCTGGACGGCCCGGAAGGCGATGAGTTCGTCCATGGTGCGCGACCAGCCGGCCAGCGCCGAGCCGACGGTGAAGACGAGGAGCGCGAGGAGGAAGGCCGGCTTGCGGCCGACGTGGTCGCCGAGCCTGCCGCAGAGGGGCAGACCGATGCTCGCGGCGAGGAGGTAGGACGTCACCGTCCAGGACGTCGAGCCCGGCCCGTGCAGCTCCGCGCCGATCGTGGGGAGGGCGGTGGCGACGACGGTCTGGCCGAGGGCCGCGAGCAGCAGCGTCACCATCAGGCCGAGGCGGACCGTGCGGACGCGGCGGGGGCCGAGGGGCACCAGGGCGGCGTCACCCGGCTCCGGGGCGTGGGCCGCGGCGTCTGCGCCGCTCGGGTCGCCGTCGGCCGGAGCCGGTCTCGCGTCGGGCGCGGGCCGACCGGTCCGCTCGACCCGCTCGCCCAGGGTGGTCCCGCCCACGTGCTGCTCCCCTCGTCACGCCTGCTGCCGCCCAAATTTCTCGCATCGGGCGACAACGGCGATCAAGCGCGACGAATGGGGATGTCCACGGCCGGAACGGACGTCAACTACGTTGCCCCGGGCGCCCATTGGGCTCCCATCAGGGCTTTCCGCACGGAACCGATCCGGCGGGCCGGACACTTCGACCCGCCGGAAACCACCCGAACCGGTGAGCGTGACGGCACACGCTCAGGGTGACGGGTGCGACGGCCGCCTACTTCTCGGTCTCCTTGGCGAGGTTGGCGAGGATGGCGTCGTAGATCCGGGCGAGCCCCTTGGGTGCGAAGGTCCGCTCGAAGAAGCCGCCGATGCCGCCCGCACCGTTCCAGGTGGTCGTGACGACCACCTTGGCGCGCCCCTCACCGGCCGGGGTGACGACCCAGGTGGTGACCATGGAGGAGTTGCGGTCCTTCTCCACCAGCTGACCGTCGGTCGGCTCGTCGACCTCCAGCAGACAGTCGCGCACCCGCTTGCTCGTGGCCTGCAACTTCCAGTGGACGAGGGTGCCCTTGCCGTCGCCGCCCTCGCGGACCTCGTACTCGCTGAAGTGATCGGGCAGCAGCTTGTGGCGCGTGCCGGAGTAGTCGGCGAGCGCGTCGAACACGTCCTCCGGGTCCGCCGCGATCTCGCGCTGCGTGGTGGCCTCGACCTGACCCATGTGTGTCTTCCTCCAGTAGTCGGCTGCCGGTCCTGCGGTGCGCCGCCAAGCCAACCACCACTCGGGGGCGCGCCCAAAATCCGGGGTGACGACCGAGAAGCGAACGCATGTTCCATTATGACGAACGGGGGCTCGCCGGAATCCAGAAGGAGGCCCGATGCGCTGGGACAATCTGAGCGAAAGCCCCTCCGCCTTGTTCGGCGCGGACGTCGTCAGCTGGACGATCGACACCCCGGAATTCCGCGGGATCACCTTCCACGAAGTGCGGGCCCGGTCGATCGTGAACCGCGTCCCGGGCGCGTCCCGGATGCCGTTCGAATGGACCGTCAACCCCTACCGCGGTTGACGCCACGGGGCACCCCCGGCCGGCCGACTGTCGGTCGGATCTCCTGGTGGTGACGAAGTGACGGAAAGGATGCATTTCTAGGTGTCCTCATAAGAGTCCCTATAGGGATTCCTAGTGTCTCGAGTCGGAGATCTTTGGGGCAGCCGGCGGATGAAGGATGCGCGCCCCCTGCTCGAACACCTCGGGATCACCCTCTTCCACCTGCCGCCCTACAGCCCCGAGCTCAACAAGATCGAGAGGGTCTGGCGGTCGGTGAAGTACGAGGACATTCCCATCCGGGCCTATCCATGGACCGAAGAACTGCGGGCCACCGTCGAACAGGCCCTCGCACGGCGGGACGCCCTTCTACGCTCAGCAGCATCCGACTTACGCAAGGCCGCTTGAGGACCTGTCTGATAGGTCGACGCAGCGCATATGGATCCGAACAACGGCAAAACCCGTATCCGGTCGGGAGGTCGTCATGCCCTGACGGGGTCGTGGGGCTCGTTACAGAACTCCCGTTACTGGCCGGAACGTTTCTCTGAGATCTTCCAGCCAACGACGTGACAATTACCGACGAACTGTTATGAGTGCCCTACCAGTTGCCACTGTCACGCATACCGTGACAGGCATGACAACTCCAACCAGTCCGGCCCCCTCACGGGGAGGCTCCTGGACTCAGACCGGCCCACTCACCTTCAACCACATCCTCACCGCCGACAGCGTCTACGAGAAGATCTCCGAGGTCCCGGCACTCACCATCCCCTATGCCGGAGTGTGGGAGATCGCCTACAACGCCCACACAAACTTCGCTATCACCGCGAGCGGGGGGTTACTGTTGATCCACACGGCGTTGTACAACAACGCCGGGATCATGCCCGGCAGTGAAGCAGTGACCGGCATTCAAACGGCCGCGGGTTTCGGCTTCCAGGCCACCGCCGGGCAGACGTTCCTGTACACCTTCGCCGCCCCGGACACAGTGATGCTCTACGCGTACCGCAACGGGGCCACCGCCACCGCTGCCATCTCCAGCGGTGACGACGGACGCACCGGAATCATGGCCCACTGGGTGAGCCCAGGGTTCTGAGCGTCTGCACACCCGAGTGATGCAAGCGGCCTACGGCCTGTCCGGTGGATCGCTTCGTTCTACCGGACACGGCCCAACTGATCGTTTCGGAATGCGGTGCGAAGTCGCCTCAAAAGATGATGCTGCGGGCGAGTTCGAGGAGTCCTTGGTGCAGGTTGGCTCGTATCTCGTAGCGGATCCGCTGGCGTTTGAATGGGTGAAGCCAGGCGAAAGTGCGCTCTACCACCCAGCGGGTCTTGCCCAGGCCGGAGCCGTGCGGAGTGCCGCGGCGGGCGATCTTCGGTGTGGTGCCCCGCTTGCGGATCAGGCGCCTGTACGTGTCGAAGGCGTAGCCGCGATCGGCGAACAGCCACCGCGGCCGGTGCCGTGGCCTGCCTCGCAGTCCTCGGGTGCGGGGGGGGATGGCATCCAACAGCCGTCATCGTTGAGCATCTTGGCGACGGCTGTAGCGGAGTGCCCAGCTCCGGCGAGGCCCGCCGGATCCCGCCGCCGGACGTACGCCCCCGGACGACCGACGCGCCGCCCGAACCGACCCAGTTGACCCTGCTCTGAGCCGAGCTGAGCCGAGCCGACCGCCGCCCTGCGGCCGGCCCGTCGACCGCCGTCTAGGACGAGAGGGCCGAAACCGCGTCCAGGGCCCGCGCCAGGCGGTTGCGCGCCTCCAGCTGGGCGGCGATCCGCTCGTCGATGACGGCGAGCCGCTCACGGGCGATGCGCAGACCCTCGGGGGACGGCAGGGTGGTGGTCATATCGCCGTCCAGGCAGGGCGTGAAGCACTGGACGTCGGCGAGGGTGAGCCCCGCCGCCAGCAGATGGCGGATGTTGCGCACCCGCACCGCCGTGCGCGCCTCGTAGACGCGATAGCCGTTCGCCGCCCGCTCCGAGGCGATCAGCCCCTCCCGCTCGTAGTTCCGCAGGGCGCGCGGCGATGCACCTGTGATGTCCGCCAGTTCACCGATCCGCATGGGGTTCCTTCCCGGCGGCCTCCCGTGCCGCACCGCTTTCGCACCGCACCGCTTTCGCACCGCACCTGTATTTTCCCCTCCGCCCACCCCCCTTCGGGGGGTGGGCGGGTCAGGAGCGGAGGCTCAACGGACGCAGGGCAGGAGCCGCAGGTCGGGAGCCGCAGGTCGGGAGCGGCGGTGTCGCCGCGCCCGCCGGTGCGACGGCTCAGCCCACCACCGCTCCCCCGTCGACCGGCAGGACCACCCCCGTCACGAACGACGCCGACGGCGCCGCGAGCCCGGTGACGGCCCAGGCCACCTCCTCCGGGCGGCCGACCCGCCCCAGCGGCGTGTGCTCGATCTGCCACTTCCGTACCGCCGACCGCTGCTCCGGGGACCAGCCCTGGTGCAGTGCGATCGGAGTGTCGATCGCACCGGGGGCGACCGCCACGACCCGTACGCCGCGCGGGGCGAGCTCCACCGCCCAGCTGCGGGTGAGGAGTTCCAGCCCGGTCTTGGTCGCCGCGTAGACCGAGTTGCCCGGCCAGCCCCGCTGACCGACCGAGGTGCTGATGTTGACCACCACCCCGCCGGTCCGCTCCAGGTGGGGCACCGCCTCCTGGGTCAGCAGTACGGGCGCGACCAGGTTCGTGGCCAGCAGCGGGGCCATGCCCTCCTTGGTGTAGCCGCCGAGCGCCCCGCTCCCCACCACCGCGGCGTTGTTGACCAGCACGTCCAGCCGGCCGTACGTCTCGACGGCGCGGCGCACGAGGGCCTCGGGCGCCCCGTCCGCGGTGATGTCGGCGACGCACGGGACGATCTCACCGCCGCCGGGGCCGACCCCGTGCGCCGTCTCGGCCAGCGGCTCGGCCCGGCGGCCCACCGCCAGTACGCGTGCCCCCTCGGCCGCGAAGGCACGGGCGGTGGCGCGCCCGATCCCCGTACCGGCCCCGGTGACGATCACGACCCTGTCGTCGGTTCCGGGCGCGTCCGGCCCGGTCTGCATGGTGCGTTCCATGGCAGGAGTGTCGAACCTTGACGCCTGGGGCAAGGTCAAGCAGCTCCCCCGACGGGCCGCCCACCGACCGGGCTCCGGACCGGACCAGCCGGCACCAGAGCGGTCCGGGCCCGGACCGGCCAGGACCGGACCGGACCGAAAACCCCTTGCCCCGCGGCCTAGCCTGTCCGTCATGGAGTCGTCCTTGGAGGGGATCGTGGCGACATCTCATGCGCGGACACCGGGACAGACGCGAACACCGGGGCAGACACCGGGGCGGACACCGCACCGGCCACCGATACGGGAGATGACCGGGGCCGACATCGACGCGGTGGCGGCGGTCCGGGTCCACGGTTGGCAGGCGGCGTACCGGGGGCTGATGCCCCAGGCCTACCTGGATGCGATGAGCGTGGCCGAGGACGCCGAGCGGCAGCGTTCGCGGTTCGGCCGCCGGCCGCCGGAGGTGAGCGACCTGGTGGCCGAGCGCGACGGCGGGATCATCGGGTGGATCAGCGTGGGGCCGGCCCGGGACCGCGATCTCGCCCCGGGACCGACCGCCCCGCCCACCGCCGATCGGCTGGCGGGCGAGGTGTACGCCCTGTACCTGGCTCCGGGCGTGATCGGCACCGGCGTCGGACGGTCCCTGCTGGCCGCCGGGACGGCGCGCGCAGGGGCGAGCGGATTCCGCGCGCTGTACTTGTGGGTACTGCGCGGCAACGCCCGCGGCCGGCGGTTCTACGAGCGGGCCGGCTTCGTGCCGGACGGGGCGGAGGAGGCGTACGAGGTGGGTGGCAGCAGCGTCCCCGAGGTGCGCTACTGGCGCCCGCTCGGACCGGGCCCGCGCTGAGCGTCCTCGGCCCCGGCCCGGCCACCGCCCCCCTGCGCCCCGGGCCCGCCCTGCCCGGGCACCTCATGGACCCCCAGTCGCGCCAGCGAGGCCGCCGCGGCGGCCGCCAGCCGGGGGTGCGCGACGGCGGCGGTGAGCGTCGGGACGGCCCGCCGGTCGCCCAGCGCGCCCAGGCCCTCTACGCAGGCGAGCGCCACCCGCCAGTAGGGGTTGTGCGGGGTCAGCAGCCGGTCCAGGGTGGCGATCAGCGCCGGTACGGACTGCGGGGCGCGGAGCTCGGCCAGTAACCGCACGGGGTGCAGGGCGTAGGCGGTGCGCAGCGGGTTGGTGGCGAGCGCGGCCGCGGCGCGGGCGGTGCGCGGGTCGCCGAGGCGACTTAGGGCGCGTGCCGCGGTGGCGCAGCGCACCGGGTCGCGGTAGTTCAGCAGCAGTACGAGCGTCTCGAAGGCGCGCTTGTCGCCGGCGCAGCCGAGGATGAACGCGGCGATCTCCCGGGCCCACAGGGGACGCTCGACGGCGACCAGCATCTGGGCCAGTTCCTCCCGCCCTGCGGGGGTGTTCTTACGGGCCAGCCCCAGCAGCCGTTCATAGGCGACCAGGTCCTGTGGAGAGCGGAGTTCGGCCCGCACCCGGTCCGTCAACTCGTGGAATTCCTCTTCCATTTGCCGCTTCCCTCCCGCCGGGACGCCCCGGTTCCCTGCGACGTGGCATGCACCACAGCCTAATGACCCGGACTACCCCTGGTGCTTCGGTTACCCACCGGTTAACCTGCTGGAACGAGCAGCACCCCTGCTCGGGCGGCCTGGTGACGCAGCCGCCACAGAGTGAAGTCGGTTCGGCACCGCACAGCACGACAACAGTACGGAGAAACGGCTCGGCCCCGGGACAGGGCTGGCCGCGGCTCCCGCACCGCCGGCGCTGCCAGCAGCGCTGCGGCTCCGCACGGTCCACCGCCGTATCCCAGCCGCTGCGCCTTTGCCACGCCCCGCGCCCGCGGAAACCCCTCAGTCGTCACTTCTCCCCTGCCCTCAGGGGAACTCTCCCAGGAGTCTCGCGATGGGCCCTCAGTCCACCCCTGATCTCTCAACTGAAGCCTCCCCCCTGTCCCTTTCCACCGTGGCGATCGTCGGTCTCGGCACCATGGGCACCGGCATTGCCGAGGTGCTGGTCCGGGCCGGCCGCGAGGTCATCGGCATCGACACCGACGAAGCCGCGGCCCGGCAGTCCGTCGCCACCCTCGAAGCCGCCACCGCCCGCGCGGTGCGGCGCGAGCGGATCACCGAGCGCGAGCGCCAGGACGCCCTGGCACGCTTCCGCACCTTCACCGATCTCCAGGCCGCCGCGGACGCCGACCTGGTGATCGAGGTGGTGCCGGAGGAGTACGAGCTCAAGCGGCAGGTCCTCACCGAACTGGACACGGTGGTGCGCCCGGACGCCGTCCTGGCCACCGGCACCAACGCCCTGTCCGTGACCCGCCTCGCGGCCGATTCGCAGCGCCCCGAGCGGGTGCTGGGTCTGCACTTCTTCAACCCGGCGCCGGCCATGAAACTGGTCGAGGTGGTCTCCTCGGTGCTCACCGCACCGGCCGTGGTCGCCGCCGTCACCGAGCTCGCCCGCGACCTCGGCAAGGACCCGATCGCGCTCGGCGACCGGCCCGGCTTCGTCGCCGACGGCCTGCTGTTCGGCTACCTGAACCAGGCCGCCGCCATGTACGAGTCCAAGTACGCGACGCGTGAGGACATCGACGCGGCCATGCGGCTCGGCTGCGGCCTGCCGATGGGCCCGTTGGCGCTGCTCGACCTGATCGGCGTGGACACCGCCCGCACGGTCCTGGAGGCGATGTACGCCGCGTCCCACGACCGGCTGCACGCCCCCGCGCCGATCCTGGGCCAGCTGGCCGAGGCCGGGCTGACCGGCCGCAAGGCGGGCCGTGGCTTCTACACCTACGAGGCCCCGGGCAGCAACACCGTGGTCCCGGATGCGGAGACCCCGGCGGCCGCCGACGAGCTCGGCGCCGGCCGTGCGGTCACCACCGTCGGCGTCGCCGGCTCCGGGACGATGGCGAGTGGGATCGCCGAGGTCTTCGCCAAGGCCGGCTACGCGGTCGTGCTGGCCGCGCGCGGCCTGGAGAAGGCCGAGAAGGCCAAGGCCCGGATCGCCAAGTCGCTGGCGCGCTCGGTGGACAAGGGCCGGCTGACCGCCGAGGCCCGGGACACCGCGCTGGCGGCGATCACGCCGGCCGGCTCGCTGGACGCGTTCGCCGACGTGGACCTGGCCGTCGAGGCGGTGGCCGAGGACCTGGCCGTCAAGCAGGAGCTGTTCCGGACCCTGGACAAGGTCTGCAAGCCGGGCGCGGTCCTGGCGACCACGACCTCGTCGCTGCCCGTCGTCGCGTGCGCGCGCGCCACCTCGCGCCCGCAGGACGTCATCGGCATGCACTTCTTCAACCCGGCCCCCGCCATGAAGCTGGTGGAGATCGTCCGTACGGTCCTGACGGACGACGAGGTGCACGCCACGGTGCGGGCGGTCTGCACCAAGGTCCGCAAGCACCCGGTGGACTGCGGTGACCGCGCCGGCTTCATCGTGAACGCGCTGCTGTTCCCGTACCTGAACAACGCGATCAAGATGGTCGAGCAACACTATGCGTCCCCGGACGACATCGACGCCGCGATGAAGCTCGGCGGCGGCTACCCGATGGGCCCGTTCGAGCTCCTCGACGTGGTCGGCCTGGACGTGTCGCTGGCCATCGAGAAGGTGCTGCACGCCGAGTTCCGCGACCCGGGGCTGGCCCCGTCTCCGCTGCTGGAGCACCTCGTCGCGGCGGGCTGCCTCGGCCGCAAGACCGGCCGCGGCTTCCGTGAGTACGCCCGGCGCTGACGCGTGGTGGCGCCCCCGCCCGACCGGGGGAGGCTGGGGTGGACTGCTGGAACCGGACGGCGGTCCACCCCCGCCCACGAGGGCGGAGGCGGCACCTCATGCCGCAGGCCGGGTAAATATGCAGTACCGTCCCCACATGTCCCAGCCCGCTCGCACGCAGCCCTCCGACGCCCCCGACACCAGCACTCCCGGCACCCGCCGGGCGGCCGCGCAACGGCTGAAGATGCGCCGCGAATTGTCGGCGGCGGCCATGGAACTGTTCGCGACCAAGGGCTACGAGGCGACGACGGTCGATGAGATCGCGGCGGCCGCGGGCGTCGCCCGGCGCACCTTCTTCCGCCACTTCCGCTCCAAGGAAGAGGCGATCTTCCCCGACCACGACGACACCCTCGTCCGCGCCGAGGCGGTCCTGGACGCCGCCCCGCCGCACGAGAACCCGCTCGACACGGTCTGCCGCGGCATCAAGGAGGTCATGCGGATGTACGCGGCGTCCCCGGCCGTGTCGGTGGCGCGCTACCGCCTGACCCGCGAGGTGCCCACCCTCCGCGAGGCCGAGATCGCCTCGGTGGCCCGCTACGAGCGGCTGTTCACCCGCTATCTGCTGGGCCACTTCGACGAGGGCGCGCACCGCGAGGGCGACGACGACCCGCTGCTCGCCGAGGTCGCCGCGTCCGCCGTGGTCACCGCGCACAACCACGTCCTGCGCCGCTGGCTGCGAGCGGGCGCGGAGGGCGATGTGGAGGCCCAGCTCGACCACGCCTTCGAGATCGTCCGCGAGACCTTCGGCGCCGGCATCGGCGCGGGCCGCGCCTCCACGGGCGAGCAACCCCCGGCGGCCGTCTCGCGCGAGGGCGAGGTGCTGGTCGCGGTGGCCCGCACGGATGCCCCGCTGGACGAGGTCATGCGCACGATCCGCAAGGCGATCAAGGAGCACAAGTGATCCGGTAACCGCCTGACGGGCCTGCCGCGTCCGTGCTATTCACGTGGCGTGGCGGACGCGAACGGGGCGGGGCCGGTTCCGGCCACCCACAACAGCATCAGCGGCGGGCAGGCCGGGAGCGTCATCCAGGGCGGCGTCGTACAGATCTACCCCGCGCCGTCGCCGGTCCGCTCGCTCCGCGCGCTGCCGCCCCGGCCGGCCACCCTGGTCGGCCGGTCGGCCGCGCTCACCGAACTCCTCGCCCTGCTGGCACCCGGTCTCGGTGCCGGCGCGCCCACGGCGATAGCAGTCACCGGCGAAGGCGGCGTCGGCAAGTCGGCGCTGCTCGCGGAGG
Source organism: Streptomyces sp. NPDC048506 (assembly GCF_040651315.1). NCBI lineage: Bacteria > Bacillati > Actinomycetota > Actinomycetes > Kitasatosporales > Streptomycetaceae > Streptomyces > Streptomyces sp. NPDC048506. Next base: position 79,191 of record NZ_JBEZIX010000024.1, read on the forward strand.
CCGCCCATGAGGCCCACCCGTGGTTTCCCGGCGGTGTGCTGTACGGGGACGCGCGGGCGCACAGCGGCGGGGAGCAGATGAGCGTCGAGGAGCTGTTGTGCAGCTGGCTGCGCTCCTTCGGCATCCCGGACGACCAGATCCAGCCCCACCGGGCGGGTCTGCTCGGCCAGTTCCGCAGTCAACTGTGCGAAGCGGACGGGGCGCTGCTCATCCTGCTCGACGACGCCTCGCCCGACGAGCACATCGTCCCGCTGTTACCCCCCGACAGCCGGCACCGGCTGCTGGTGACGGTCCGCAGGACTCCCGATGACGCGCGGGTCGCCGTGCAGCGGCTGGACGCGCTCCGCCCGGAGGACTCCGTCGCGCTGCTGGCGGCCGCGGCCGCCGAGCCGGTCCCGCAGCGGCACCTGGACGAGATCGCAAGGCTCTGCGGCCACCTGCCGCTGGCGCTGGACGTCGTGGCGGGCCGGCTGCGGGACGGTGACGACAGCGCCGAGCGCGTCCTGGCGGCGTTACGTCCGCCTGGCGAGCGCCTCGCCGAACTCGACCCGGTACGGCAGGCGTTCGAAGCGTCCCACCAGACGCTGGAGCAGGCCGACGCGCGCATGCTGCGGCGTCTGGGGCTGCATCCCGGCACCGAGATCGATACCGAGTCCGCCGCCGCGCTGGCCGGCGTCTCGGCAGCGGAGGCCGACCGGACGCTGCGCCGACTGACGCGGGCGCAGCTGCTGCGCCGCACCGGCTCCGGGCGCCGGGTCCGCTTCCACGACCTGCTGCGGCTGTACGTGAACGAGCTGGCGTGCCAGGAGCCGGAGCCCGCGCGCCACGCGGCGCTGGACCGCCTGATGGCCCACTACGGCCGGCGGGCCGGCACCGCCGGCGACCCGTGGTTCGACCGGGAGCGGAACGCGCTGGCGGCGGCGCTGGCCGCGGCGGTGGACCAGGGCCGGTACGAACGGGTCGCGCCGGTCGTCGATCCCCTGGTCGGGTACCTCCTGCGGCGCAACCGCACCGTGGACGCACTGATCGCGCTGCGGTACGGGGTGGTCGCGGCGCAGCACCGTGGTGACCACCTTCGCGAGGCGGAGTTGCTGCGCACGATGCGGTCCCAGTACCGCGCGCTGGAGCGCTGGCAGGAGGCCCGGTCGTGCGCCGAAGCGGGCCATCTGGCCCGGATCAGGGCCGGGGTGCGCTCGCCGGAGCTCGACGACGACCTGGGCGAACAGGCGGCGGAACGCGGCGACCATCGAGCCGCGGCGCACCATTACGGGCGGGCCGTGCGCGGCTGGGCGCTGCGCGGTGACCGGCGGCGCCTGGCGGCCTCGCTGCTCACCCGGGGCGACGCCGAGGAGCAGCTGGGGCGCGCGCCGGAGGCGGCGCTGTCGTACCGGATGGCGGTCGCCGCGACGGACAAAGGCGACGATTTCACCGTCGCCGCGTACGCCTGGCTGAAGCTCGCCGGCTGCGCCGCCCACCAGCACGAACGCGGGCACGTCCATCAGCTGCTGCGCCGCGGGCTGACAGCGGCCCGCAGGTCCCAGGACGTACGGGCGACGATCGAGGCGCTGGCCCTGCTGTCCCAGGCGGAGATCGAGGCGAACCGTCCGGGCGCGGCCGAGCAGCTGCTGCGGGAGGCCCTGAGCGAGGCCGACGCGCACCACCTGCCGCTGTTGCGGAACCGGCTGCTGACGATCAAGCCGCCGTGGTTGAAGCTGTCGGCGGACCACCTCCTCCAGGAGCCGTCCCCGGCACCGGAGGACCGCGACGCGGAGGTGTCGCCCTCCGAGGTGCCTGCCCCGCCGGTGGGACCTGCCCGGCGGCACGTACGGCCCGTACTGCTGCGGCTGCTGTTCCTGCCCGTCTGCGGTGCGCTCTGGGCGCTGGGCTGCCTGGCCGATGCGCTGGTGCGCGGCGGGTCGGTCGCGCTGTGGCCCGCGCACCTGGCGCTGGCGGGCGCCACGGCGTGGGCGGCCCGGCGGGTGTGGCAACGGAGCGGGGGCAGCCGGCTCGGGGACCTGACGGCGGTGGTCCTCCACCACTTCCACGCGGTGCCCGCCGCCGGTCTGCTCGCCGCCGGCGCCTGGGCGGGGGCGCTGCGCGCCAGCACGGTGGCGACGGCGCTGCTCGTACTGCACACCGGGGCGCAGCTGTGGCCGGTGGCCCGTGCGCGACTGACGCCCAGGAGCTGACCGGGCCGCGACCCGAATGGCCTAACCCCGCCGGCGCATACGGTGTGTACCGGCGAGATTCCTCTCTGTGACGATCACGCCTCCGATCGGGGCCTCTGTTGCTCATGCGTGCCGCCCGAATGACATCTGAGAGAAATTCTTGGCACTCAGTGTCTTGTCGACTGGCACGCGGTGTCATACGTTGAAGGTGTCCGGGCGGCCGGCGTGCAGAGAACCAACGCACGCCGGCTGTCCCACCAGCCCTAGGCGGCTGTCCGCCCGGACGCCTGCGTCACAGGCACCCCCCAGCACCCGCTGGGCTTCGCGCACGCTTTGCTCCCAAGGCCCTTGTCACAAGCAAGGGCGGAGCGGAGCGAAGCCAGCGCTGCCAGGCACCGCGACCGGCGGCTCTGCGACAACAGCAGAGACGAAGGAAACGGCGCCACCCCGGCCGAACCGACGGCACCACCCTCCGTACCACCCCCGACGTTCCCTCAAGCCGTTCCCCAAGACGAGCTTCGCCGGAGGCACCCGTGAACGAAATCCTGGACGCAATCCTCGCGCCTGACACCACCAGCGCCGACTTCGCCGCGCTGACCATCCCCGAGTCCTACCGCGCGGTGACCGTGCACAAGGACGAGGCCGACATGTTCGCCGGCCTGCCCAGCAGGGAGAAGGACCCCCGCAAGTCGTTGCACATCGACGACGTGCCGGTGCCCGAGCTCGGCCCGGGCGAGGCCCTGGTGGCCGTGATGGCCTCCTCGGTCAACTACAACTCCGTGTGGACCTCGATCTTCGAGCCGCTCTCGACGTTCGGCTTCCTGGAGCGCTACGGCAAGCTCAGCGAGCTCACCAAGCGCCACGACCTGCCGTACCACGTCATCGGCTCCGACCTGGCCGGCGTCGTCCTGCGCACCGGGCCCGGCGTCAACGCCTGGACCCCCGGTGACGAGGTCGTGGCGCACTGCCTCTCCGTCGAGCTGGAGTCCTCCGACGGCCACAACGACACCATGCTCGACCCCGAGCAGCGCATCTGGGGCTTCGAGACCAACTTCGGTGGCCTGGCCGAGATCGCCCTGGTCAAGTCCAACCAGCTGATGCCCAAGCCCAAGCACCTGAGCTGGGAGGAGGCGGCGGCGCCGGGCCTGGTCAACTCGACCGCGTACCGCCAGCTGGTGTCCCGCAACGGCGCCGGCATGAAGCAGGGCGACAACGTCCTGATCTGGGGCGCGAGCGGCGGGCTCGGCTCGTACGCCACCCAGTTCGCGCTGGCCGGCGGCGCCAACCCGATCTGTGTGGTCTCCTCCGACCAGAAGGCGGAGATCTGCCGGAAGATGGGCGCCGAGGCGATCATCGACCGCAACGCCGAGGGCTACAAGTTCTGGAAGGACGAGCGGACCCAGGACCCCAAGGAGTGGAAGCGCTTCGGCAAGCGCATCCGCGAGTTCACCGGCGGCGAGGACATCGACATCGTCTTCGAACACCCCGGCCGCGAGACCTTCGGCGCGTCCGTCTACGTCACCCGCAAGGGCGGCACCATCACCACCTGTGCCTCGACCTCGGGCTACATGCACGAGTACGACAACCGCTACCTGTGGATGTCGCTGAAGCGGATCATCGGCTCGCACTTCGCCAACTACCGCGAGGCGTGGGAGGCCAACCGCCTGATCGCCAAGGGCAAGATCCACCCGACCCTGTCGAAGACGTACACCCTGGAGGAGACCGGGCAGGCGGCGTACGACGTGCACCGCAACCTGCACCAGGGCAAGGTCGGCGTGCTGGCGCTGGCGCCCGAAGAGGGTATGGGAGTCCGCGACGAGGAGATGCGTGCCAAGCACCTCGACGCGATCAACCGGTTCCGGAACGTCTGAGACGTCTCGGACGAGCGGAACCACGAAGATACGGGCCTGATATGACTGAGCGTCAGAAGGATCGTCCGTGGCTGATGCGGACGTACGCCGGGCACTCCACCGCCGAGGCGTCCAATGAGCTGTACCGGCGGAACCTCGCCAAGGGCCAGACCGGCCTGTCGGTCGCGTTCGACCTCCCGACGCAGACCGGATACGACCCCGACCACGTCCTCGCCCGCGGCGAGGTGGGCCGGGTCGGGGTCCCGGTGTCCCACCTCGGCGACATGCGGCGGCTGTTCCAGGACATCCCACTGGACCAGATGAACACCTCGATGACCATCAACGCGACGGCCATGTGGCTGCTGGCGCTGTACCAGGTGGTCGCCGAGGAGCAGGGCGCCGACATCACCAAGCTGTCCGGCACCACCCAGAACGACATCGTGAAGGAGTACCTCTCGCGCGGGACGCACGTCTTCCCGCCGGGTCCCTCGCTGCGACTGACCACCGACATGATCACGTACACGGTGGCCCACATCCCCAAGTGGAACCCGATCAACATCTGTAGCTACCACCTCCAGGAGGCCGGGGCCACGCCGGTGCAGGAGATCGCCTACGCCATGTCCACCGCCATCGCGGTGCTGGACGCGGTGCGCGACTCCGGACAGGTGCCGCCGGAGAAGTTCGGCGACGTCGTGGCCCGCATCTCGTTCTTCGTGAACGCGGGCGTGCGGTTCATCGAGGAGATGTGCAAGATGCGCGCCTTCGGCCGCATCTGGGACCGGATCACCCGCGAGCGCTACGGCATCGAGGACCCCAAGCAGCGCCGCTTCCGCTACGGCGTCCAGGTCAACTCGCTGGGCCTGACCGAGGCGCAGCCGGAGAACAACGTCCAGCGGATCGTGCTGGAGATGCTGGCCGTCACGCTCTCCAAGGACGCCCGCGCCCGGGCCGTCCAACTCCCCGCCTGGAACGAGGCGTTGGGGCTGCCCCGGCCCTGGGACCAGCAGTGGTCGCTGCGCATCCAGCAGGTCCTCGCGCACGAGAGCGACCTCCTCGAATACGAGGACATCTTCGCCGGCTCGCATGTCATCGAGGCCAAGGTGGACGCCCTGGTCGCGGACTGCCTGGCGGAGATCGACCGGATCCAGGAGATGGGCGGCGCGATGGCCGCGGTGGAGTCCGGCTACCTCAAGTCGCAGCTGGTCTCCGCGCACGCCGAGCGGCGGGCCCGGATCGAGGCCGGCGAGGAGAAGATCGTCGGCGTCAACTGCTTCGAGGGCACCGAGCCCAACCCGCTCACCGCGGACCTCGACACCGCCATCATGACGGTCGACCCGGCCAACGAGGCACGCGTGGTGCGGGCGCTGCACGAGTGGCGGGACAACCGCGACGAGGCGCGCGCCCAGGAGGCGCTGTCGACGCTGAAGAAGACCGCGGCGGGCGACGCCAACCTCTTCGCGGCCACCCTGGAGTGCGCCCGTGCCGGTGTGACGACCGGCGAGTGGGCCTGGGCGCTGCGGGACGTCTTCGGCGAGTTCCGGGCCCCCACGGGCGTCTCCAGCGCTCCGCTGGCGGTCGCCGCCGAGGAGGGCAGCCCGCTGGCGACGGTCCGCGAGAAGGTCGCCAGGACCGCCGCCGAACTCGGCAGCGGCAAGCTGCGGCTGCTGGTCGGCAAGCCCGGCCTGGACGGGCACAGCAACGGCGCCGAGCAGATCGCCGTACGGGCCCGGGACGCCGGCTTCGAGGTCATCTACCAGGGCATCCGGCTCACCCCGGAGCAGATCGTCTCGGCGGCGGTCGCCGAGGACGTGCACTGCGTCGGCCTGTCGATCCTGTCCGGCTCGCACGCGGAGCTGGTGCCGGACGTACTGGCCCGACTGCGCCGTACGGGTGTGGACGACCTCCCCGTCATCGTCGGCGGCATCATCCCCGCCGCCGATGCGACCGCGCTACGGGAAGCCGGAGTGGCGGCCGTGTTCACCCCCAAGGACTTCGGTATCACGGAGATCATCGGCCGTATCGTCGACGAGATCCGTAAGGCGAACCAGCTCGACCCCCTGGAGGTCCCCGCATGACCCCCGTGAACCGCCCCGGGACGACTCCCCAACGGGGCGGCCCGCGCAGCCCCCGCCCGCGGCGTTCCTGCCTCGCGGTCCCCGGCAGCAATCCGCGCTTCCTGGAGAAGGCCCAGGGGCTCCCCGCGGACCAGGTGTTCCTGGACCTGGAGGACGCCTGCGCTCCGCTCGCCAAGGAGGGCGCCCGGCACTCCATCGTCGACGCCCTGAACAACGGCGACTGGTCCGGCAAGACGCGGGTCGTGCGGGTCAACGACTGGACGACGCACTGGACGTACCGGGACGTCATCACGGTCGTCGAGGGCGCCGGGCCGAACCTCGACTGCATCATGCTGCCCAAGGTCCAGGACGCCCAGCAGATCGTGGCGCTGGACCTGCTGCTGACGCAGATCGAGAAGACCATGGGCTTCGAGGTCGGCCGGATCGGCATCGAGGCGCAGATCGAGAACGCCAAGGGCCTGGTGAACGTCGACGAGATCGCCGGCGCCTCGCCCCGACTGGAGACCATCATCTTCGGTCCGGCCGACTTCATGGCGTCCATCAACATGAAGTCCCTGGTGGTCGGTGAGCAGCCACCGGGATATGGCGCGGACGCCTATCACTACATTCTGATGCGCATCCTGATGGCGGCTCGAACCTACGATCTCCAGGCAATCGACGGCCCTTACCTTCAGATTAAGAATCTTGATGGCTATCGCGAGGTGGCCGGCCGTGCCGCCGCGCTCGGCTTCGACGGAAAGTGGGTGCTGCACCCCGGTCAGGTCGAGGCCGCCAACGAGGTGTTCTCGCCCTCTCAGGAGGACTACGACCACGCCGAGCTGATCCTGGACGCCTACGAGTGGCACACCTCGGAGGCGGGCGGCAAGAAGGGGTCGGCGATGCTCGGCGACGAGATGATCGACGAGGCGAGTCGGAAAATGGCTCTCGTCGTCGCCGGCAAGGGCCGGGCCGCAGGCATGATCCGTACATCCACGTTCGAGGCCCCGGAGGCATAAGCGCGATGCAGTTCGGCCGTACCTATGAAGAGTTCACCGTCGGCGACGTGTACAAGCACTGGCCGGGGAAGACCGTCACCGAATACGACGACCACCTCTTCTGCCTGCTCACGATGAACCATCACCCGCTGCACATGGACAGCAACTACGCGGAGCGGACCACCGACTTCGGGAAGAACGTCGTCGTCGGCAACTACATCTACTCGCTGCTGCTGGGTATGTCGGTGCCGGACGTCTCCGGAAAGGCGATCGCCAATCTGGAGATCGAGTCGCTGAAGCACGTGGCGCCGACGTTCCACGGCGACACGATCTACGGTGAGACGACGGTGCTCGACAAGACGCCGTCGAAGTCCAAGTCGGACCGCGGCATCGTGTACGTCGAGACCAAGGGCTACAAGCAGGACGGCACCCTGGTCTGCGTCTTCCGCCGCAAGGTCATGGTCCCCACGGCCACATACATCAAGGAGCGCGGCGGCGAGCAGCCCGGCCGCCCGGAGCTCAAGGCCCCTGCCGCGAAGAAGGAGAACTGACCGCCATGACCCGTCTTGCGCAGACCGAGGGCCTCACCGACATCCAGCGGGAAATTCTCTCCACCGTCCGCGACTTCGTGGACAAGGAGATCCTGCCGGTCGCCACGGAACTGGAACACCGCGACGAATACCCGACGCAGATCGTCGAGGGCCTGAAGGAACTCGGCGTGTTCGGCCTGATGATTCCCGAGGAGTACGGCGGGCTGGGCGAGTCCCTGCTGACGTACGCGCTGACCGTGGAGGAGATCGCCCGCGGCTGGATGAGCGTCTCGGGCATCATCAACACCCACTTCATCGTGGCCTACATGCTCAAGCAGCACGGCACGCAGGAGCAGAAGGACTATTTCCTGCCGAAGATGGCGGCCGGTGAAATCCGGGGCGCCTTCTCGATGTCGGAGCCGGCGCTCGGCTCGGATGTTTCGGCCATTTCCTCCAAGGGTGTGCGGGACGGCGACGATTACGTCCTGACCGGCCAGAAGATGTGGCTCACCAACGGCGGTTCGTCCACCCTCGTCGCGGTGCTGTGTCGCACCGACGAGGGCCACCCGGAGGGCACCGCTCCGCACAAGTCGATGACCACCTTCCTCGTGGAGAAGGAGGCCGGTTTCGGCGAGGTGCGGCCCGGTCTGACCATCCCGGGCAAGATCGAGAAGATGGGCTACAAGGGCGTCGACACCACCGAGCTGATCATGGACGGGCTGCGCATCCCGGCCGATCGGGTGCTCGGCGGCGAGAGCGGACGTGGCTTCTATCACATGATGGACGGCGTCGAGGTCGGCCGGGTGAACGTGGCCGCGCGCGGCTGCGGTGTCGCCCAGCGCGCCTTCGAGCTGGGCGTTTCGTACGCGCAGCAGCGGCACACCTTCGGCAAGCCGATCGCGCAGCACCAGGCCATCCAGTTCAAATTGGCAGAAATGGCAACAAAGGTCGAAGCGGCCCATGCGATGATGGTTAATGCCGCCCGCAAAAAGGACTCCGGCCAGCGAAACGACCTTGAGGCGGGCATGGCGAAGTACCTGGCCTCCGAGTACTGCAAGGAGGTAGTGGAAGACGCATTCCGCATCCACGGTGGCTACGGCTTCTCGAAGGAGTACGAGATCGAGCGCCTCTACCGCGAGGCCCCGATGCTCCTGATCGGTGAAGGCACCGCCGAGATCCAGAAAATGATCATTGGTCGCCGGCTACTGGAGGAGTACCGAATCCAGGCGTGAACGCCCGGTTTGGCCACCTTTGGCCTAGACGAAGATCACACCCCGTCATCGTACTTCGGCCACGGATTGGCTCTGGCTCTTGGCCAGTTGCCGCCCGCAACCGATAGCATCCCCGGAAAGCCGCCGTCCCCCGTATCCATACGCGGCATCCTCCGCTACGAAGGTCATCCATGCCCCACAGCCAATCCTCTGCACAACGCGGTCGCGTCCGCCTCGCGCGCGGAGCGTCGCCGTGGCTCCTGCCGACCGTTGCCACGGCAGCGGTCAGCCTCGCCCGGTCCCGCCGGTCCGGTCGCTGGGCCGCCGTTGCCGTGCCCACCACCGCCCTGGCGGCGGGCATGCTGTGGTTCTTCCGCGACCCGGAGCGGGAGATCGCCCAGGGTCGCGTCATCTCTCCGGCCGACGGCGTGGTGCAGAGCATCATGCCGTGGAAGGACGGTCGCACCCGCGTCGCGATCTTCATGAGCCCGCTGAACGTCCACGTCAACCGCGCGCCGCTGGCCGGCACGGTGACGTCCGTGGAGCACATCCCCGGCGGATTCGTTCCGGCCTTCAACAAGGAGAGCGAGAACAACGAGCGGGTCGTCTGGCACTTCGACACCGAGCTCGGCGACATCGAGATGGTGCAGATCGCCGGCGCGGTGGCCCGCCGCATCGTCCCCTACGTGCCCGAGGGCACGAAGGTGGAGCAGGGCGAGCGGATCGGTCTGATCCGTTTCGGCTCCCGCGTCGACGTCTACCTCCCGGAGGGCGTCGAGGTGGCGGTCGAGGTCGGCCAGGCCACCACCGCGGGGGTGACACGTCTTGACCGTGATTGATCCTGAGACTCAGGCGGGCTGGGCGCCCGAGACCGACGCGGACGAGGACGACATGCCGCTGTCCACGCGGCTGTCAATAGCGGACACCCTCACCCTCGGCAACGCCATCTGCGGCTTCATGGCCGTGTACTTCACGACCACCGGGGTCCTCATTCCGCACCTCACGGGGACCGAGGACGGCGGAATGGCCCGGCACAGCGCGGCCATGGCCGTGATCCTGATGCTGTTCGCGTCGGTCTTCGACCTCTTCGACGGACTGGTGGCGCGCAAGCTCCGGGCCTCGGCGATGGGGGCCGAGCTCGACAACCTCTCCGACCTGATCAGCTTCGGGCTGGCGCCGGCGTATTTCGTCGTCACCTGGGGCATGGTCGCCCAGGACGCGCACCAGCGGGTGTCGGTGGTCGCGGCGGTGGTGGTGCTGCTGGCGGTGGTGCTGCGGCTGGCCCGGTTCTCCTGCGTCACCCTGCGCGACGGGATCTTCCAGGGCATGCCGAGTCCCTTCGGCGCCCTGACCGTCGTCGCCATCGTGCTGCTGGAGCTGCCGTTCCTGCCGACGCTGCTGGCGATCATCGGGGTGGCCTGGCTGATGGTGAGCCGGGTCGAGTACCCCAAGCCGCGCGGCCGGCTCGCGGTGGCGATGCTCAGCTGGATCGTGCTCAGCATGGGCATGCTGGCGGCCTGGGCACTGGACGCCCCCGGCGGCCAGCTGCTGTTGCAGACCGGTTGCTCCCTACAGGTGGTCCTGGGCGCGATGATCCCGCTCTTCGCCACGGCCCGGAGGGTGAACACCTTCCGTGACAACCGCCGCGAGTCCCGCGCCGAGCAGCGCGCCGCGCAGCTCCCCTAGCAGCGACAGACACCTCGCGCAACGCCGAGAGCCCCGGGCGAACGATTCGCCCGGGGCTCTCGGCGTTGCGGCGTCGGCCGCCGGGCTCAGACCAGGAAGTCGCGCGCCAGGTTCTCCGCCGCCCGCTCCAGCAACGGGCCCGCCTCGGCCATGCAGCGGGCCGGGTCGGACTCCAGGTCCGTCAGCGCGTACGCCCGCTGGATCCCGGCCCGGACCAGGGCCTCCTGGGGCAGCTGGAGCCGGCCGCAGACCGCGACCACGTCCAGGCCGGCCGCCCGGGCCGCGGCGGCGACGCCGGCCGGCGCCTTCCCATGCAGGGTCTGCTCGTCCAACGAGCCCTCACCCGTGATCACGAACGTGGCCTTCGCCAGCGCCGGCGCGAAGCCCAGCACGTCGAGCATCACCTCGATGCCCGGCCGGAACGTCGCGTCCAGGCCCACCAGCGCGCCGTAGCCGATACCGCCCGCCGCACCCGCGCCGGGCGCCAGGGCGTGCTCCGCGGCCTTGGGGCCGACCGCACGTGCCAGCACCTCGGCGTAGTGCGCCAGCGCGGCGTCCAGTGCGGCCACGTCGTCCGGACCGGCGCCCTTCTGCGGCCCGTAGACCGCCGGGGCGCCCTTGGGCCCGGTGAGCGGGTTGTCCACGTCGCTGGCGAGCACGATCTCGGTCTTCGCCAGCCGGGGGTCCAGCCGCGACAGGTCGACCGTGGCCAGCTCGCGCAGCGGCCCGCCGCCGGGGGCGATCGGCTCGCCGTCCGCGTCCAGGAAGCGCGCCCCCAGCGCCGCGAGCATGCCCGCGCCGCCGTCGGTGGTGGCGCTGCCGCCGACGCCGAAGACGATCGAGGTCGCGCCCGCGTCCAGGGCCGCGAGCAGCAGCTCGCCGGTGCCGTACGTGGTGGCCGTCAGGGGCGCGAAGACGCCCCCCGGGAGGTGCTGGAGGCCGGAGGCCTCCGCCATCTCCACCACCGCCGTGCCTCCCCCGGCTACCGCCGAGGGTGCCCCCGCGCGCAGCGCGAAGGTGGCCGTCACCGGCTCGCCGGTGGGCCCGGTGACCCGCGCCTCGTGGCGGGTGAAGCCGGCCGCGAGGGCCGCCGCCACGGTGCCGTCCCCGCCGTCCGCGACCGGGACGGCCGTCACGTCCAGCCCGGGGACCACGCGCCGCAGTCCGGCGGTGACGTGCTCGGCGACCTCGACGGCCGTGAGCGAGCCCTTGAATTTGTCCGCGGCGATCAGCACCTGTGCGGTGTGTGTCCTTGCTGCGTCCGCCACCGTGTTTCCCCTTGCTTTCGAACTGGCAGTCGCGCCGCTGCGACCTTATCCGGCCGACGGCCCGGCGAACAGGGCACACCGTCCCCACCTGCGCTGTCCGTCCGCTCACCCGGACGATCCCCACGAACACGCCCCAGCGCTTCCGAGCGCCCCGGGGGTGCGCCTCGAAGATCCACCGGAGCGGCCTGATCCGGGGTCCGCTCGTCTAGGCTCGCGCCCGTGACGACCATGGACTACGCCACTTACATCGCCGGTCTGCCCCGTGTGATCGCGGGTGCGGGCGCCATCTTCCGCGACGCCGACGGCCGCATCCTGCTCGTGGAGCCGAACTACCGCGACACCTGGATCCTGCCCGGCGGGACCGTCGAGTCGGACGCCGGCGAGTCGCCCCGCCAGGCGGCCCGCCGCGAGACCGCCGAGGAGATCGGCCTCGACATCGAGCCGGGCACGCTGCTCGCCATCGACTGGGTCCGCGGGGAGGGGCGGCCCCCGCTGGTGTCGTACCTCTTCGACGGCGGGGTGCTGGACGCGGCACAGCTCGCCGCGATCCGGCTCCAGGAGGCCGAGCTGCTGTCCTGGCGCATGGTCCACTGGGACGAGGCGCAGACCCTGGTGAACCGAGAGATGGCGCTGCGGATCGGTGCCGCCCTGAAGGCCCTCGCGGCGGGCCGCGGCCCGGCGGAGCTGGAGGACGGGGTGCCGCCGGCGGGGGCCGCGGCCTCGGCAAAATGAGGTGAGAGTCCGTCACCTGCGTGCTTAGGGTGCCCTCCATGGATGACGTGTCGTGGGAGCCCGTGGAGGGCATCGCCGCCGGGATCGCGCAGGTGCCGGGGGTCGTCGGGGTGATGCTCGGGGGGAGCCGGGCGCGCGGGACGCACCGGGCGGACTCCGACTGGGACCTGGGGATCTACTACCGGGGCGAGCCGGCGGTGGCCGCGCTGGCGGCGCTGGCCGCGGAGGTGGTCGGCGAGCCCGTCGAGGTGTACGGACCGGGCGCCTGGGGCCCGTGGGTGAACGGCGGGGCCTGGCTCGTGCTGCCCGACGGCCGTCATGTGGACTGGATCCTGCGGGACGTCGACCGGGTGCGGCGGGTGTGGCAGGAGTGCTGTGCGGGGCGTTTCGAGATCGGCGTGCAGGCCGGTCATCCGCTCGGCTTCTGGTCGCCCGCCTACCCGGGCGAGGTGGCGCTGGGCCGTGTGCTCGCCGATGTCGACGGCGAGCTGGCCGGTCTCCAGGAGGCGGCCCGGGACTATCCGGAAGCGCTGCGCACGGCGCTGACCGGTGCCGCGGTGTGGGACGCGGGGTTCTCGGTGGCCCTGGCCGGCAAGTCGTACACGGCACGGGACGTGCTGCACGCGGCTCTGTGCCTGTCCCGGGCGGTCGGCTACCTCGTCCAGGCGCTGCATGCGCACCACGGCGTCTGGTGCCTCAACGAGAAGGGTGCGCTGGCGGCGGCCGGGGCCATGTCCCGTTCCCTCTCCGGGTTCGCCGACCGCGCCACCGCGCTGCTCGCCCGACTCGGCCGCACGGAAGGGGAGTTGGGGCGGTCGCTGACGGATGCCGAGGCGCTGGTGGCCGAGGTGCGTGCGGTGGTCGCCACGGAGAGCGGGGCGTAGCGACCGTCCGGCCGGATGGGGCCGAGGGGCCGGGGTCCGGACGAGTCCGGGAGCTGGCTCAGGCGGCCAGGGCCAGCAGTCCCGCGAGGGCGGGTGTGCCCACCACCAGGAGGGCGCAGGCACCGAGGCACATGCCCATGCTCATCGCACGCTTGGCGCGCAGGGCGAGGTAGGCCGCAGGAAAGGGCAGCACGATCGGGGCGACCAGCGCGGGGTGCCACTGCCGGTGGACGATCGCCAGGGCGATCAGAAGCGGTGGCAGCAGCAGGACGCCGAGCGTCAGATACAGGACGCGGTTGAAGACCCGCTCCATCGTGGCCACGTCCGTGTCATAGAGGAACCCCATGACTGCTCTGCACCCCTCCCGCGCTGCCGCCTCCCGCACCGCTGCCGGCGATGCGGGCCACGTCACACCGCTGTGTTGTCGTACCCGGATCCGATGACCGGGAATTCCCGGACGGACGAGAAGCCGGCCACCGCGGTCGCGATCACCGCGGCGACCGCGCCCACGGCGGTGGCTGCCGTATCGACGGCCACCACCAGTTCCGACCATTTCGCCATGATGGCGGCGAGCTGCGCCGCGGCCAGCGCCATCATGGCTGCCGAGGCGACCATCCCGCCGGGGCCGAGGAAGGCGGCGGCGCGCGACGCGATCACATTGATGAGCCAGCAGACCACGAGGTCGGCGAGGATCGACAGCCCGGATTTCAGGGTCTCACCGAGCTCGAAGACCAGCCGGGCGGCCTCGTGGTAGTTCTCGCTCAGCGAGCCGAAGGTTCCCTTGACTTCGCGCAGCTTCTCAGCGAGTTCGTCGAAGTAGACCCAGGCCGCATCGGCGGAGTTACCGGCCCAGGTCCGGCTCAGGGTGTCGTTGCCCTGCCTGATGTTGTCCGACAGCGCGGAGCAGCACGCGCCGAGGTTGCTCCACACCTCGGCGCAGTCGTTGTAGCCGCCCCACTCGCCGAAGATCATGCCGTTCAACTCGTCGTAGGGATCGAAGCCGAAGATGAGCTTGGAACCCTCGATCATCATGGCGGACGGGCTGCCGAGGTCGAGCACCGTGCCGAGCGTCTTCGAGACCGGGTTCATCGCGAACTCTTCGGCGTGGCCCGCGAGGTAGCCGTCCCCGCCACCCGGCGCTTTCAGGACGGCCGCGGCGTCGGCCCGGTCGGAGAAGTCTCCCGCGTCGCCGCCGGAGTGCTCCCGCGCGCCTTTCTTCGATCCCGGATAGGTGGCGTCCAGCCTGGCCGCCTGCTCGTGGTCGGTCCGCTGGTAGTAGTGGGCCGACTTGACCAATTCTGCGTCCGACGCCCGCAGGACGTCCTGGAGTTTCTCCATGGTCCGCCGGGCGTCGTGCACATGGTCGTCGTGCTGACCGGCCACCAGGTCCCAGAGTTTCCCGCCGGCCATTTTCGTGATCGTGGCGTTCTTGGTGTACGAGACGGCCTGCCCCGCATCGTTGCCGGCCCGTCCGACGAGCTTGGCGAAGCCCTCCACGTCGGCGGCCTCCACACGGAAATTCACGCCCGTTCCCCCACTGTTCTCGTTCGCACGATCGGATGCGTGCACGACGGAATGCGTCCACGACAGAATGCGTGGCTGCCCGGGAGCGTCCGGCACCAGGCAGCAACACGCTCAGTAGAGTGACCAGTTGCCGCCCTGGTGGCGAGCGCCCGGGCTCGCCGTCGCCTTCTGTTGCTGCGCCTGCCGGCGCTCCTCGGCGAGTTCACGCCGCTGCTCTTCGACGAGCTTCTCGCCTTCGGTGACGAGGTCGTCCCGTTCGCGCTGCGACAGCGCGTCCCATTGCTCTGCCTTAAAGGCCTGGGCCTGCTCGATCGCCGGTTCGGAATAGGCGGAGACATCCATCGCCGCACGCAGTCCGATGCGCCCGGAGAGGACGTCACGAGCCATCTCCGTCAATGCCTCCCCGGCCCCGCCGCGAGCGATCTGCTCCAACGACTTCCGCAGCAGCCGGGCTTGTGCCGGATCCCCGGACATGTCGAGGAACTCCGACTCGTCCACCCTTTCCGGCAACTCATCGGACATTCCGGTCCCCCTGCACCTGGATTCACCTCACGGATCCGGCGGCCGGGCCGGATCCCTTAATGGGATCCCGATGATACGCACAGGCCAAGCAAAGGCAAAGCACGGATAAAGCATTCGCATAGTAGCGGCAATGGTGGCGATATTGGGGTATTTGACGCCAATTCAGTTGCTGATGCCGACCGCGCGCCCGTAGGTCTGCGGGTCGGCGACGAAGTCGAGCATGGCGCGGGCGACATCGGCGCGGGCGATGGTGGCACCGGCGGGACCGGCTTCGACGGCGCGCCGGTAGCGGCCCCGGCCCGGCTTGTCGAGCAGACGGGGCGGCCGGACCGAGGTCCAGTCGAGGCCGCTGCCGCGCAGCACGGCCTCCATCCGCTCCAGGTCGGCGTAGACCTCCCTGAGAACCACCCAGAGGAGCGGACCGAAGACCTTGCGGGTGAGGACGGGCTGGCCGGCGCCGGCGCGGTTGAGGGGGCCCGCGCTGACGACGAGGAGCCGCCGGACACCGGTCGCGGCCATCGCGTCGACGACGGCGCGGGCGGAGGTGGACGCGGGTCGCAGCGGGTCGTGGCGACCTGCCTGACCGATGCCGGAGAGCACCGCGTCGGCGCCGTCGACCACCTTCCGGACGGAGGCCACATCGAGCGCGTCGGCCCGGACGACCGTCAGGCGCTCATGCCGTTCGGCCAGCTTCTCGGGGCTGCGGAGTGCGGCGGTCACCTCATGCCCGTCGGCCAGGGCGTGGGTGACGAGCTGCCGACCGACACCGCCGGACGCACCGAGGACGGTGAGTTTCATGATCGCTCCCAAGGGGATGACAGAGAGGTGAGTGAGCACTTACCCACCAGTGTGGGTGAGTGCTCACTCACCTGTCAATGTAGACTCGTCGCATGACCCGAGACGCCGCCGCTCCGCTGGCCGGAGGCGCCCTGACGCGCTCCCGCATCCTCGACGCCGCCGCCGCGCTGATGACGACCGTGGGCCTGACCCGTACGACGACGAAACAGATCGCCCGGGAGGCCGGCTGCTCGGAGGCGGCGCTCTACAAGCACTTCCGGAACAAGGAAGAGATCTTCGTCCGGGTGCTGCACGAGCGGGCGCCGCAGTTCTCGGAAGCACTGGAGCAGCTGCCGCACCGTGCGGGCGACGAGCGGGGACCGGCCGAGCACCTCCAGGACGTGGCGCTGGCCGCCGTCCGCTTCTACCGCCGGGCCTTCCCGATGGCCGCGTCGCTCTTCGCCAGCCCCGAGCTGTTGGAGACCCACCGCCGCAAGCTGCACGAACTCGGCACCGCGGGGCCGCAGAACGCCAGCCAGCACCTGGCCGCGTATCTGGCGGCCGAACAGGCACGGGGCCGGATCGCGGCCGGCATCGACCCGCACGCGGCCGCCACCCTGCTCATCGGGGCCTGCTTCCACCGCGCCTTCCTCGACCTCTTCTTCGACTCCGAGGCACCGCCCGGTGCGCTGCGCCCGGAGAGCGAGGAGGAGTTCGCGACGGAGACCGTACGCGCCCTGCTCGACGGCCTCCGGCCGTCGGGGGCCGTGTAGGTCACGTAGCCCGCGCAGGTCGGGTAAGCCACGTAGGTGGGGTAGGTCGCGTAGGCCATGCCTGATGGGCGGGTGGTGTGCCCGTGGCATTCAGGGTTCGCCAGCGCCGCAGCGGTGCGTCCGTGGCGGCGGGCGTGACGCACCGGCATGCGGAAGAAGGTCAGACTGCCCCCTCCCGGCACCCCCAGGTCCCCTCTGGTGCGGCCCGACGCCGTCAGCCATCTGTGGCGCCTCTCCCCGCTGTCGGGGGTTGGCCACCCGGCGCACTCGCCGTGGTCGGAGCCTCAGCGCAATACGCCCGGGTGGTTTACCCGGCGCACCCCTCGGTCGGTCGCATGCCCCCAACTACCTTCAATGCGTAGCCATTTGACTACGATGAGTGAATGGAGATTGCGGATGCGTCCGACGCCCATGGGCCGACTGGCAGCCCTCGCCTCGACGGCCCTGCTGGCCCGTCCTGGAAGATCCGTGCGACACCCCGTCTCCCGCCTGCGAGCGCGAGCACTGGCCGTGGGGCTCGCGCTGGCGGCGTCCGCGCTTGTGCCCTCGGGCTCTGCTGGTGCGGCTGATCACTACGAGTGGGCCGCGCTGGGCGACTCGTACACCGCTGGCGGCTTCGTCGGCGACCCGCAACCCGCGCTCGGTGACCCCTCGCGAGACGGCTGCGACCGCACCACCGACGCCTACCCCGGCGTTGTCGAGCGGGAGCTCGACGAGTTCCCGCCGGGCAAGCACGTCCACCTGACCAACGTCAGCTGCGGCAACGCCACCATCGCCAACATCGCCAAGGACAAGCAGACGCCGATCAGCCCGGTCCAGCCCCCCGCCGACGGCTGGCCCGCAGTGGACCCGCAGATCAAGCGGGCCGGCCTCAACGACCAGACCGACATCGTCACCATCGGCGTCGGCGGCAACAGCCTGCCCTTCGGCGGCATGCTCCTCAAGTGCCTCGAACAGGGCACGAGCGGCAAGTCCTGCCGCGACTACTACACCGATCCCCCCGAGGGGGAGGAAAGCATCCAGGACAAGCTCGCCCGGGTCCAGGACGAGTACATCGAGATGCTGGCGCATGTGCACCAGGCCGCACCCAACGCCAAGGTGATCACGGTCGGCTACCCGGCCGTCCTGCCGAACAAGGGCAGTGACTGCAACCGCGCGTCCCTCACCGAGCTCGGCTCGATCACCCACGCCGACGTCGACTGGCTCCGTGACGACGTCCTCAAGCCGCTGAACAGCACGATCAAGCGGGTCACGGACTTCTTCGGCGACCGCTACGTCGACGTCTACTCCTCCAGCGTGGGCCACGACGCCTGCCAGCCCGCGGGCACCAAGTGGGTCGAGGGCATCTGCGGCGACGCTGCGGACTACTGGCCCGCCATGGTCCCCGGCACGCTGCTGAACTGCGCGATCGTCGGCAAGCGCGCCACCCTGGTCCACCCCAACGCCGCAGGACACGCCAACACCGCCGCCCACGTCGAACGAGCCATCCGCATCGCCCTTCTCGAACGCTGACAAACCAACCCGAACCCCGACGCCAGAGCCACGGCACCCGCACGAAAACGCGGCCCGAAGCCACCTGGCCGACCAGCACAAGGAACGCCGCCCTCTGGCGGTCGGCAGGCCCACGCCGACTTCGCCGCCCTCACCGGCGGCGAAGTACCCGGATCCCGCACAGAACCGAAGGCCCTGACGACACGCTGAGCTGCTTGCCCTTCGCGGCACTTCGGAAGAACAGACCGGGTCAGCCAGCTGCTCGACCGTGCTTCTTCGGTCAGGGAATGGCTACTGCGGGAGAGTGCGGTACTTGTCGAAGTCATGCAGTCATACCCCCGGTCGGCATACAGCCGCCGAGTCTGCGGCGGGGCCGGCCCCGTAGGCCCCGGATCGGCGGGACCGCGTCCAGCAAGGGCAGGAGTTGGGTGACGTCGTGTCGGTTGCCGCCGGTGAGCGTGACGGCGAGCGGGGTCCCGTGGGAGTCAGCGGCAGCAGCGGAGCTACCCGCTCCCACAGGCCGTCAGGAACAAGATCAGAACGCACCCGGGACAGCCTGTTCACCAAGATCGTCAAGCACAAGACCCGCAGCTCAACTCATTCTGAAACGATCAGTAGGGCACCGTCAGCCGCACGCCCCCGCAGGGAACAGCGCGTCCTCAGTACGTTCGAAGGCCAGCAGTCGACGCTTGCGGTCCAGGCCGCCGCCGTAGCCGGTCAGGCTGCCGTCGGCACCGACGACGCGGTGGCAGGGGACGATGATGCCGACCGGGTTGCGCCCGTTGGCCAGGCCGACCGCACGGGCCGCCGACGGGGCGCCCAGCTCCTCGGCGAGCTGCCCGTAGGAACGGGTCTCGCCGTACGGAATCCGGCACAGTGCCGCCCAGACGCGGCGCTGGAAGGGCGTACCGCGGAGTGCGAGCGGCAGGTCGAAGGTGGTCAACTCGCCGCGGAAGTAGGCCCGGAGCTGGGCGATGGTGGCAGCGAACGGCGGCTCATCGGGGTCCGCGGGGGTGCCGAAGGCCTCCTGGGGCGGCCGGTGGCGCTGGTCGGTCATGTAGAGGCCCGTCAGGGCGTCGCCGCAGGCGACGAGGGTGAGCGGGCCCACCGGGGTGTCCGCGAGGACGGTGTGGGTGATCGGGGCGGCGGCTTCGGAGGGGTCGGGCAGGTGAACGGTCATGGCTGCACGCTCAGTTCGTTGGAAGGCGGTTGATCAGTTCGTGGGGAGGGGTTGATCAGTTCGTCGGGAGGTGGTTGATGGGGTGGTCGTCGGTCGCCCAGAGGTACTGGACGGCGTAGGCGCGCCAGGGACGCCAGGCCGCGGAGTGCCGGACCAGGGCGGCCGGGGTGTGCGGCAGCCCGAGCCCGGCGGCCGCGCGGCGCAGTCCGAGGTCGGTGGGGGTGAAGGCGTCCGGGTCGCCGAGGCCCCGCATGGCGATGCACTCGACGGTCCAGGGACCGATGCCGGGCAGCGCCGCGAGTTGCGCACGGGCCTCGTCGCGGTCGCTGCCGACGCCGAGTTGCAGTGCACCGGAGCCCAGGGCGGCGATGACGCCGGTGAGCGTGGCCCGCCGGGTCCGGGGCATCGCCAGCGACTCGGGGTCGAGTTCGCAGAGCGCGGCGGCGGACGGGAAGAGGTGGCTCAGGCCGCCGCCGGGGTCGTCGACCCGCTCGCCGTGCGCGCGGACCAGACGGCCGGCGTGGGTGCGGGCCGCCGCGGTGGAGACCTGCTGGCCGAGGACGGCGCGGACCGCGAACTCGTCGGCGTCGACGGTGCGCGGAACCCGGCGGCCGGGCGCCTTGTCGACGAGCGGCGCCAGCACCGGATCCTCCCGCAACTGCCCGTCGACGGCCTCCGGGTCGGCGTCGAGGTCGAGCATCCGGCGGCAGCGGGCGATGGCGCCGGCCAGATCGCGCAGATCGGTGAGCGCGAGCCGGCAGTCGATGTGGTCGGGGCGGGGCGCGAGGGTGACGATGCCGTGCCCGTAGGGGAGGTTGAGGGTGCGGCGGCAGGCGCCGTCCCGCCACTCCTCGACGCCGGGGACGGCGGTCGCGGCGAGGTGCCCGAAGAGGTTGTCCGGGTTGAGCGGCTGACGGAACGGCAGCCGCAGCGCGAGCGTCCCGGGCACCGCCGCCCGGGGGCCGGGCGTGGCGCGCTGTCGTAGCTCGGTCGGGGAGAGCGCGAAGACCTCCCGGACCGTCTCGTTGAAGGTGCGGATGCTGGCGAATCCGGCGGCGAAGGCGACCTCGGCCATCGGCAGCTCCGTGGTCTCCACCAGCAGCCGGGCGGTCTGCGCACGCTGGGCCCGGGCCAGGGCGAGCGGGCCGGCACCCAGCTCGGCCAGCAGCTGGCGCTCGATCTGCCGGGTGCTGTAGCCGAGCCGGGCCGCCAGGCCCGGGACGCCCTCGCGGTCCACGATGCCGTCGGCGATCAGCCGCATGGCCCGCGCGACCAGATCGGCCCGCTCGTCCCACTGCGGGGACCCCGGGCTGGCGTCCGGTCGGCACCGCTTGCAGGCCCGGAATCCGGCCTGCTGGGCCGCCGCCGCGCTCGGGTAGAAGCGCATGTTCTCGGGCTTGGGCGGCACGACGGGGCAGCTGGGGCGGCAGTAGATGCGGGTGGTGAGAACGGCCGTGTAGAACCAGCCGTCGAAGCGGGCGTCCTTGGACTGCACGGCGCGCAGACAGCGCTCGGTGTCGGTGTGCATGCCCTCAGCATTGCTCAGCCGGCGGGCTTCGGCTGGCGAGAATCCGACATCGAGGTCGGAGTACCAGCGGCCGGGGCAGCGCCGCACACAGCTAGCGGCCGGGGCAGCGCCCAGCTAACGGCCGGGACAGCGCGGCGCAGCAGCCGGGGCGGCGCCCATCGCCTCAGCGGCCGCCGTCGTCCTCGGCCAGGGCCGCCTCGTACGCCTCGCGGGCGCCGGCGTCGAAGACCACGAAGCGGATCTCGTCGAAGGCGTCGGGGGCGGCGGCGATCGCGGCGCGTACGGTGGCGACGGCGGTCCGGGCGCCGTCGGCGATCGGCCAGCGGTAGACCCCGGTGGAGATGGCGGGGAACGCGACGGTGCGGGCGCCCAGCTCGGCGGCCACCTGGAGGGACCGTTCGTAGCAGGAGACGAGCAGGGCGGTACGGTCCTCGCTGTCGGAGTGCACCGGGCCGACGGTGTGGATCACCCAGCGGGCGGGCAGCCGTCCCGCGGTGGTGGCGACGGCCTGGCCGGTGGGCAGGCCGCGGCCGTACTGCGAGGCGCGCAGCGAGCGGCACTCGGCCAGGATCTCCGGTCCGCCTCTGCGGTGGATCGCGCCGTCCACTCCCCCGCCGCCGAGGAGCGAGGAGTTGGCGGCGTTGACGACGGCGTCCACGGTCTGTTCGGTGATGTCGCCCTGGACGAGGGTGAGGGCGGTGTACTCGGTGCTCATGGTGTCCGAGCGTAGAGATCCGAGCGTGGACACGGCCGTACGCCGCGGCCAGTTGGTCGACGGCGGGTCGCCCGGAGCCGGCGCCCGACGCGCACCCGCACCTCAACGACCGCCCGCACGCAACCGGCGCCACACCGCCTTGGCGGCGTAATGGCCGGACATGCCGTGGACGCCGGGGCCGGGTGGGGTGGCCTGGGAGCACAGGAACACGGCGGGGTGGGCGGTTTCGTAGGGGACGCGGGTGAGCTTGGGACGGATGAGCAGGCGCAGGCCGGCCGCGGAGCCGGTGGCGGTGTCGCCGCCGACGTAATTGGCGTTACGGGCGGCGAGTTGGGGAGGTCCGGCGACGGCTCGCGCCAGGACGAGGTCCCGGAAGCCGGGGGCGAAGCGCTCGATCTGCCGCTCGATGACCTCGGTGGCGTCGCCCTGCCAGCCGTTGGGGACATGGCCGTACGCCCAGAAGGTGTGCCGGCCCTCGGGCGCCCGGGTGGGGTCGATCAGGCTGGGCTGAGCGGTGATCAGGAATGGGACGGACGGATCCTGGCCGCGCGCGGCGGCGTTCAGTGCGGCGCCGATCTCGTTGCTGGTGGGGCCGATGTGGACGGTGCCGGCGCGCCGGGCCGCCTCGGCCGTCCAGGGCACCGGGCCGGACAGCGCGTAGTCGATCTTGAAGACTCCGGGGCCGTACCGGACGTCGCGGTAGGCGTTGCCCAGGCCGGCGATCCGGGCCAGCGCGGTCGGGGAGGTGTCGAAGACGTAGGCGCGGGCCGGTGGCAGGTCGTCGAGGCGTTTGACCTCGAAGTCGGTGTGCACCGCCCCGCCGTGGGCGCGCAGCAGTCCGGCGAGCGCGTCGGAGATCGCCTGGGAGCCGCCGCGCGCCACCGGCCAGCCGTGGGCGTGTGCGGCGAGCGCGAACATCAGGGCGATGCCGCTGGTGCCGAAGCCGCCGAGCGGGGCGATGGTGTGCGCGGCGAGTCCGGCCAACAGGGCGCGGGCCTTCTCGTCCTGGAAGCGGCGGCCCAGCAGGGTGATCGGTTGGGCGGCGACCAGGCCGAAGCGGGCGTAGGTCAGCGGATCGGAGGGCATTCCGAGCCACTGCGTCCGCAGGAAGTCGTGGGCCATCGACTCCCACCTGCCGATGAACGGCGCGACGAGCCGGCGGTACGTGCCGGCGTCGCGCGGCCCGAAGGACATCGCGGTCTCGCCGACGGAGTGGGCGAGCACGGCGGCCGTACCGTCCGGGAAGGGGTGCGCCATGGGCAGGTCCGGGTGCAGCCACTTCAGGCCGTACCGCTCCAGCGGCATCCTGCTGAAGGCCGGTGACCCCGCGCCCGTCGGGTGCACCGCCGAGCAGGGGTCGTGGCGGAAGCCGGGGAGCGTCAACTCCTCGGTGCGGGCGCCGCCTCCGATGGTGTCGCGGGCCTCGAAGATCTCCACGGCCATCCCGCGGCGGGCCAGTTCGACCGCCGCCGTCAGACCGTTGGGCCCGGCCCCGATCACCACGGCATCGAGCATCCTCGGCACCTGCGCCACTCCCCTCGTGTCCGACCCTCGTCGGTGAGGATCAGTTGGCGGCTGCCAGCAGTCCGAGGATACGCCGTGCAGTTTCGGCGTCACGCGCCGCGGTGAAGGGCAGCGCATTGCCGCCCTCGATGCGGAACGGCTCCCCCGACACCGTGCCGCTCGCGCCGCCGGCCTCGTGGACCAGCAGCAGCCCGGCGGCGTGGTCCCAGGCGTTCTCCCAGCTGAAGGCCGTGGCGTCCAGGTCGCCGCAGGCTATGTGCAGGTACTCCAGGCCCGCCGAGCCGCACGGGCGCGGGGCGATGCCGCCGGTGTCCAGGGCGGCCAGCACCCGCTTCTGGTCGTCGTCGGTGAAGTCGTAGTGGGACGTGGCGACGTCGAGGACCGCGTCGGGCGACGGGCTGCCGGCCCGCAGTGGTTCGCCGTTGAGGTGGGCGCCGGCTCCGCGGCGGGCGACCGCCATCAGGCCGAGCGCGGGGGCGTACGTCCAGGAGGCCAGTACCTCACCGCGGTGGGCGAGGGCGACCAGCGTGGCGAAGCCGGGGTCGCCGTGCACGAACTGGCGGGTGCCGTCGACCGGGTCGACGATCCAGACGGGTGCGTCGCCGTGCAGCGCGTCCAGCACGCTCGGGTCGGCGTGCACGGCTTCCTCGCCGACCACCCGGGAGCCGGGCAGCAGGGCCGTGAGCGCGGCGGTGAGGTGTTCCTCGGCGCGGCGGTCGGCGGTGGTGACGAGGTCGTGCGGACCGTTCTTCTCGATGACGTCCTCGGCGGCGAGCTGCCGGAAGCGCGGCATGATCTCGTCGGCCGCGGCCTGGCGGACGGCGGCCTCGACGGCGGCCAGGTCCAGCCCGGAGAGGTCGGGCGAGAGGGTCATCGCGGGGGCTTCGGTGATATTCGTGGTATCTCCCGCATCATGGGTACTAAGTGCCTCGATCATGCGTCCATCGAACCACGACCCACTGACACGGCAGCTGGACACCGGGTGAACTCCGGATGCCGCGGAGGCCACCGCGCGGAGCCGTGGCCGCCCGGCCGGGCACGCACGGTGATTCCCGCGCGGCCGGGCACGCACGTTCCGCCCCGGCATGCCGTAGCGGGCCGCGACACGGCCGCCGGCCCCTCCCGGACACGGCCCGCAGCCCCCCTGCCGGGGCCGCCTCAGCGCCCGACCGCGTACCCCTGCATCCCCCGCGGATTCGCCGCGGCGGACAGCACACCGCTCTCCGGGTCCCGCGCCACCGCGCACAGCCGCCCCTCGGACCAGGCGTCACCCACCGTCACCCGGTGCCCACGCCGCCGCAGCTCGTCGATCGCCCCGGCGCCGATCCGGGACTCCACCGTCACGCTCCCCGGCAGCATCGCGCGCGGGTAGAACGACGACGGGAAGGAGTCCTGGTGCCAGTTCGGCGCGTCGATGGCGCCCTGGAGGTCGAGCCCGCCGCGGACCGCCCCGCGCAGCGCCACGGCCAGGAAGAAGTGGACCTGCCACTGGTCCTGCTGGTCGCCGCCCGGCGTGCCGAAGGCCATCACCGGGACGCCGCCGCGCAGCGCGAGGGACGGGGTGAGGGTGGTGCGGGGGCGGCGCCCCGGGGTCAGGGAGTTGGGCAGGCCCTCCTCCAGCCAGGCCATCTGGAGCCGGGTGCCGAGCGGGAAGCCGAGCGCCGGTACGACGGGGTTGGACTGTAGCCAGCCGCCGGAGGGGGTGGCGGAGACCAGATTGCCCCAGCGGTCGACGACGTCGAGGTGGCAGGTGTCGCCCCGGGTCGCGCCACGCCGGTCGACCTCGGGCACGCCCGCCGGGGGCGCCCCGCCCGCGACGGTCGGCTCGCCCGCCCCGCGCCCGGAGATCCCCGGCGCGTCGAAGCCGCCCCGGCCGGTCGCGGCCGCCAGCGCCCGCTTGCTCAGCCGCGGGCGGCGCCCGCCCGGGCTGCCGGGCCGCAGCTCGTACGAGGCGCGCTCGCCGATGAGGGACCGGCGCGCGGCGTTGTACCCGTCGCCGAGCAGCGCATCGAGGGGGACCTCGGCGGCGTCCCCGTACCAGGCCTCGCGGTCCGCCATCGCCAACTTGCCGCCCTCGATGAGCAGATGCAGGTACTCGGGGCTGCCGTACGGGGGCAACTCCTCGGGCAGCAGGGCGAGTTGCTGGAGGAAGACGGGCCCTTGGGACCAGCCGCCGGCCTTGGCGACGGTCCAGCCGTTCCAGTCGTGGGTGACGGGTGCTTCGTACGTGGCGGCGAAGGTGGCCAGATCGTCGCCGGTCAGGGTGCCGGCGTGGGGTTCGCCGGAGGTGTCCATCGCCGGCCGGGCCGCGAAGTCGGCCAGCGCCTCGCCGATGAAGCCCTCGCGCCAGATGCGCCGGGCCGCGTCGATCTGCGCCTCGCGGCCGGGCGCCGCGGCCTCCGCCTCCGCGATCAGCCGGCGCCAGGTGGCCGCCAGCGGCCGGTTCCGCAGGCGCCCGCCCGGGGCGACGGACCGGCCGCCCGGCAGGTAGATCTCCGCGGACGAGGTCCACTCCGTCTCGAAGAGCTCGCGCACCGTCTCGACGGTCTCGCCGATCCGCTCCACGGCGGGGTGCCCGTGCTCGGCGTATCCGACGGCGTACCGCAGCACCTCGGCGAGCCGTTTGGTGCCGTGGTCGCGCAGCAACAGCATCCAGGCGTCGAAGGCCCCGGGCACCGCGGCGGCGAGCGGGCCGGTGCCGGGCACCAGCTCCAGTCCGAGCGAGGTGTAGTGCGCCACGCTCGCACCGGCCGGCGCCGGCCCCTGCCCGCACAGCACCCGCACGGGTCCGTCCGCCGGCGCCAGGATGATCGGCACCTCGCCCGCCGGCCCGTTCAGGTGCGGCTCGACGACATGCAGCACGAAGCCGGCGGCCACCGCCGCGTCATGGGCGTTGCCACCGTCCTCCAGCACGGCCATGGCGGACTGGGACGCCAGCCAGTGGGTGCTGGAGACCATCCCGAACGTGCCGTGGAGGGTCGGGCGAGTGGTGAACACGGGCGGCTCCTCATCTGGCGCACGGTGCGGATCCGGACGGTCGGGGAGGGCACGCGGTCGGACCGCGGCCACACCCCGCGGCCGGCCGACGCGACCGCTCCGGGCACCCGGACCACCGGCCGGCTCGGACGATCACACGGATACGTACCCCCGTACCCACTGCCCATGGCCGTCCACCGGCGACGGACCGGGCTCCGGCCCCCGGGCGCCCCGTCAAATTCCCTCGCCGCCCCCCGCGCCGCTGCGTACGCTCGCCCCATGACCAGCGTCGACGCGTTGCAGGACCGGGGCCCACGGCGCCCGCTCGTGGCGATCCTCAGCGGTGCGGGGATCTCCACCGACTCCGGGATTCCCGACTACCGCGGGCCGAACGGGCTGTGGCGGCGGGATCCGGAGGCCGAGAAGCTGGTGACGTACGACGCGTACATGGGGGATCCGGAGATCCGGCGGCGGTCGTGGCGGATGCGGCAGGAGAGCCCGGCGTTCCGGGCCCGGCCGAATGCGGCGCACGAGGCGGTGGTCCGGTTGGAGCGGTCGGGGACGCCGGTGCGGGTGATCACGCAGAACGTCGACGGACTGCACCAGGCGGCCGGGATGCCCGAGCGCAAGGTGCTCGAACTGCACGGCACGGTAAGGGCGGTGACGTGCACCCGCTGTCATGCGCGGTCCTCGATGGAGGAGGCGCTCGCCCGGGTGGCCGCGGGAGAGCCGGACCCGGCGTGTCGGGAGTGCGGGGGGATCCTGAAGTCGGCGACGGTGATGTTCGGCGAGCGGCTGGATCCGCAGGTGCTGGGCACGGCGCTGGAAGTGGCGAAGGCCGCGGACGTCTTCCTGGCCGTCGGGACGACGCTTCAGGTGCAGCCGGCCGCCTCGCTCGCCGGGGTGGCGGCCGAGCACGGGGCGCGGCTGATCATCGTCAATGCCGAGCCGACGCCGTACGACGGGCTCGCCGCGGAGGTGATCCGGGAGCCGATCGGCAGCGCGCTGCCCGCGTTGCTGGAGGGGCTGGCGCAGCACGGATGACGGGCGGCGGGACCGCCGACCGGCCGTATGTGCCCCCGTGCGGGGTGCAGCGGGTGCCCCGTTCGGTGACGTCCCGTGCGTGCGCCGCGCCGCGCGGCCACATCCGTCGGATCCTCGGAAGCGGAACCACCTGTCGGGGGACCGGATCGAGGACGGAGGGAGACGGCCATGAGCGGCGACGCCGCGCGGGGTCTGCACTGCCTGGTGACCGGCGCCACCGGCTACATCGGCGGGCGCCTGGTCCCGGAGCTGCTGGCCGAAGGGCACCGGGTGCGCTGTCTGGCCCGGTCCCCAGCCGCGCTGCGCGACCATCCCTGGGCCGGCGACGCCGAGGTCGTCCAGGGTGACGTCGCCGACGCCGGCGCGGTGCGCGCGGCGCTGCGCGGGGTCGACGTCGCGTACTACCTGGTGCACGCGCTGGGCACCGGGCGCGGCTTCGAGGAGACCGACCGGCGGGCGGCGCGGACCTTCGGCGAGCAGGCGCGGGCCGCGGGCGTGCGGCGCATCGTGTTCCTGGGCGCGCTCACTCCGGCGGGCGTTCCCGAGGGGCAGCTGTCACCGCACCTGCGGTCGCGCGCCGAGGTCGCCCGGATCCTGCTGTCCTCGGGGGTGCCCACCACGGTGCTGCGGGCGGCGGTCATCATCGGTTCCGGGTCGGCCTCGTTCGAGATGCTGCGGTACCTGACCGAGCGCCTTCCGGTGATGGTCACCCCCCGCTGGGTGCACACCCGTATCCAGCCGATCGCCGTTCGGGACGTGCTGCGGGCACTCGTCGGGAGCGCCGGCATGCCGCCGGAGGTCAACCGCGCCTTCGACATCGGCGGTCCGGACGTCCTCACCTACCGGGAGATGATGCGCCGGTACGCGGCGGTCGCCGGGCTGCCGCCCCGGCTGATCGTGCCGGTGCCGGTGCTGACTCCCCGGCTCTCCAGCCACTGGGTGGGTCTGGTCACCCCGGTGCCGCGGTCCCTCGCCCGCCCGCTGGTGGAGTCGCTGCGGTACGAAGTGGTCTGCCACGAGGACGACATCATGCGCCGGGTGTCCTTCCCGCCGGGCGCTCCGCTGGACTTCGACACGGCGGTCTCCTTGGCGTTGCAGCGGGTGCGGGACGCCCAGGTCACCACCCGGTGGTCCTCGGCGTCGGTGCCCGGTGCGCCCAGCGACCCGCTGCCCACCGACCCGGACTGGGCCGGCGGCAGCCTCTACACCGACCGTCGCGACCTGTCCGTCGACGCCTCCCCGGAGGCGCTGTGGCGGGTGATCGAGGGCATCGGCGGGGAGAACGGGTGGTACTCCTTCCCGCTCGCCTGGGCGGTGCGCGGCTGGCTGGACCGGCTGGTGGGCGGGGTCGGGCTGCGGCGCGGTCGCCGTGACGCCGAGCGGCTCAGGGTGGGCGACTCGCTCGACTTCTGGCGGGTGGAGGAGATCGAGCCGGGCCGCCTGCTGCGGTTGCGCGCCGAGATGCGGCTCCCGGGGCTGGCCTGGCTGGAGATGTCCGCCGAGCCGGGCGAGCGCGGCGGCAGCCGCTACCGGCAGCGGGCGCTGTTCCACCCGCGCGGCCTGCTGGGGCACGCCTACTGGTGGGGCGTTTCGCCGTTCCACGCCGTGGTGTTCGGCGGGATGGCGCGCAACGTGGCCCGGGCCGCCGCCAAGGGCGCCCCGGCCGGCGGCGAAGAGCGTGCGGCGCCGCGCTGATGCCCCGCCGCACGCATCCCCCGGAGGTCGGCGGGCGTTACCACCACGCCCCTCCCCCTCGTCGACCCGACGCCCACGACCCGGTCCAGGAGTGACGCCATGCCCGTCTCGGTCGTCCTGTTCACCTCCGACCTGCGGCTCCACGACCACCCGCCGCTGCACGCGGCGCTCACCTCCTCCGACGAGGTGGTGCCGCTGTTCGTACGCGACTCCGGCATCGACGCCACGGGCTTCGTCGTGCCCAACCGGCAGGCGTTCCTGGCGGACTGCCTGACGGACCTGGACGCGGGTCTGCGCAGGCGCGGCGGGCGCCTGGTCGTCCGGCGCGGTGACGTCGTCGAGCAGGTGTGTGCGGTGGTCGCCGAGGCGGACGCGGACGCGGTGCACATGGCGGCCGGCGTCACGCGGTACGCGTACCGGCGCGAGGAGCGGCTGCGGAGGGCGCTGGCGTCGCGGGGGTGTCGCCTGTACGTCCATGACGCGGTGATCACCGCGGTCGCGCCGGGCGCCGTCACCCCGCAGGCCTCGGACCACTACGCCGTCTTCACGCCGTACTTCCGCCGCTGGACGCAGGAGCGGCTGCGCGACGTGCTGGCCGCGCCACGGGTGGTGCGGGTGCCCCGGCGCGTCGCCTCGGAGGCGGTCCCCGGCCGGCGGTCGGTCTCGGGCGTGTCGCGCCGACTGGCCACCGGCGGCGAAGAGGAGGGTCGCAGGCGGCTCGCCGCATGGCTGCGCGACGGGCTCGCGGACTACCCGGACCGGCACGACGACCTGGCCGGCGACGCCACCTCCCGGCTCTCGGCGCATCTGCACTTCGGCGCGCTCTCACCGGTCGAGGTCGTCGGCCGGGCGCGCCGGGCCGGTGGTCCGGGGAGCGAGGCGTTCGTCCGGCAACTGGCCTGGCGGGACTTCCACCACCAGGTGGCCGCCGCCCGGCCGGACACCGCCACCACCGACTACCGCACCCGTCACGACCGGTGGCGGTCCGAGGAGTCCGCGGCCGACGAGATCGCGGCGTGGAAGGAGGGCCGCACCGGCTATCCGGTCGTCGACGCCGCGATGCGCCAGTTGCTGGCCGAGGGCTGGATGCACAACCGCGGACGGCTGCTCGCCGCGAGCTTCCTGACCAAGACGCTCTACGTGGACTGGCGGATCGGCGCCCATCACTTCCTCCAGCTCCTGGTGGACGGCGACATCGTCAACAACCAGCTCAACTGGCAGTGGGTGGCCGGGACGGGCACGGACACCCGCCCCAACCGGGTCCTCAATCCGGTGACACAGGCCAAGCGGTACGACCCGGAAGGGGAGTACGTCCGCCGCTGGGTGCCGGAGCTCGCCGGCCTGGCCGGCCGCGCCGTCCACGAGCCATGGAAGCTCGCCCCGCGCGCCCGCGCCGCGTTCGACTACCCGGACCCCCTCGTCGACCTCTCCGACGGTCTCGCCCGCTTCCGACGGGCCCGGGGCGGCGGCTGAGGCCGGACGGCGCCGTCCGTGGTGTGCCGTCCGTCGCCGCACCACACGCCGGCGGGTCGCCGCGCCGGGTTAGCGTGGGAAGAGCGGAGAGAGCCGAGAGAGCCGAGAGAGCGGAACAGCAGTCGCAGCACAGGGGAGCAGCCGTCGTGGAGACGACCGCCGCCCGGGCCCGGAGGTAGCGCAGTGCACGGTGAGTACAAGGTCCCCGGGGGCAAGCTCGTGGTCGTCGACCTCGACGTCACGGCCGGGCGCCTGACGAACGTACGGGTCGCGGGCGACTTCTTCCTCGAACCGGACGAGGCCATCCTGCGGATCGACGCCGCGCTGGAGAACGCGCCCGTCGACACCGACACCGCCGGCCTGACCGCCCGCATCAACGCCGCGCTGCCCCCGTCGGCCGTGCTGTTCGGATTCACCGCCGAAAGCGTCGCCGTCGCGGTGCGCCGCGCCCTCGCCCGGGCGACCGACTGGCACGACTACGCGTGGGAGCTCATCCACGAGCCGCCCCAGTCGCCGGCCCTCCACATGGCGCTCGACGAGGTCATCACCGCCGAGGTGGCCGCCGGCCGGCGCCCGCCCACCCTCCGGGTCTGGGAGTGGGACGCGCCCGCGGTCATCATCGGCAGCTTCCAGTCCCTGCGCAACGAAGTCGACCTCGACGCCACCGCCCGCCACGGCGTGACCGTGGTGCGGCGGATCTCCGGTGGCGGCGCCATGTTCGCCGAGCCGCACAGCACCATCACCTACTCCCTCGCCGTACCCGAGGCGCTGGTGTCCGGCCTCTCGTTCGCCGACAGCTACGCCTACCTCGACGCATGGGTGCTGACCGCGCTCGGCGACATGGGCATCAAGGCGTGGTACCAGCCGCTCAACGACATCGCCACCGAGGTCGGGAAGGTCGCGGGCGCCGCGCAGAAGCGCATGGTGGGACCGGACGGTGGGCCCGGCGGAGTCCTGCACCACGTGACGATGTCCTACGACATCGACGCCGACAAGATGGTCGACGTGCTGCGCATCGGCAAGGAGAAGCTCTCCGACAAGGGCACCCGGAGCGCCAAGAAGCGCGTCGACCCGCTGCGCCGGCAGACCGGCCTGCCCCGCGAAACCGTCATCGACAAGATGATCGATTCCTTCCGCGCCCGCTACGGCCTCACCCGTGGCCGGGTCACCGACGAGGAGCTGGCGCGCGCCCGCGACCTCGTCCGGACCAAGTACGAGAACGACGAGTGGACCGCGCGCATCCCCTGACCACGCGCATCCCCTAGTCGGCGAACGCGGGGATGACCTCTGCTCCGTAGGCGTCGATGGTGGACTCCTTGGCGTCGTGCATGGCGTAGACCGCGAACTGGTCCACGCCCAGCGCCTTGAGCCGCCGGAGCTTGTCGATGTGCGCGGCGACCGGGCCGAGCAGGCAGAAGCGGTCGACGATGGCGTCCGGTACGAAGGTGGTGTCGGGGTTGTCCGCCCGGCCGTGGTGGGAGTAGTCGTACCCGGTGCGGGCCTTGATGTAGTCGGTCAGTTCGTCGGGGACCATGCCGGAGTGCTCGCCGTAGCGGGCGACCAGGTCGGCGACGTGGTTGCCGACCATGCCGCCGAACCAGCGGCACTGCTGGCGGGCGTGGTCGAGGTCGTCGCCCACGTAGGCGGGGGCGGCCACACAGATCGTGACGGCGGCGGGGTCCCGTCCGGCGTCCACCGCGGCCTTCCGTACGGCCTTGACCATCCATTCGGTGAGGAACGGATCGGCGAGCTGGAGGATGAAGCCGTCGGCCAACTGCCCTGCCATGGCGAGGGCCTTGGGGCCGTACGCGGCCATCCACACCGGCAGCCTGCCGTTCTTGATCCAGGGGATCCGGATGCGGTGTCCGCCGACCTCGGCCTCCCGGCCCTCGGCCAGGTCGCGGATGGCGCCGATCGCCTCGCCGAGCCGGGCCAGGGTGTTGGGCGGCCGCCCGGCCACCCGCATCGCGGAGTCGCCGCGGCCGATGCCGCAGACGGTGCGGTTGCCGTACATCTCGTTGAGGGTGGCGAAGGTGGAGGCGGTGACCTCGGGGGTGCGGGTGGAGGGGTTGGTGACCATCGGGCCGACGATCAGGCGGTCGGTGTGTTCCAGGACGCGGCTGTAGATGACGAACGGCTCCTGCCACAGGACGACGGAGTCGAAGGTCCAGCCGTAGCGGAAGCCGTTCCGTTCGGCGCGGCGCATCAGGGACACGACGGCGGAAGCGGGCGGGTCGGCCTGAAGAACAAGTCCGAAGTCCACGACGGCTCCTTCACAGTGGTACGGGGCAGAGGTCCTTGGACGAGGTACTGGCAGGTGTCGCGCGGGATGTGCTGACCGTGTCCCGCGCGCCCGGTGAACTTCCGCCGGTCGACGGCGAGTTAGCCTCGGGAGAGCACCGTTTCGACCCGACCGGTGAGCCGTTTGCCCTCGTACGCCGAGTAGTCGACGTTCATGTGGTGGGTCTCGGCGGAGACGGTCTGCTCGGCGGTGGGGTCGTGGACGACGGGGTCGGCGTCGGCGCCGGGGGCGATGGTGCCCTTCTTCGGGCGCAGGCCGAACATCCGCGCCGGGGCTGCGCAGGCGGAATCAGAACACGCGGCTTCCCCCTGATCTCCTGCTTCACCTCCGCGATGGCCGCTTGGAGGTCCGCTTCCGTTGCGGTGTCGTCGCCTTCATCGGCAGCCACCACCGCTGCGAGTGCGACGGGTTTCTTCTTGCGCATGCGACGGGTCTCTTCGATCTGGAAATCCAAATCAGCGATGCGCTCACGATACGCCTCGGTCCTGTTCGGTACGTCGCCCAACCATTCTTCGGCGAGCCGCTTGAGTCTCTCCTGGTCTCCGAGAATCTTCGTGATCTCCGCCCATACCGCATCTTCGAGCGGTCCGGCCTGGACCTCCTGGCAGCGGCACGGGACGGCGGCGCGGTGAGCACCTGGTGCAGGGCTCCGGAGGCGACGCCGGACTCCGCCTCGCTTCCCCCCGCCCGCAGGACGGTGGAGCCGTTCTGCGCGGCGCGCGTGGCCGTCCAGTCCGGCAATGCCGTCTTCCCGATGCCGGCGTCGCCCCTCAACACCGTCGCCGAGCCGTCTGCCGCGGACCGTACTTGGTCCAGGGACCGCTCCAACAGCCCGCACTCGCGCTGCCGACCGACCAGTGCCGTGTCGCCCGGACTGCACCTCACGTCTCCTCCTGCCTCCGTCCCCAGGAGCACCCTGACACCGGCGCGTTGTCCCACGCTGCACGGCTCTTGTCCCTCGCTGCAACGATCGCCCGGCCTCGACCTCCCCGTACCGCGATCACGTCAAGGTGAAGGCAGTGGGCCCGCTCTCCGTGTGAGGACCCCGATGCCGGAGCCGTGCCGGCTTCGCACCAACGCTTCGACCAGGGGGCCGTATGAGCCGAACACCCGCACCCACCGCTACCCGCGTCGGCTGCGCCGCCGTCGGACGCATCTGCGGCGACGGCGCCCGTTCCGCCGGACCGACAGATGCCCGCATGCTCGGCTTCCTCCAGGTGAGTACGGTGCGGGGAGCGGCACAGTCCTACGTTTGCGACCGTGACGACGACGCTCCCGAGGCTTGTCTGCTGCTGGGCATGCACACCTCCGGCCGGGCAACTCTCGTACGCCGGGAGAGCGCCGGGGTCTGCGGACCCGACGACCTCTTCGTCTGTGACGGAGGGGAGCCCTTCGTGCTCCACGAGTCCGAGGATTTCGAACTTCATCTGGTGCGTGTACCGCGTCGCGCCCTCGCGCTCACCGATGGATCCAGCACCGCCGTCT
Organism: Streptomyces sp. NPDC048506; assembly: GCF_040651315.1. Lineage (NCBI taxonomy): Bacteria > Bacillati > Actinomycetota > Actinomycetes > Kitasatosporales > Streptomycetaceae > Streptomyces > Streptomyces sp. NPDC048506. The sequence goes on from NZ_JBEZIX010000024.1 coordinate 113,578, forward strand.
GGAGGAGGCCCGGCGGGAGCTGGCCCGCCCCGGGCGGAACGACACCCCGGTATCCGCGGTGGCGAGGCGTTGGGGGTTCGCGAACGCCACACACTTCAGCCACAGCTTCCGCGCGGCGTACGGCGTGTCGCCCAGCGACTGGCGGGACGACCGTCCCCGGCCGTCCCCAGGCACGGCCGGGAACGCGAACTGCTGACCGGTTCCACAGATCAAGGCCGGTGTTTGCGCGGGTGTCACCGACGAGAGACCCCCATCGCCGCGGCGATGTGCGCCTGTTTCCAACCCGCGCGGGAGCGTTGGATGATCAACCGCCTGCCGTGAATTGTCAGGCGAGCATTGCCGTGGGGCAAGGGGGACCTCCGCGTGCTTCAAGAAGTGTCTGGCGTGCCCGTTCGGGGCATGACAGACGACCGCCGACCGCGAACGAGTGCGATCGAGCGGAGAGAGCCGACGTGGGTGCGGGGCCACTACTGCCAGGTCGCCGTGTCGGGGTCGATTCCGTGAGCGCGAGCGGCTTCGTCGACGATCTGCCGGAACCAGGAGGCCAGCCCGGCACGAACGCCGTCGTAGTGCGCCGCGAAGCCCGGGTCGGACTCGTACATTCGCCCCAGACACACCTGCATCTGCCGCGTGAGCGGGAAGAAGTTCGAGAAGAGCTTGCGGTGGCGCTCGACGAGCACGTTCGCCTCCGGACTGCCCGGAGCGACGCCCTGGTCCAACGCATCGCCCAGATCACGCTGGAGCGTGGACATCGCCTCGGAGAGAGACCGCCACTGTTTGCGCGTGCGGGAAGCGGAGCGTTCGGCGAACTGCGCCCACTGCGGGGAGTCTCCCCAGACAACGCGGGCCTGCTCCGATCCGCGCGGGTCCCAGCCCGGGCCGAACGTCGCCGACTGCTCTTCGTCGCTCAGGAGGATTCCGCGTTCGTGTGCCTCAGCCATCCGTTCCAGGCGTTCGTCGAGCTGTTGCAGGTCGTGGATCCGCTCGGCGAGCTGGGAGCGTTGCTCACGCAAGGTGGCGCCGATCTCGGTGGTCGCGTCGTCGAGAACCCCGCGGATCGCATCCAATCCGAGGCCGATCTCTCGATAGGCGACGATCCGATGCAGTCGCTGTAGGTCCATGTCGGTGTAGCGGCGGTACCCGGCCGTGGTGCGGACAGATGGCGACGCCAGGCCGATCTCGTCCCAGTGGTGCAACGTGCGGACGGTCACCCCCAGGAGCTCGGCAGCCACGCTCACCGTGCGACCGCCGTCGAGCTCGGGATCAGTCATGAACGCCATTGTCGCCTTCACCCGTTGATTTCGGGGCGACGATCCCGACCGATTCGAGATCGCGCGCCTCCCGGCTGCCGGGAACGAGGCGCTTCGCCGCGGTGAACACGACCCGCGCCCGCTCGGGCGTGATCACTTCAACGTCGCGAGTGTTCCACGGAGTATCACGCGGGCCGGTAACGCTGTCGGCAACGAGTCCACGACACGCCTCGACGAGCTGATCGACCTCGCTCAGGACGCACGAGAAACTCACGCTCATCGCCGGCACCGGTGTCTGCGCGGAACCACCCTCTGCTGGGACGAGCAACACGTCCTGGAACGCCCACCGGCGCAGGTGTACCACCTGGCCGGGAATGCTGAACAACTCGAAGAAGCCGAGCCCTCGCACCCAGAAGTCCGTGGACGCGGCCAGATCGGACGTCGGAATCGTCACGAACGCCGGCATTCCATAGATGCCACGAAACGGCTCCGGCGCAACCGCATCCGGCCCCGGGGTGGGCACGGGACTCATCTCAAACGCGTTGAAGAAGTCACTCATGCACCGCATCGTCCACTCTCACGCAACGTGAGGGTCAACCCCGGGAGCAGATGTACCAACCTCCGGCCGGGTACAACTAGTCGGTTGGGCCCGCCACATGGGATGTGTCGGCACCGACGAGTCCGATGGGCTCAGCCGATGTGATCGCCAGGATCCCAGCGGGACGCCACCACGGAGATGGAGGAGCTCACCCGTCCGCGCCGCGCGAGCTCCCGGGCGCATTCCTCGACCCGGCGGAGCAGGATCAGCCTGCCCACGGTGGCTTCCTCGTCCTCGAAGAGACGGTGCAGATAGCGCACCGAGATCTGGTGCGCCCCGGCGATGCGTTCCGCGGACAGATCGGGGTCGTCGAGGCGCCTGTCGATGTACGTGCGAATCACGCCGACCAGTTGCTGGCGTGCTGTCCGAGGAGGATGGCGGCGGCCAGCCCTGGTGGAACGGCCCCAACAGCTTCCGGCTGTGCCATCACGCGGCAGGCGAGGCCCTTGCGGGTCACGAATTCCGGACGGCCTTCGTACTCCCCGGCTCCTGGGCCACCGTAGGGTCGACCGATGGGCGTCCTTTGTCTCTGGGCGCATCACCCGTGTCCTCGCAGCGCCATGCGTGGATACGGCGCGGCCGGCGGCCGATCAGCCAACCCGGCACGCCGTGCGGGGCCGTTGCGGTCGCTGGCCGGCGCGAGCTCCGGAGCTCGGCGCGCCGATCCGCCCCTCAACTCTTCCTCCGGTGTGGCCGTTGGACCGGAATCCCCGGGGAGCAGGTGGTGGCGCGGAGGTCACTGCGCCAGCACGGTCTGCAGCCACCGCAGGACTTCGGGGGTCACGGGGTCGGCTACGCCTGCGAATTCGTCGTGCCTCTTGAGGAACTTCGCCACGTAGGGGCAGACCGGTACGACGCGTTTCCCACAGGCGCGTACGTCGCTCAGGGCCTGCTGGACGAGGAGCGAGGCCAGGCCCTGCCCGGCGAAGGCGTCGTCGATTTCGGTGTGGTAGAAGACGCGCTGGTCATCGTGGTCGCGGTACGCGGTGAGGCCGGCGGTTTTGCCGTCGACCAGGATTTCGTACCGGTGCTTGGCGTCGACCCGCTGGACGGTAGGAGCGGCGGCGAGCTCTGTCATCGTGAGCCTTTCAGTGGTGCGTCGGGTTCTTGCGCGGCGCGATGGTGGCATTCGGAAGGGCGGGAGCGGGAAGGCGGTCGCCGCCGAGGCGGGGCTGGACCGTAGCTTGGTAGAGCTGATCAACCTCCGTGTGTCACAGCTCAACGGCTGCGCCTACTGCCTCAACGTGCACACCAGGGCCGCGTTGCGCGCCGGCGAGACCTCCCAGCGTCTGGGCGTGTTGGCCGCGTGGCGCGACACTGAACTGTTCACGGAACGGGAGCAAGCGGCGCTCGCCCTGGCGGAGGCAACCACCGAACCCGCGAACGCCGTCGCGCAGGAACGCGCCTACGAGAACGCCCGCCAGGTCCTCGACGACGAGATCTCCGCGGTGATCTGGGTGGCGATCACCATCAACGCGTTCAACCGGGTCTCCATCCTGAGCAAGCACCGCGTCACAGCATCCCCTGACAGTCGGTCCTCTATCTGACGGACGATCGAGGCAATGTAGGCGAAGTCGCCGAGCAGGCTGCGGTTGGGCACCGCGGCGCCACCACGTCCAGGCCGCGGGCGATCAGGTCCGGAATGACGCGGGCGAAGCTGGAGGCGTCGGCGAAGGCACCGTGGACCAGGACGACGGTCGGGCTGTCGGAACGGGACAAGGCGCAACTCCCTGTTGGTGTCATGGTGATTGGCGCTGCGCTGCCGGGCGGTCGGGAACGGGTTCACTGCCATGCCGGGAGCGAGTGGCATCCTGCCCGTCGAGGGAACCGCGCGGCCGTTCCACAAGGCGCTTCCGTCCGCCGACTACGTGGAGATCGAGGGCGCCCCGCACGGCCTGCTGTGGACCCACGCGGCAGAGGTCAACACCGCGCTCCTCGCCTTCCTGGGGAAGTGACCCCGCCGCAGGCCCGCCCGACGGGCCTGCGGCCGGACACGGTGGAGCCTGGCCCAGACCCGGTCCCGGCTCCACTGGGCGAATCGCCGGTAGACCGTCGGCCAGGCTGGCCCGGACACCGGCGGAGTCGATGGAGGTCGATGTGGCTGAACTGCGGCCACTCGGTCAGGTGCAGCAGCAGATCGGCGGCCCCTCCCCCGTTCGCACGCGGTTTGCTTGCGGGACGTGAGTGAGGCGTTTCCGGAACATTAGTGGCCCCGGGAAAAGTAGTGCCCACACCGCGGGAACGGCCAAAGAAACTCCCGCACGAAACACAGGGGGACCCCGATCATGCGTACTTCCCGGATTCGCACCGCCACCCTGGCCGCCGTCACCGCCGCGCTGGCGCTGGGCCTGACCGCCTGCGGCGGCGCCGACAGCGGCGCGAAGGCGGCGGGCGGCGACAACGCCGCCGGCAGCGCGCAGAGCCAGTCCGCGTCCAACGGGGACGGCAAGGACGGCGCGGAGCAGGCCACCAGCGGCGGTGGCACCAAGCAGGGCGCACGCTCGACGACCGCCTCGGGCGGCACGGACAAGGCCGCGGGCAACGGCACAACGGCCGGCGCCCGACAGTGCCGCGGCGACGAGATGCTGCTCACCGCGGTGCACCGGTTCGCCGGGCAGCAGGGCGACCACCTGCTGGTGACCGCGTCGAACAAGGGCACCAAGCCCTGCTGGGTCACCTCGTACCCGGCCGTGAAGCTCGGCGACGTCGACGGCGCCGCACTGCCGCACTCGAAGAAGGACAACCCGGGCGGCGACAAGCACATCACGCTCCAGCCCGGCGGCAAGGCATACAGCGCGGTGAACCTCTTCGACTACGGCTCGAAGCACCACACGGCGCAGTCGTTCGCCCTCGCGCTGCGCGGCGCGGACGGACACGACGGCCCCTTCTACTCCGTCGACCTCCAGGGCGACAAGCCGCAGTTCCGCTGGAACGAGGCCGACGTGCTGAACTGGAACACCAAGAAGCCGTACGACTTCTGACGGCCCGCCGGCCGGTGACGCGTCACCCCGGGATGTGCCGCCGGCCGGTCGGTAGAGCCAGTGCGGCTCCCCGGCGGTCCGGGCCGGAACCGTGGTGGCTCACCCCCCTTACGTTCCGGGTGAACCCCGGAACGAGGTCGACCGCCCTCGGGTTGAGCTTGAGGGAGAGCAGCAGCTTGGTCTTCTGCGGCCGGCACGGGCCATGGTTCGACGGTGACGGGCTACCCATGCGGTTCGGCGTCCAGAGGTCGGGAAACCCGGTTACGCGGGTGTAGTGGCCTGGTCCTGCCGTGGCCTGGTTGGCTGGTGCTGATCCGACGGTCGTGCGTTCATCACGGGAATAACAGCACTCGCGTACGCGTCGATCACTGCTTCCTTCGCGTCGTGCATGGCGTACAGCGCAAACTGGTCGACGCCCAGCTTCCGCAGCCTCCGCAGCTTTTCGACGTGCGCGGACGTTGAACCGACGAGGCAGAAGCGGTCCACGATCTCGTCGGGAACGAACTCGGTGTCGGGGTTGCCGGTGCGGCCGTGGTGGGCATAGTCGTAGCCCTCGCGAGCCTTGATGTAGTCCGTGAGCTCCTGCGGGACCACTCCGGAGTCCATACCGTACCTGGACACCAGGTCGGCTACATGGTTGCCAACCATGCCACCGAACCAGCGGCACTGTTCGCGCGCCTGGGCGAGCGCCTCGGGTGAGTCATCCTCGGTGACGTAGGCGGGGGCCGCGACACAGATCTTGACAGAGGACGGAGCACGGCCTGCCGCAACTGCCGCTGCGCGTACCGCCTTTACCATCCACTCCGTGAGGAACGGGTCGGCAAGCTGAAGGATGAAGCCATCAGCCTCCTCGCCCGCCATCTTGAGCGCCTTCGGACCGTACGCGGCCATCCAGACCGGTAGTTGGGCGCCTTCCCGTACCCAGGGGAACCTCACCATCGTGCCGCCGCCGAGGTCTGCCTCGTCGCCGCGGCCGAGCGCCCGGATGGCCTTCATGGCATCGCCGATCCGCGCGAGCGTGTTGGGCCTGCGGCCCGCCACCCGCATCGCGGAGTCGCCGCGGCCGATCCCGCACACGGTGCGGTTGCCGTACATGTCGTTGAGAGTGGCGAAGGTGGAGGCCGTGACCTCCCAGGTGCGGGTGCCCGGGTTCGTGACCATCGGGCCGACCATGAGGCGGCTCGTCTCGGCCAGGATGCGGCTGTAGATGACGAACGGTTCCTGCCACAGCACGCACGAGTCGAAGGTCCAGCCGTACGTGAAACCTCCGGCCTCCGCGCGCTTCATGAGGCTGACGACCTCGGAGGCCGGCGGGTCGGTCTGCAGAACGAGTCCGAAGTCCATGGTGTTCCCCTCCTTGGTTCCTCAGTTCAGGTACTGGCAGGTGCCGCGCGGGGTGTACGCGCCGTGTCCGGCATGGCCGGTGAACTCCCGCTCGGTGATGACGAGTTCGCCGCGCGACAGGACCGACTCCACCCGTCCGGTCAGGTGCTTGCCCTCGTAGGCCGAGTAGTCGACGTTCATGTGGTGGGTGGTCGCCGAGATGGTCTGCTCGGCGTGCGGGTCGTAGATCACGATGTCGGCGTCGCAGCCCGGCGCGATCGTGCCCTTCTTCGGGTACAGGCCGAACATCCGGGCCGGTGTCGCGCAGGCGATCTCAATCCAGCGGCGGCGGGAGATACGGCCGTCGACGACCGCCTGGTGCAGCAGGTCCATACGGTTCTCGACACCGGGCATCCCGTTGGGGATCTTGGAGAAGTCGCCGCGACCAAGCTCCTTCTGCCCGGAGAAGCAGAACGGGCAGTGGTCCGTCGACACCACCTGGAGATCGTTCGTGCGCAGGCCGCGCCAGAGCGCCGCCTGGTGCTCGCGCGGCCGAAGCGGCGTGCTGCACACGTACTTCGCGCCCTCGAAGTCCGGCTCGGCGAGGTTGTCCGTCGACAGGAACAGGTACTGAGGGCAGGTCTCGCCGAACACCGGCAGGCCGTCGTGGCGGGCCCGCGCCAGCTCGGCGAGGGCTTCCTGCGCCGACACGTGCACGACGTACAGCGGCGCCCCGGCGACCTGAGCCAGCTTGATCGCGCGATGCGTCGCCTCAGCCTCCAGGAGCGCCTTCCTGACCTCTCCGTGATAGCGCGGGTCGGTCTCACCTCGCGCCAGCGCCTGCTGCACGAGCACATCGATCGCGATGCCGTTCTCGGCGTGCATCATGATGAGGCCACCGTTCTCGGCGGCTCGCTGCATGGCGCGCAGGATCTGCCCGTCGTCGGAGTAGAAGACTCCGGGATACGCCATGAACAATTTGAACGAGCTCACACCTTCGGCGACGAGTCCGTCCATTTCCTTGAGCGTCGACTCGTTTACGTCGGACACAATCATGTGGAAGGCGTAATCGATTGCGCAGTTGCCGTCGGCCTTCGCGTGCCAGGCGTCCAACCCCGACCGCAGCGCAGCACCCTTGGACTGCACCGCGAAATCGATGATGGTCGTCGTCCCGCCCCACGCCGCCGCCTTCGTGCCGGTCTCGAAAGTGTCCGACGCGAAGGTGCCGCCGAAAGGCAACTCCATATGCGTGTGCGCGTCGACCCCACCCGGGATCACATACTTTTGCGAAGCGTCGATGATTCGATCGGCGGTCCACTGCTGGCTCCCCGGTGTCGCCACTGCCTCGACGCGACCATTTTCGACCAGCACATCTGCATGCATCTCCTCAGCGGCAGTGATGACAAGGCCGCCGGTAATGAGAGTCCGAGTCATTCCCAAGAAGTCCCTTCACATCGCATTCGAAGGAAAAACCGGACGGCCGGACACTCCACCATCGTCTGACCGTCCGAGCGGTGGTGCGTGAGCGGCGGCAGTCACCGAACCACTGTCCTCGCCGGCCACGCACCTCACGCGGCGGTGCGCCAACCCTCGGCGGTCGGACTGCCGTGCGCGGCGAGGGCGGCGATCCGGCCGTCCTCCACCAGGACATCGACGTGCCTCTCATCGGCGGCGGTGATCACGAGCCCGCCCTGGACGACCGTACGGCTCACCATCTCAGCTCCCTACCTGACGCCACGTCACAGCTGGTCTACACCCGTAGATTCCGGTCGAGAAGGAGACACCGTAGAAGCATGTCACCCACCGTGGCAATACCGTGACGATGAATGAGCGGGGGCGCGTGTGTTGCGCCGACGATCAGCCGGGCGGTTCAACGCCGGGCCGGACGGGGTCCGGCGCGCACCGGAGGGGTGCGCGAGCAGCGCGATGGGCAGATATCCGCCGACACCGGGGGCACCCTTCTCCGGTGACACCTTCTTGACGGACGACACGGAAGGGCGACAGGTAGTCATGGAACAACACACACCGTGGGAGTTCTCCGACGACCGGGGACGCCTGGTGGTGGCCGGGAACCGACCGTCGCGGATCGTCGCCTACATACAGGCGGGGGCAACGCTGTGGGACCACGGAATACGGCCGGTGGGGCTCTTCGGTTCCCAGCACGACGGGGCCGCCCCCGACCCCGCCAAGGGCGGTGAACTGCCGCTCGGGGAGATCCCCTACCTCGGCTCGGGCGCCGCGCTGCACCCCGACTCCCTGCTGGAGGCGGAGCCGGACCTGGTGGTGGCGGTGACCTACGACGGCGAACACCTCTACGGGCTGGAGCCGAAGACCGCGCTGGAACTGGAGGTGCACGTCCCGGTCGCCACCGTGGCGGTGGGACCGGGCCGCAGCCTGGCCGAGGTCCGCGAGCGGTTCGCGGCGCTGGCCGGTTCGCTCGGCCAGGGCGAACCACTGGGCCGGGCACGGGAGTTGGACAGCGCCGAGGACGCCTTGCGGCATGCGACCGGGGGTGCCGTACGGCCCCGGGTGCTGGCGCTGTCGCCCGCGGGTCCGGAGCGGGTGCACCTGGCCCGCCCCAGTTCCTGGCCGGATCTGCGCGCGCTGGCCGAGCACGGCGTCGACCTGCTGGAGCCGGCCGCCGGGGCCGGCGTGAACTGGTCCACGGTCGGCTGGGCGGAGGCCGCGGAGCTGGCCCCGGACGTCGTGCTGATGGACGTACGGGCCAATGCCGCCCGCCCCGCGGAACTGCGGGCCGACGCGCACTGGCGGGCGATCGAGGCCCGGGCCCGGGTACTGCCGTGGAACCCGGAGGCGCCGTGCAGCCGGCGTGCGCACACCCGGTTCTTCACCGTGGTGGCGGACGCCGTGCGGGCGGCCGCGGCGCAGGCGTAGCCGCCCACCCCGAGACGGAAACCGCGAAGAACCCACGACGGAACCCGTGACGGAACCCGCGACGGAACCCGTGACGGAGCTCGCGACCGGGCCCCTCGACGGAGACCGGACACACCTCTGACCCTCCGCTCCCGATCCCACCCCCCACCTTCGGGAGTCCGTGGCCCCGCTCCCGACGGCCCCGCCCCTGCGCGCTCGCCCACACCCTGCTGCACGTCTATCGCAACCTCCCCTGGTACCTGCGGGAACTGTCCGCGCCCGCGGAGGCGTGGTTCGGCGCGGCCCGAGGCCGCCCGGGCACAGGGGACGGGCGGGGCAGCGGCCGCTGCCCCGCCCGTGGAGAGGTGGGCGCCGTCCGCTACGTCCCGGACAGCGTCCGCTGGGCCGCCCGGAGCGAGTCGGCGAGCAGGTCGGCGCCCTGTTCGGCCTCGGCGACGGTCAGGGTCATCGGGGGCGCGATGCGGAGCGAGGCGCCGCCCTGGCCACCCTTGCCCACCAGCAGGCCGCGCTCACGGGCGGCCTCCACGACCAGCGCGGCGGCCTCCGGGGAGCGTTCGTCGGTGCCGGGGCGGACCAGTTCGAGCCCGATCATCAGGCCCCGACCGCGTACCTCGCGCACCACGTCGAGGCCGGCCGTGACCGCCCGGAGCCGCTCGATGAGCAGGCCGCCGACCCGCCGGGCATTGCCCTGGAGGTCGTGTTCGAGGAGGTAGTTGAGGTTGGCCAGGCCCGCGGCCATGGTGACCGGGCTGCCGCCGAACGTGGAGATGGAGTTCGCGGTGAGCGAGTTCATCACCTCGGCGCGGGCCACCACCCCGCCGATGGACATGCCGTTGCCGATGCCCTTCGCGAAGGTGAGCAGGTCCGGCGGCCCGCTGTCGGCATGCGCCTGCCAGCCCCAGAAGTGGTCGCCGGTGCGGCCCCAGCCGGTCTGCACCTCGTCGCTGATCCAGAGGATGCCGTGCCGGGCGAGCACCTCGCGGAACGCGGCGTAGAGGCCGTCCGGCGGCAGGGTGAAGCCGCCGACGCCCTGGATCGGCTCGGCGATCAGCGCGGCGACCCCGCCCGCGGTCTGCTGGAGCATGTCCTCCAGGTCGGCGACGCAGGCCGCGATGTAGTCCCGGTCGTTCAGCTCCGCGTACGGCCCGCGGGTGCGCACCCCGCCGTGGACGTAGAGCGTCTGGAGGGGGGACAGGCTGGTGGGGGACCAACTCTGGTTGCCGGTGATGCCGACGGTGGAGAACGACCGGCCGTGGTAGCTGTTGCGCATCGCCAGGACCTGGTTGGAGCGGCGGTAGGTGGTGGCCAGCAGAAGGGCGGCGTCGTTGGCCTCGGTGCCGGAGGTGGTGAAGAAGACCCGGGCGTCGGGGATGCCGGAGAGCGCCGCGATCCGCTCCGCCAGGTCCACCATGGGGCGGGAGAGGTAGAGCGTCGAGGTGTGGATGATCCGGCCGGCCTGCTCGCTGACGGCCTTGGTGACCTCGGGCAGCGCGTGCGCCGTCATGGTGGTGAGGATGCCGCCGAAGAAGTCGAGGTAGCGGTTGCCCTCGGCGTCCCAGACGTACCGGCCCTCGCCGTGGGTGAGCTCGATCGGCCGGTCGTAGTAGAGGGTGAGCCAGGAGGGCAGGACCGCCTGGTGGCGGGCGTGCAGGCTCGGCCCTTCGTGGACGGAGTGGGTCACGGCCGCACCAGCCCTTCGTACGCGTCGGGACGACGGTCGCGGTAGAACGCCCACTGCCGGCGCACCTCGTCGATCAGCCCGAAGTCGAGGTCGCGGACGACCAGTTCCTCCTTGGAGTCGCTGGCGACGCCGCCGACGAACTGGCCGCGGGGGTCGACGAAGTAGCTGGTGCCGTAGAAGTCGTTGTCGCCGTACTCCTCGACGCCGACCCGGTTGATCGCCGCGATGAAGTACTCGTTGGCGACGGCCGCCGCGGGCTGCTCCAGCTGCCACAGATAGGCGGACAGCCCGCGGGAGGTGGCGGAGGGGTTGTAGACGAGTTGGGCGCCGTTGAGGCCCAACTGCCGCCAGCCCTCGGGGAAGTGACGGTCGTAGCAGATGTAGACGCCGATCTTGCCGACGGCGGTGTCGAAGACCGGCCAGCCGGCGTTCCCCGGCTTGAAGTAGTACTTCTCCCAGAAGCCCTTGACCTGCGGGATGTGGTGCTTGCGGTACTTGCCTAGGACCGTGCCGTCGGCGTCGATGACGGCCGCGGTGTTGTAGTAGAAGCCGGACTGCTCGATCTCGAAGACCGGGACGACGATGACCATGCCGGTCTCGCGGGCGAGGTCCTGCATGCGCCGTACGGTCGGGCCGTCGGGCACCGGCTCGGCCCAGCGGTAGTGCTCCGGCTCCTGGACCTGGCAGAAGTACGGGGCGTTGAAGACCTCTTGGAAGCCGATCACCTGCGCGCCCTGCGCGGCCGCGGCCCTGGCGTACTCCTCATGCTTCGCGATCATCGATTCGGTGTCGCCGGTCCAGCTGGCCTGGACCAGTGCGGCACGCACAACATCGGCCATGAGCTGCTCCTTTGTCGATGCCTGAGCCTGCAGCCCACGCGGGATCTACGCGTGTGGAGGTGACCGTAAGCCCCGTCACGGACCGTGGCAAGACCATCTCTCCCGTGGCGCGTCCACGGCACGACCGGGGTTTGAGCAGGCAAACTTGCAAGTTTGCCTGTCGAACTTCTAGCATGGAGACATGCCGGACAAGGACCAGGAACGCCTGGCGGCGGAGCTCGGTGCCGCCGGTGGACAGCTCATGCGTCGCCTGCGCGCCGCGTCGCCCCAGGGCGAGCTCACCCCGACCCAGCGCTCGGTGCTCGGCCGGATCATCAACGACGGGCCGGCCACCATCGCGGCGCTGGCCCGCGCCGAGTTGGTGCGCCCGCAGTCCATGGGGGTCACCGTCGGCTCACTGGAGGAGCGCGGGATACTCGCCCGCAGCCCGCACCCGACGGACGGCCGTCAGGTCGTCTTCTCGCTCACCGAGCACGGCCGCCGGACGATCGAAACCGTACGGCGGGCCAAGCAGAACTGGCTCGCGGTGGCCATCGCCGAGCGGCTCACGCCGGAGGAACAGCGGACCCTGGCCGAAGCGGCCGGGCTGATGCGCCGACTGGTGCAGGAATGAGCGACGCGCCGGGCCCACCGGCCTCCCCGGAGCGGGCCCTTCCCCGGACGGACGCCGGGACACCGGAGCGCCCCGGTGAACCCGCGGGCGCCGACCGCGCGTTCAGCGCCCGGCTGATGACGCCGTTGCTGCTCGGCTCGCTGCTCAACCCCATCAACTCGACGATGATCGCCACCGCCCTGGTGGCCATCGGCCAGGACTTCCACGTCGGTGCCGCGGACACCGCCTGGCTGATCTCCGCGATGTACCTCGCCAGCGCGGTGGGACAGCCGGCACTGGGCCGGCTCGCCGACCGGGTCGGACCGCGCCGGGTCTTCCTCGCCGGCGCGCTCACCGTCTGCGTCGCGGGCCTCATCGGCGCACTGGCATCCACCTTCACCCTGCTGATCGTCTCCCGCGTCGTCCTCGGCATCGGTACCGCGGCCGCCTATCCGGCGGCGATGGCGATCCTGCGCGCGCAGTCGCGGCGGTTCGGGCGACCCACGCCCCGGCGCGTCCTCGGACGGCTCTCACTGGCCGCACTGGGCAGCGCGGCCATCGGCCCCACCCTCGGCGGATTCCTGGCCGCGACCGCGGGCTGGCGCGCGGTGTTCGCGGTCAATCTCCCGCTGGCGGCGCTGGCCCTGCTCGGCGCGGTCGCCTGGCTCCCGCCCGACCGGAGGCGGACGGCCGACGACGACGCCGGAGCGGAGCGGGCAGCCGGGCGCCGCGATCCGAACACCGGACGCACCGGGAGCGCCCCCGGGCCCGCCACCGGCTCCCTCGACCCGCTGGGTATCGGGCTGTTCGCTGCCGCGCTCACCTGCACGATGTTCTTCCTGCTGAGGCTCGACGCCCCGCAGTGGCCGCTGCTGGCGCTCGCCGGCGCGCTCACCGCCGCGCTGGTCCGGTGGCAGCTGCGGCACCCCGCCCCCTTCCTCGACCTGCGGATGCTCGCCCGCAACGGCGCGCTGGTCCGCACCTATCTGCGGCAGGGACTCACGTACCTGGTCATCTACTGCGTGCTCTACGGCTTCAGCCAGTGGCTGGAGCAGGTGCACGGATACTCGTCCTTCCACGCCGGCCTGATCATGCTGCCGATGTCCGGCGCGGCCGCCTTCTGCTCGATCGCCGGGGCCCGGACACGGGGCATCCGGGCCCCGCTCACCGTCGCCGCCGCCTGTCTCGCCGGCGGCAGCGCGGTCCTCCTCCTGCTGGAGGGCTCCAGCCCACTGCTCGCGTTGCTGTGCGCCGGCGCGCTCTTCGGCATCCCGCAGGGGCTGGCGTCCACCGGCAATCAGGCCGCCGTCCACGCCCAGGCCCCGGCCGACGGCGTGGGCCAGGCCGCCGGACTACAGCGCACCGCCCAGTACCTCGGCGCGATCACCGCCTCCAGCCTCATCGGGCTGCTGTACGAGCAGCGCGCCTCGACGCCGGGGCTGCACGGGATCGCCGTGATCGGTGCGGTCCTGGGTCTGCTGCTGATCGTCCTCACCGTCGCCGACCGCTCGTTGCGCGCCCGTCAAGAGCCGTAACCCGACCCGTCATCACGACCACCCCACAAGGAGCACCCATGCCCGCCACCGTCCTCGACCCCACCAGCGCCCTGGTCCTGATCGACCTTCAGAAGGGCATCACCGGTCTGCCCGGCGCTCCCCTGACCTCCGCCGAGGTCATCGCGCGCGGCGCCCGGCTGGCCGCGGCATTCCGCGCGCGCTCCCTGCCCGTCGTCCTGGTGAACGTCACCGGCGGCGCACCGGGCCGTACGGAGACCGCGCTGGGCGCCTACACCCCGCCCGCCGACTGGGCGGAGCTGGTGCCCGAACTCGACCGGCAGCCCGGCGACATCACGGTCACCAAGCAGCAGTGGGGCGCCTTCCACGGGACCAACCTCGACCTGGAGCTGCGCCGCCGGGGCGTCACCCAGATCGTCCTGGGCGGCATCGCCACCAGCATCGGCGTGGAGTCCACCGCCCGCGCCGCGCACGAGCACGGCTACCACGTCACCGTCGCCACCGACGCGGTGACCGACCTGGACGAGGCCGCGCACCGCAACAGCCTGGAGAGGATCTTCCCGCGGCTGGGCGAGACGGACACCACCGAGGCGATCCTCACGCTCCTCGGCTGACACCGGCCCCGTCCGGCGGCGCCGGGTGGCCGGCCGGCCGTCGTTCGTGCCAGCGCAGGTCGTCCTGGAGCTGGGCGGCCAACGAGATCAGCCGCGGCTCCCCGTGGGCCGGGCCGAGGAGTTGGGCGCCCAGCGGCAGGCCGTCGCGGCTGAAGCCGGCGGGGACGCTCACGCCCGGCCAGCCGAGGACGTTCCACGGCCAGGCGTACGGGCAGGCGGCGATCATCGCGCGGTCGGTCTGCCAGCCGTTGAGCTTGGCGAGGGTGCCGATGCGCGGCGGCGGGGTGGCGGTGGTCGGCGTCAGCAGCACGTCGTAGGGCCCGAACAGGGCGCCGACCCGCTGCTGTTGGCGGCGCTCGACGACACGGGCGCGGCGCAGCACGGGCCCGCCGAGCAGTCGTCCCATCCGCGCCGCGCCCCGGGTGCGGGGGTCCAGCAGGGCGGGGTCGGGCACCCGGGCCGCCCACTCCCCCACCCCGGCCGTGGCGCGCGGGAGGAAGGCCAGCCCGACCAGCCCGTAGTCCGGCTCCGCCTCCTCGACGAAGTGGCCCAGGCGGACCAGGGTGCGGGCCACCCCGGTCACCGCGGCCCGCACGTCGGGGTGGAGCGGCTTGCGGGTGAAGGTGGTGGCCGGCTTCCAGGACAGCGCGATCCGCAGCCGCCCCGGGTCGCGGCCGGCCGCCTCGCGGGCCGCGATGGCGGGCGGCCGGTGCAGATCGCCCTCGTGGTTGCCGCTCGCCACGTCCAGCAGCAGCGCCGCGTCCTCGACCGTACGGGCCAGCGGGCCGATGCCGGTGATCCCCTGGAAGGCCTCGGGGTCCGGCCAGGTGGAGATCCGGCCGCGCTGGGGTTTGATGC
Source organism: Streptomyces sp. NPDC048506 (assembly GCF_040651315.1). Taxonomy (NCBI): domain Bacteria; kingdom Bacillati; phylum Actinomycetota; class Actinomycetes; order Kitasatosporales; family Streptomycetaceae; genus Streptomyces; species Streptomyces sp. NPDC048506. The sequence continues at coordinate 128,723 of NZ_JBEZIX010000024.1, forward strand.
CGACGAGATGGGACCAGGCGGCCGGGATGCGGACCGAGCCGGCACCGTCGGTGCCGAGCGCGGCCGGTACCAGTCCGGCGGCGACCGCGGCGGCCGAACCACCGGACGAGCCACCGGGGGTGTGCGCGAGGTTCCACGGGTTGCAGGTGTTGCCGAAGGCGGGTCCCTCGGTGAACGGCCACTGCCCCAGCTCGCAGGCGTTGGTCTTGCCGACGATGATCGCGCCGGCCGCCCGCAGCCGCCGGACGACCTCGGCGTCGCGCTCCTTGGGCGGGAAGTCGCCGGCGCAGCCGAACGCGGTCGGCTCGCCGGCCACATCGGTGTCGTCCTTGACCGCGACCGGCACCCCGAGCAGCGGCAGCCGCTCCCCCGCGGCCAGTCTGCGGTCTGCCTCCGCGGCCTCCGCCGGCGCCGCCTCGCTCCGTACCCGCCGGAAGGCGTTGACGCTGCTCTGGGTGGCGTCGATGCGCTCCAGCGACCGGCGGACCAGCTCGGTCGAGGTCACCCGCCCCTCCGCCAGTGCCCGGGCCTGTTGGGCGAGGCCCTCCAACTCCCCGACCACCGCGCCGATCTGCCGGGCCGGGGCTCCGGCCACGCTCTCCTGGCTCTCGTCAAGGCTCACGCTGCGTTCCCTCCCTGGGACCGCTCATTCGAACGAACGGTCCCAGGAGGCTAATCGTCGCCGCGTTGACCATCAACGACGCCGCGCGGAGCGGTACATCGACGACACACGGACGGCACACAGCGGTCTGTCAGGTGCCGGAGGCGTTACGTCCGGCACCCGTACCGGGTGTCACGACCGGTGCACGACCATCGCCGAACCGCCGCCGCGCCGCACCCTCTCGGCCGCGGCCAGCCAGCGGCCGTCCGGCAGCCGCTGGACGCCGGTGGCCGCACCGATCTCCGGATTCTGCTTGAACGCGTGTCCGATCGCCTCCAGTTGCCGGCGGACCGGGCTGTTCCACAGGCCGGGTTCGAGTTCGGTGGCCGCCGCATTGCGCTGGCTGGCGCGGGGCGCCGCGATCGCGTCCACCAGCGGCATCCCGCGGTCCAGGTGGTTGACCAGGGTCTGTAGCACGGTCGTGATGATGGTCGCGCCGCCGGGCGAGCCGAGCGCCAGCACCGGCCTGCCGTGCCGCAGTACGATCGTCGGCGAGATCGACGAGCGGGGCCGCTTGCCCGGGCCCGGCAGATTGGGGTCGCGCACGGCGGGGTCGGCGGGCGCGAAGGAGAAGTCCGTCAGCTCGTTGTTGAGCAGGAAGCCCCGGCCCGGGACGACGATGCCGCTGCCGCCGGTCTGCTCGATGGTCAGGGTGTAGGCGACGACGTTGCCCCACTTGTCGGCGACGGTCAGATGGGTGGTGTTCTCCCCCTCGTACGTCGTGGGGGCGGCCCGGCCGGTGCTGGCGCAGGGCGCCGGGTGACGCGGGTCGCCGGGCGCGAGCGGGCTGGTCAGCGCCTTGTGATCGTTGATCAGGCACTCCCGGGAGGCGGCGAACCGCTTCGAGGTGAGGCCCTTGGTCGGTACGTCCTCGTAGGCCGGGTCGCCCACCCAGCGGCCGCGGTCGGCGAACGCGATCCGGCTGGCCTCGATGTAGCGGTGCAGGTACTGCTGCTCGCTCAGGCGGGAGAGGTCGCTCTTCTCCAGGATGTTGAGCGCCTCGGCGACGGTGGTGCCGCCGGAGGAGGACGGCCCGATGCCGTAGACGTCGAGGCCGCGGTAGGTGGTACGGGTGGGCGGATGGCTGAGCGTCCGGTAGGCCCTCAGGTCGTCGGTGGTCAGGGCGCCGGGCCGGACCTTGCGGGGGGCGCCCGGGCGTACCGGCGGCCTGTCGACCGTGCGGACGACGTCCCGGCCCAGTCGGCCCCGGTACAGCGCGTCGACGCCGTGCCGGGCCAACTCCTCGTAGGTGCGGGCCAGATCGGGGTTCTTCAGCGTCGATCCGACCACCGGCAGCCGGCCGCCGGGCAGGAAGAGGGCGGCGGTCGCCGGGAAGTCGCGGAACCGCGCTTCGTTGTCGGCGGTCTGCTTGCGGAAGGTCGCGTCGACGGTGAAGCCGCGTGCGGCCAGCCGCTGGGCGGGACGCAGCACCTCGCCGAGCGAGCGGCTGCCCCATCGGCGCAGGGCGGTGTCCCAGGTGGCGGGGGTGCCGGGGGTACCGACGCTCAGTCCGCTGGTGACCGCCTCGTCGAACGGGATCGGCTTGCCGTGCTCCAGGAAGAGGTCCTTCCCGGCGGAGCGCGGGGCGGTCTCCCGGCCGTCGAGGGTGCGGACGGTCCGGGACTTCGCGTCGTAGTAGACGAAGTAGCCGCCGCCTCCGATGCCCGAGGAGTACGGCTCGGTGACGCCGAGGGCGGCGGCGGTGGCGACGGCCGCATCCACGGCGTTGCCGCCCCTCTTGAGCACCGCGATACCGGCGGCCGAGGCGTCCGCGTCGACGCTGGCGACGGCACCGCCGTAGCCGACGGCGAGCGGGGTCTTCTCGGGGTCGGCTAAGGCGGCGCCGGGGGCGGGCCGCGGGGGCGCGGCGGACTGGGCGGCGGCCGGGACCGCCACCAGGGAGCCGGTCAGCGCGGCGGCCGCTCCCAGCACGGTGAGACGTCGGGCTCTGGTCATAACCGGGTTTCCTCCAAGGCGTGCGCTGGGGGGCGGCAAGGGCCGGAGCCTACTCGGGCACACAGCACCCCGACAGAGGGCATATCGGGTGCCACGGACCCCGGGCTCGAACGCACAACCGGAATGCCGCTACGCTCCCCGGCCATGGATGACACCCTGCTACTCCTGACCGTCGCGGCCGCGGCCCTCGTGGTGGGCCTGGCCGCCGGCTGGGTAGGGCAATCGGCGGCCGCCCGCCGGAAGCTCACCCGCGAACAGAGCTTCTTCGGGCTGCCGGACGGCTCGGAGTGCGTCCTGGTCACCCACCGGGACAGCTCCTCGGCCCACTGGAGCATCCCGCGCCATGACGCGCTGGCGCTGCTGGGCCTGGCCGGGGTGGTCGAGAACTGCGGTGCGCACCCCGAGGTGGCCCCGCACGACACCGGGCTCCAGGGCTTCGGCGCCCGCACCGAGTTCTGCGTCGGCGACCCCACCGCGCACCGCCGGCTTGCGGCCCACATGGCCAATCTGCTGCCGGGCGTCGCGGTGCACCCGGGCGACGAGTCAGGTGCCGGCCGGGGCACCCTCACGATCGGCGGGTCCACGTACCGGATGGAGCCCGGCGCGGTCGAGTACGTCCTGCTGGCCCGGCTGACGGCCGGCGAGGGCGACCGTCCGGTGTTCCTGGCGGCCGGCCAGCGCCCGGTCACCCACCGGGCCGCGGTCCGCCACCTGGTGCGCAACCGGACCCGGCTGGCCCGTAAGCACGGTGGCGACGGCCAGTTCTGCCTGCTGCTGAAGGTGGTCAATTCGCAGGCGTACGGGCCCGACGTCGTCGAGGTGGTGGCCGACGTCACCAAGGCCGCGATCACCGCGGCGGAGCCGAAGAGCCACCGGGCGGTGGCCTGAGTCCAGCCCGCCGCCGGGCGGCGCCGGCAGCTGACCGGCGCACCTGACGGGCATGCGCCCGGCCGGTCTGCAAGGCTCGAAGGCATGATCGCCCGAGTTCGTTCGACCGCTCGGCACTGGACCACTGCGCTGCCCGTGCTGGCAGTCGCGCTGCTGGCCCTGATCTGGGGGCGGTCGTTGCCGTTCCCCTTGGTCCTGCTGGTGTCGTACTTCCTGGCCGGGGCGGTGCTGGCCGCGGTGCACCACGCGGAGGTGATCGCGCACCGGGTGGGCGAGCCGTTCGGGTCGCTGGTGCTGGCGGTCGCGGTGACCACCATCGAGGTCGCGCTGATCGTCACGCTGATGGTCGACGGCGGCGACAAGAGCGCGGCGCTGGCCCGGGACACCGTCTTCGCGGCGGTGATGATCACCTGTAACGGCATCGTCGGGTTGTGTCTGCTGGTCGGCTCGCTCAAACGGAAGGTGGCCGTCTTCAACGCCGAGGGCACCGGCGCGGCACTGGCGACCGTCGCGACGGTGGCCGGTCTGAGCCTGGTCCTCCCGACCTTCACCACCTTCACGCCCGGCCCGCAGTTCTCCACTCCGCAGCTGGTCTTCGCCGCACTGGCCTCGCTGATCCTCTACGGGATGTTCGTGGCCACCCAGACGGTCCGGCACCGGGACTACTTCCTGCCCGTGACCTCGTCCGGCGAGGTGATCGACGCCGAGGAACACGCCGACCCCCCGTCGGCCCGGGCCGCGCTGATCAGTCTGGGCCTACTGGCGTTGGCGCTGATCGCGGTGGTCGGGCTGGCCAAGGCGGTCTCGCCGACCATCGAGTCGGGGGTGGTCGCGGCCGGTCTGCCGTCGTCCGTCGTGGGCATCGTGATCGCCCTGCTGGTGCTGCTGCCGGAGACCATCGCGGCGGTCCGCGCGGCCCGCCGCGACCGCGTGCAGACGAGCCTGAACCTCGGCCTCGGCTCGGCCATGGCCAGCATCGGCCTGACCATCCCCGTGGTCGCCCTCGCCACGATCTGGCTACCGGGCCCGCTCCTCCTCGGCCTGGGCGCCAGCCACATGGTGCTGCTCGCGCTGACCGTGATGGTCGGCACCCTGACGGTCATCCCCGGCCGAGCCACGCCCTTGCAGGGCGGCGTCCACCTGGCGCTACTGGGGGCGTACATCGTGCTGGCGCTTAGCCCGTAGGGCTTTCTTCCCACGTTTTCGGCTCCCCCCACGTTGTTGGCTTTCCCGCCGTGTGTCGTCTCGCCGTTGCGCCTGCGGCGGGCGTGGGTTTGTCGGGTGCGGTGCCGGGCCTCCGGGGCAGGGGTGTGGGACTGCTTCGCTTTACGTCCCACACCCCTGCCCCTCCGGCCCGTCCCCTCCCGTGAGTGGGTGGATTACTTGTGGGGGCTGGCGCCGTCAGTTCACTGCGGGCAGGGGACCACTCGTGCGCGCCCCCACCGGCCTTCTTCCTTCCCACCCACGGGAGGGTGGGGGCCGGAGGGGCTGGGTGTCCGGACGTAAAGCGAAGCAGTCCGGACACCCAGCC
>NZ_JBEZIX010000025.1:0-132773 GCF_040651315.1 Streptomyces sp. NPDC048506
CCGCAGCGACCTCATAGACGGCTGCCTCGCCGAGACCGGCCTGTCCATCAGACCTACCTGAGCAACGGCACGACACCACGAGTTCAACCTCAGTAGGCGCCGATGCAATTAGCTACCTTGTCACCGTAGATGCCGGCGACGCCGAGTGCGCATGCAAGACATCCACCGCCAGCGGTGAGGACACATGCAACGCCACAAGCAACCCAGATGGCGTTGAACACCCAGTTTGGGACGCCTGCGTCATCGATGCACTGCTGGATATCGTCCCACCAGTCCATGGGTCGAACTACCTGGCTGTCGACAATCGCGTCGCTTCGATCGAGAACCGCTCCTTCTTTGGATATGGCCTTATCGATCTTGAAGTGCCCATCCACCCACTGCTTGATGCGCCCAGACTCCCCATCGATCGGGATGAAGTGGGTTTCGACAGTATGGATAGAGGAGTCGTGGCCGATCTGCGTCACCACGGCGCTCTGTTCGGCAAGGCCGCCGCCTTCAATGTGCGCGATCACGATTTCACCAACGGAGCCGGTCAGAACCCGGACTTTTTCGGGAGACAGGTTGGCTCCACTGGGCAAGTGCAGTGGAATTGTGCTCTGAGTGATCTTGTCCCGCATGGTGGCGAGTGCCTGACCTTTGGAGGATAACTCGGAGGACGACTGTGCGAAGTTATCCTTCAGGTACTTCAGGCCGTCTGCGAACCTCTGCCTCGGGTCAATGCCGTTTCGAGGCGAATTCAATGCAACCCCCTGTTGGAACTAATCGTCGTTTTGTGGCGCAGGGTGATACTGCATCACATCCTGAAACGTAACGAACAAGCGCAAGGCTGAGGTCAATGGCCCCGCTCCTCCATGCCAAGCGCAAGTGCCCGCTTTTCGAGGGGACGCGATGCATCCCGTGGCCTCGTTGCCAATATCGGCGCGGCGCGGCGGTGGCAAATTACTTCCGGTGCCCCTCGCGTTCTGAATGCTTCAGTTCGAGCGTCAACCAGAAGATGATCGAGATTCCGATCAAAGCCCACCCGAGCGCCGGAGGCCACCAGGCCGGACCAATTGCGGTGATGATGGCGAAAATCCATCCCGGCAGTGGGAAAAGTACATGCTTGAACCGGTCGCGAGATATCTGCAACGCTTAACCCCCTTCGCTGTTGCGTCGACCGTCAGTCCGTGGAAATCGCAGCTATTCGCGCAGCGAATACGTGCCTTTAGTTGGTCAACCTAAGGCTGGCATGGACTTAAAGGTGACGTGGTGGGGGTTGGTCGATTCGTAGACAGGCGCGACGGGCGACAAAAGGAGCTGATGGTGGTGCTTGGCGTCGCATAGCAAACAACTCGTATCCCCCTTGACCGCGGCGAAGCTATCGGCCGGGACGTTTCTGGTCAAGGATGGTGAGTCGGTAATGCGCCAAGTTTAATTTGCTCCAATAAGGACTTTCCCGTGTTGGCGGGTGGATTTGGTGCACCTAGTTCGCATCAATGGTTATATGTGCTGAAGACTGGGACAGTCTGCACGGCGGATCGACCTCTTCATTGCCTACCGGCGGTGATCGTCGGTGGTGCCAGCTGTGCGGCAGCGGGACGTGCGCGACTGACCTTGGTCCTGCGCAAGCGGTTGGAGCGGGCTGCCAGAAACAGGCCAAGGGTGTCGATCGAGAGGTGGCGCTTGAGCCCCGCTCCGGGACCACGGCTGTTGCCGCCTGTCGCCGGCCTGCGGCGTTAGGTCGGCGCAGCGGCTTCGCGTCCCTGAGCGGCACCCCACCGGGCCGGGCGGAGTCGACTACTTGTGCAAAATATTCACCGACGTTTTCCGCAAGGCCCCGCGCTGGGCGGGCGCCTGGTCTCTGTACTCAGCCCTTCGGTGACCATGGCCGAACGCTGTGGCGGGGGGTACGGAGCGAGGGTGGGGGCGTGGATAGGCTCCGTGTCCATGACGTTCGGGGGTTCTGGCAATCACCAGGGAAGCGTGCTCGGGCAAGGCGATGATCCGGCCGTTCGCCGCCGGGGCAGTCCGGGCGGTTACGCACTCGGGGCCTTTGGTCTCCTTCTCGCCCTCGCTCTGTGCTACTACGGTGCGACCAACGCAGCCGTCGCCACCGGGCTCGCGGGCACCCATGGCACGCTGACCATCAGCGCGTGCCAGAAGCATCCGGGCGGAGCCCACTCCGGGCCATCACGGGACTGCGAGGGGGTCTTCCGGCCAGACGGTGGCCGAGGGGCGGACGGCGACCGGGCTGGCGATCGGCGGGGTGGCGAGGACGGCGGCGGAGGGGGCGCGCGGGCGCGCATCGCGTCGTGGACGCTACGGCCGGGCGAGGTGATCGAGGTCCGGCAGGGCACCGGCGAGTATCTGCGCCCCGGCCACAGCTCGCCCTGGGGATTTCTCTCCTTCGCCTTCGCCGGGCTGCTGTTGGCCTCTGTCATGCTGCCCTGCGCCGTCCTTGGGATCGGGCCGGGAATGATGCGCAGGGAGCGCCGCAGTCCCCTGACGGAGGCGCGCGGGACATGGACCGGCAGATTCTCGAAGTGGCTGGCGATCACCGGTGCCATCGGCTTGGCGGTTGACATCCTTCTCGCCCTTGTCCTCCCGTAAGACGCATAAGCCGGAATCGCCATGTGCCCAGGGGCCCGCAAGGGACCGGAAGGGCACGGGGCAAGCCGGAAAAGCAAGGGGCTCGGACGTGCAGAAATGCGGCTCTGACCTGCAGCAACAGGCGGTCTGCGGCAAGATCGGTAAAGGGTCGAATGGCCCTGATGGGACTCGGAATCCGTCGGCTGTGGGTTCGAGTTCCACCCGCCCCACCCAATGGTTCTCCCCGGAGGGCGTTTCTACGGGACCCTGCTGCACGGAACGACCGTATGGGTGCAACGGCGGGCGTTGACACCGGCATTCGGTTCGACGGCACCGACGTGCGCGCCACGGCCGACTCGATCACGGAGCGCGGCGTGCGGTTCACGGCCCACCCGCAGATGCAGGGCTGGCGGCGTGGATGGGCGCGTCGAGCCGATCCCAAGCCGTTGTCCCCGCGCGTGAAGCAGGCATACGCGACCTGCGTCGGGTGAACGCCGGCTCCGTGCAGTGAGCTTGGAGCCGACATGTCGTGCGTGAAGTCGGCACGTCGGGTGCGCGGCCAAAGGGTGATCACCTCCTCACTGCACGTGAGGGAAAGGTCCGAATAGCGGGCGTTCACCTCGTTCGCGCACCGCGCGCCCGCACACTCGTCCGGCTCACCGAACGTCTCAAGCAATGAACAGGCACGACCATGAGTCGGACAACCTCCCGATCACCCCAGCACTCCCCGCAGGCCGTGCAGAACGGCGAATCCGTGTTGTCGCACGGCCTCAAGCAGCGCCATCTGTCGATGATCGCGCTGGGCGGGGTCATCGGCGCGGGGCTCTTCGTGGGCTCCGGTGCCAGCATCGCCGCGGCGGGGCCGGCCATCATCCTCCTCTTCGTGGGGGCCGGCGCGCTGGTCATGCTGATCATGCGGATGCTCGGCGAGATGTCCGCGGCCCGGCCCTCCACCGGCTCGTTCTCGGTGCACGCCGAGCAGGAACTCGGCTCCTGGGCAGGGGCCACCTCGGGCTGGATGTACTGGCTGATGCTCTGCGCGGGCGTGGCCGCCGAGGCCACCGCGGCGGGCACGATCATGCACACCTGGGTGTCGTTCATCCCCGCCTACGGCTGGGTGGCGATCTTCATGGTGTTCTTCTGCGCCAGCAATCTGACCGCGGTCAAGAACTTCGGCGAGTTCGAGTTCTGGTTCGCCGCCATCAAGGTCACCACGATCGTCGCCTTCCTGGTGCTGGGCGTACTGGGCATCCTCGGGGTGTTCGGCGACGCACCCGGCACCAGCAACCTCACCGACCACGGCGGCTTCTTCCCGACCGGCGCCGCCGGACTCGCCGCCGGGCTGCTGACCGCCATCTCCGCGTTCGCCGGCCTGGAGACCGTCACCATCGCGGCGGCGGAGTCGGACAACCCCAGCCGGAACGTGGCCCGCGCCGTCCGCACCGCCGTCTGGCGCATCGCCGTCTTCTACATCGGCTCCATGGCCGTGGTCGTCACGCTGGTGCCGTGGAACGACCCGAAGGTCGCCACGAACGGCCCGTACGTCACGGTGCTCGACCGGCTCGGCATCCCGGCGGCCGGCACGATCATGCAGATCGTGGTGCTGGTGGCGCTGCTCTCCGCGATGAACGCCAACATCTACGGCTCGTCGCGCATGGCGTACTCCCTCGTCAGCCGGGGCCAGGGCCCGCGCTTCCTGGGCAAGGTCACCAGGGGCGTGCCGGCGGCGGCGGTACTGGCGTCCTGCATGTTCGGCTTCGCAGCCGTGATCGCCGGCATCGTCTGGCCGACCACCGTGTTCGCCTGGCTGCTCAACATCGCCGGCTGCTCGGTGCTGGTCGTCTGGTCCATCGTCTGCCTCACCCAGCTGAAGATGCGCCGCCGCCTGGAGCGCGAGGCCCCCGAACTGCTCTCCGTACGGATGTGGGGCTTCCCCTACCTGACCTGGCTGGCGTTCGCCGCCATCCTCGGCGTCTTCGGCGTCATGGCCGCCAACCACGACGGCCGTCAACAGCTCGTCGGCACGGCCCTCGTCGTGGCGGCACTGGCGGGCGCCGGCCACCTCAAGCAGCGCCGGGACCGCAGGGCCTCGGTTTCCCGCTGAGAGGGGCGCGGCTGCTGCTGAGCGGGGGCCCCGGCGGCGGGTGGGCCGTCTCCGGCGCCGGGGCGCCTCGTCACCAGAGCTTGTCGATGTCGCCCGGGTACAGCGCGAGGCGGGTGTTCCGGAACGCGGCGCGGGCTTGCCGGGCCGCGGGGGAGAAGAAGTCCGCCATGGTGACCTTGTCGAAACCGGGCTGGTCACTGGGGAAGGGAGCCTGGGGCGTTCCCCCGACGAGCACCGCTCCGGGCAGCACGTGCCAGCCCGCACTCTCGTAGAAGCCCTGGAGCGGCCGGTCGCAGGTGAACAGCCCCAGGTCGAGGCGGAGGTCCAGGTTGAGGCGGAGGTCCAGGTCGAGGCGGAGGTCCGGGGTCGGGCCCGGGTCCGCGGAGGCCATCACCTGGTGGGCGGCGGCCACCAGGCGACGGCCGTGCCCCCGGCCGCGGACGGCCTGTCGGGTCACCACGGTGCTCAGCCCGCCGGCAAGGAACCGACGGCCGGCGTGCACGATCGGCTTGGAGAGGATGTCCAGGGCGGCCAGCACCGTGCCCTCGTCCACCAGCAGCATCGACACGGGGCGCAACGCCGGGTCGTGGTGGAGGCCGAGGCCCTGGCGGACGTTGTCGTGGGGTCCGGCGCTGTCGCCGGCTCCCGTAGCGGCCGACGCGCCGGCCGGCGGCTCGGGCGCGGGGTCGGCCGGGGATTCGGGCGCGGGCCACGCCTCCTGATGGAGTTCCCGCACCTGCGCACGGAGCTCGGGTGGGGTCGCGGCTTCGGGAAAGGAGAGCAGCTGCACGCGGCGATTGTGCCCACTCGTCCCGTGCCGGACCACCCGGTTTTCCCGCCGTGACCGGCTGCGCGCCCCGCCCGGTCCCACGTCCGAGCGCCGCCGGCCCACGCCCCCAGGGTCGCTACCGGCCACGCCCCCAGGGTCGCTACCGGCCCACGCCCCCATGGTCGCTAGATGATCGGTGGGCGGCCCAGCCGCGTCATCCGCCACACCGTCCGCCAGCGCATCGGCCGCCGCCGTCCGCAGGGCGTCCGTACCCCCTCGGCGAAGCCGGCCGCCCAGGCCCGCATGCCCGCCACCGAGCGGCTGCGTACGGCCGTCAGCAGCGCCCATACGCCCAGGTAGAGCGGCACCAGGATCGCCGGCAGATGGCGCTTCGCCAGCCATACGCGGTTCCTGGCGACCATGCGGTGGTAGACGGCGTGCCGGGTCGGCGAGGTGTACGGGTGCTGCAACACGATCTCCGGCGCGTAACGGATGCGCCAGCCGTCGTCCAACGCCCGCCAGGCCAGGTCGGTTTCCTCGTGCGCGTAGAAGAAGTCGTCGGGCCAGCCGCCGATCCGGTCCAGCATCGGCACCGACAACGAGTGCCCGCCACCGAGGAACGTCGTCACCAGACCGCCGCGCTGCGGGTCGCCGACGCGGAGGCGGGGCACGTGCCGGCGCTGGGTACGGCCCAGCTCATCGGCGATGCGGAAACTCACGATGCCCAACTCCGGGTCGCTGCCGTGCAGTTCCGCGAGCCGACTGAAGACGTCCGGACTGATCAGCAGCCCGTCGTCATCCAGGCCGACCACCACGTCCACGTCTCCCAGCTTGCGCAGCTCGTCGAGGGCGACGTTTCTGCCGCCGGACACACCCAGGTTCTCGCTCAGCTCGATGCCCATCGCGCCGTGCGGCAGCGGTGGCAGCGGCGAACCGTTCCCGACGACCACGACGTGGGCCGGCCGGAGGTCCTGCTTGGCCACCGAATCCAGCAGTGCGTGGAGTTCGGCGGGACGGTTTCCCATGGTCAAGATGGCGACGCCTACGCGCAGATGACGCACAGTAGGATGCTCCGTTCTTGGCGGACTCGACGGGTTCGACGGCTCGACGGGCTCGGCGGTTCGACGCGCTCGACGAGGTCGGCGAGGTCGGTCGGTCCGTCCGGCTCGGTGGGCCGGACGAGCCCGGTGGTGGTCGTGGCCGCCTCGGTGGTCTCGGCTTCTCGACCTAGAAGACGTTGCTCACGGCGCTGACGTTCCTGGCGGTCGCGGCACCGCGGCGACCTCGGCTGACGAGTCTCGGCTGGGTACTTGGTGAGGGTCTTGGTGGTCTTGGCGGTCTTGAACGGTCTTGGTGGCCTTTCGGGATGCTAGCCGTCGGGGTGGGCGATCGCGCGCTACGGCACCCGCCCGGCGACACCTCGTCGTAGGAGCCAGGGCACTCCCGGCGTACGGGCCCGGGACACCCTCCGGCGTGCGAGCCGGAGCGCTTCCGTCGTACGCACCGGTAGGAACCCTCACGCAGCGCATGCGGACACCATGGGCGCACCATGGAAGGACCAGGGGTACTCGCGGACGGGCCGACGGGGGGTGAAGGGAGCAACCTCATGGAAGCCGCCATGGAAGCCCCCATGATGGAGGTCAAGACGATCGACAAGCCGGACGAGCGGCGCGACTTCCCCCGTGGCCACCTCGAAGCCGTGCACCTGACCGGGCTGGACTTCGCCGTGGTCACCTTCGAGCCCGGCTGGCGCTGGTCGGAGTCGGTGGGCCCGATCGCCGGCACCGACAGCTGCCAGATCCACCACAACGGCTTCGTCGTCCAAGGACGTCTGCGCGTACGGATGGACGACGGCGCGGAGTCCGAGCTGGGCCCCGGCGACGTCTTCGTCTGCCCGCCCGGCCACGATGCGTGGGTCGTCGGCGACGAACAGGTCGTGGAGTACGACTTCGCCGGTGCGATGGCGACGGAGTACGCCAAGGCGAAGGACTAGCCGACACGGCAGGACTGCGCCCGCAGACCGCGCCCGCAGACCGCGCCCGCTCATCACCAGGTCCCGGGACCCGTCCAGGTCCGGGGACCTGGTGACGAGCGACACATGTGGATTCTCCTGGATTCCCCGCGGATCGGATGTCTAGGAACGCGTTCGCTGGGCAGGGGAGCCGGACGGTCCGGCGTACGGAAGCGGACGGCCCGGCGCACGGAAGCGAGAGCGTCCGGCGCACGGAATACGTCACGGGATCGATCCTGTTCCCACAGCCAGGGACCACAGGCACACCCGGACCACGGACCCACCAGAAAACCCTCGACAGACCGGAAGCAGGGACACGCGCATGAGCACCGTTGAGCTCACCAAGGACAACTTCGACGAGATCGTCTCCGGCAAGGATTTCGTCCTGATCGACTTCTGGGCGGAGTGGTGCGGCCCCTGCAAGCAGTTCGGCCCGATCTTCGAGCGCGCGTCCGAGAAGCACGACGACCTGGTCTTCGCCAAGGTCGACACCGAGGCGCAGCCCGAGCTGGCACAGGCCTTCCAGATCAGCTCGATCCCGACCGTCATGATCGTCCGGGACAACATCGCCGTGTTCGCCCAGCCGGGTGCGCTGCCGGCGGACGCCCTGGAGGACGTCATCGGCCAGGCCCGCGCGCTGGACATGGACGAGGTCCGGGCCTCGGTCGCCGAGGCCCAGCAGAGCGAGCAGGCGCAGGCCGGACAGGGCCAGTAGGCTCAGGCGCCGTGAGCGAGCTACTTCTGGTCCGGCACGGCGAGACCGAGTGGAGCCGGAACGGCCGGCACACCAGTTGGACCGATCTGCCGCTGACCCCCAAAGGCGAGGCACAGGCCCGCGCACTGCGGCCGCTGCTGTCGGGCCGGAAGATCGGACGGGTGTACGCCAGCCCCATGCTGCGGGCCCAGCGCACCGCCGAGCTGGCCGGTCTCCCGCGCCCCCAGATCGACCCCGACCTGCGGGAATGGGACTACGGCGGTTACGAGGGCATCGCCACCGCCGAGATCCACCGTGACCGACCCGGTTGGTACCTCTTCTCCGACGGCGTCGCCCCCGGCCCCGAGGAGCACCCCGGGGAGACACCCGAGCAGGTCGGGGCGCGCGCCGACCGGGTACTGGCCCGGATCGCGCCGCAGCTCGCGGCGGAGGGGGGCGATGTGGCGCTGGTGGCCCATGCGCACTTCCTCCGGGTCCTGGCCGCCCGCAGGCTGGGGCTGCCGGCCGCGGCGGGTGGACTGTTCACGTTCGAGACCGGTGCGGTCGGAGTGCTGGGAACCGAACACGACCGCCCCGCGGTGGTGGCCTGGAACGCGCGGAGTTCATAAGGGAGCTCGTGGCGGCGCCCGTAGCCGGAGCTTGTGGCGGCTCCCATAGCCGGGGCTCGTGGCGGCGCCCATGGTCGGAACGCGTGGCGGCGCTGGCAGCCGGAACTCATGGCGGCGCTGGTAGCCGGGGCTCGTAGCGGTGCTGGTAGGCGGTGGGCGCTCCTGGGCCTTGCGGAGTGCTCGGGGCGACGGAGCTACGGCGCCATCGGATCGAAGTGCAACGGCTGCACCTTGCCCTCGATCATGGCGCCCAGCCCCATGACGGCGCAGATGTCGGGGCGGTCCGCGGTGTGCACCGGCATGGTGGTGGCCTGATGGATCATCGGCTCCAGACCCGGGATCAGCGCACTGCCACCGGCGAGCATGATGCCCCGTTCCCCCAGGTCGGCCACGAGGTCGGGCGGGCAGCGGCGCAGTACGGCCCCGATGCCGTCGAGGATCGCGGTCAGCGGAGTCGTGATCGCCTCCAGCACCCGCTCGGTGTCCACGTGCACGGAGCGTGCCATGCCACTGACCACGTCCCGGCCGTGCACCTCCGTGGAGCCCGGCGTCCGCCCGTCACCCCCGGAGAGGATCAGTTGCAGCGGACGCACGGACTGGCCCGCCAGCATCAGCTCGTGGTGGAGCCGCAGATGCTGGATCACGGCGTGGTCGATGGCGTTGCCACCCACCGGCACGGTCTCCGCGGCCACGATCGAACCGAGCGACAACACCGCGACCTGCGTCGTCCCCGCGCCGCACACCACGATCATGGTCGCCTCCGGCTGCTCCACCGGAAGTCCCGAGCCGACCGCGGCGGCCACCAACGTGTCGACCAGCTCCACCCGGCGCGCACCGAGCCCGGTGAGCGTCTCCACAGCCGCCCGCTGAGCCAGCGGCTCGCTCCCGTACGGGAGGCACACCGCGACCCGCATTGTGGGCCGGCGACGCCAGGTCTTGCGGAGCTTGTCGCCGACCAGGGTGCGCAGCAGCCGCTGGGCCATGTCGATGTCGACGACGGTGCCCCCGGCGACTGGACGGACCACCCGGATGTATTCGGGGGTGCGGCCGTCCATCAACTCGGCCTGGGCACCGACGGCCAGTAGGGCACCGGTGCGGGTGTTGACGGCGGCGACGGTCGGTTCGTCGACCACCAGCCCCTGGTTCTTCACATACACCCGGGTCCGGGCCGCGCCGAGATCGACGGCGGCCGAGCAGCGCCGCAGTTGGGCGAGGCTGATGGTCATGGGTGATTCCTCCCCGATGGGCCGAGACGGACGTTGGGCCGAGACGGACGTTGGGCCGAGACGGACGACGGGCCGAGATGGACGGAGCGCTCGCGCGACCCGTCCACACGGACCGCTCGTGCGCCATCCTCTGGGCGCGCACGGCGGTTCGCCTGTTGGGAGGGTCCGGTCGGGGGACGGGGAGGGGGAGGCGAGGCGAACGGGTGAGTGCGGTGAGCGCGGTGAGCGCGGTCGGTGAGCGAGGTGCACGGGCATAGGGCAGGCGTAGGGCGGGCGTAGGGCAGATGATCGCCGCTCGACGAACGTCTTCAGTCGACCCGGCGCTGGTACAGGCCCCAGGTGAATTCCGCGACGATGTCCTGCGGGGCGCCGTCGGGGCCGGGGACCGTGCAGGCCAGGCGCCAGCGGGTGGGGGCACTGCCCTCCATCGGGCGGGCCGGGGCGAAGGCGCGGGCGACCTCGTCGACGGTGCAGGACCAGGGGGTCAGATCCGCGGTCGTCCGCAATTCGGGGGCGGGAGCGCCGGGGGCACGGACGAGCCAGGCGTTCCATACGGTGCCCCGCGCGGCGGTGAGCACCTCGAATCGTAGATCGGGCCAGAGGGGGACCGGCCAGGTCAGGGCCTCGCAGGTCAGGTCGCCGATCCGGCGAGGGGCGACGGTCTCCGGGCTGCCCAGCAGCGCGCGGTACGGCTGGACGCCGCCCGCACCAGGGGCGTGCATCCGTGCCTGCCAGCGGCGATTGGCCTCCCGCATGTCGGCGCGGGAGACGCCCAGTTCGCGCAGCGCGTCCTCGACCAAGCCGGGGTGGTGATCGGCCATCCGGCGCAGCAGTACCAGCTGGAAGGCGACCGGTCCTGGCAGGCCAGCGGGGGCGCCGCGGCCGGTGGAGCCGGAGTGGCCAGTGGGAGTGGAGTGTCCAGTGGGGCCAGAGGGACTGACAGGGCCGGCTGGGCCGGCTGAGCCGGTGGGTCCGGTGGGGCTGTTGGGTGACGGGTCATGGTCAGCGGCGGGGTTCATGGGGGACATGGTCGTCGACGGCAGAGGCTCCAGGAGGCCGGCGGCTGCGGCCACTGGTGGAACCAGGGGAGACGAGGAGACCGGGGCAGTCGCCCTCTGGGAGGAAGAGCACGGAATTGACATAGCGACGGTGCGGCACGAGCGAGCGGCGCAGCAGACCGTGTTCGGCTACATGGGAGGTACGGGACTGATGGGCGGCCAGATCGAAGTCGTCCAGCGGAAGCCACTGGTCGTGCGGGAGAACCCAGCCGCGATAGCCGTGCGCCGCCATCCAGTCGAGTACGGGCGTCAGAGGCTGGATCCGCGTCTCCAACTCCACGAACAATGACGGTAGTTCACGCTTGATGGTGCACTCTGCGCCACGCAGCACCGCCAGCTCCGCGCCGTCCACATCGACTTTGATCAGTGTGACGGATGCCAGACCGAGTGTGTCCAGCGGCAGGCATGGCACGTCGAGGGCGGTCGAGTGCAGTTCGCGGCGTACGAGCGAGGAGACCCCGCGGTCGCCGCGCCCGTCCGGCGGAAGCCAGAGCGTGGCGCACCCCGCGTGGTCGGTGGCGGCGGCGGAGACCACATCGACGTGGGGCGGGGCGACGGACGCGATCAGACGGGCCAGATGGGGGACCGGCTCGATGGTGACGACCCGGTCCGCCCGCCGGGCCAGTCGTTGGGTCCACGGGCCGTACCACCCACCGACGTCGACGGCCGTGCCGCCCGGCGGGCAGAAGTCGGCGAGCCGCCGCAGCTCCGGCTCGAAGCGCGGATAGAGCCCGGCCGCCAGCGCCGACACCAGCCGGCCCGGCAACCAGCGCCCCAGCCGCGCGGCGAGTGTCACGGCCGCGCCTCCTGGTCGGTGAGGCGGCGCAGCAGACGGTCGTGCTCGGCGTCGGTGACCTGCTCCCCGGAGGACGGCAGGAGCTGGGGAATGCCGTCGAGGATCGGATAACGACGCCGCAGCCGAGGGTTGTAGAGCACGTCATCGGCCGCGAGAAGGACCAACGGCCCCTTGTCGAGCGGGCACACGAGAATCTTCAACAACGGATCATCCGGCTTCATCCCTCAACTCCTCTACTCCGAATACTCCGACGGACCCTTAACTGCCTGTCGCTGTCGCTGTCGCTGTCGCTGTGCCTGTGCCTGCGGCTGCGGCTGCGGCTGTGTCTGTGCCTGTGGTTGCAGTTGTGGCTGTGGCTGTGGCTGTGGCTGTGGCGAATGTTGTGGCTGTAGCGACGCTGCGGTGGTTGTCGTCTCATGGCGAGGGAGGGTGAGCAGGACGGACAGCGCGACAGCGGTGCCGCCCAGCCGCAGTGCGAGTCGCAGCGGATCGGCCGGCAGCGGTTCCCCGAACGCCACCGTCCCGCAGGCAACGGTGAAGACACAGGTGACGGTCGTACAGACCGGGACGATCACGGAGGCGCGGCAGCGCTGCAACGCCGTTTGGGACAACACCAGACCGGTGGCTCCAGTGAAGAGCAGCAGGTAGGGGTACGGCGAGCGGAGCAGTTGCGCGGCGGCGGCCGGGACGTCATGGGTGGTCAGCAGCCCGGAGACGCCCTTGATGGCCAACGAGCTCACCCCGTAGAGCAGACCCACGGCCACCCCGTAGGGGACGCCGGCGGTAGGCAGTCGGTGACGTCGTAGGGCCCGCCGCTCCGCCGCGCGGTACAGCAACAGCCCGGCGGCCAGTGACGGTACGGCGATCGCGAGCAACGTCGCGGGTGGCGCGGTGCGTGCGATGGCGCCTGTGTCGTCGCTCTGGAGGGAGGCGACGACCAGTACGAGCGCGACGAGGATCGCCACGATGCTCTGCCGCTCCCGGCCACTGGTCCGCTCGCCCAGTACGACCGAGGACAGGAGCAGTAGCAGAACCAGGCCCGAGACGAAGATGCCCTGCGCGGCGGCGATGGGCAGGGTGCGGTAGACGGCGAGCTGGGCGGCGAATCCGGCGGCCAGCGCGAGTGAACCGCCCAGCCACAGCGGGCTGGAGAGGAGATGGCGTATGACCCGGGCGGGCTGGCGGGTGCTCAGTGCAGGCAGCCCGGCCAGTGCGCGTTTCTCCAGCACGAAGCCGGTGCTGTACAGGACGTTGGCCAGCAGTGCGGACGCCACGCCCCACCACAGCATGGTGCCACTCCCTTCCTCCCTCGCGGGCCCCGCTGTTGATGGGCGGGGGTCGCTGATGGGGGTCTCGATGGGGTCTCCGGTGCGGGCCTGTTGAGGGGCGCGTTCCTGGGCTCTTTGGGCCCTGGCTTGTTCCCTGCCCCTGGCGTGTCCTGGCGTGGGCCCTTGTCCCTGCCTCTGTTCTCTGCCGGCCGTGTGCGTGGTCGGTTGTGTGCGGGTGTCTGTCCTGTCCTGCGGTTTGCGCTTGGCTGTGCCTTGTGACGCCTCCTTATATTCCGGCAACGATTACGGAGAGTAGTTTGTTCCTGCGGTTGGTCACTCTCTGGTGGTTGGTCGGTTCTGTTGGTTCGTTTCAGCTGGTCTGGTGTTGTTGGGGTGTCGGGGGCGGCGGCGGGCGTGGGCCAGGAGGATGGAGGAGAGGGCGGGGACGTGGCAGGCGGCCCGGTCCAGGGGGCGTAGGGGGCGGGGGACGTCGTGGTACGGGGCGCCGGCGATCCGGAGGACCTCGAAGCCGGAGGCGTTGAGGAAGCTGCGTAGGGCGCGGGCGGTGTAGAGGCGGAGATGGCCCACTACCTGGGTGCCGGGTCGGCCGTGGATATGGCGCAGGCTCACTTCCGAGAAGACGGGCTGGATTCCGGCGAGCAGGAGTCCGCGGTTGTACCAGGCGGCGAGGTTTGGGGTGGAGAGCATGAGGTGGCCGCCGGGTCGCAGTACGCGGTGCAGTTCGTCGAGTGCGGCATCGGGGTCGACGAGGTGCTCGACGACCTCGCTGAAGAGGACGGCGTCGGCCGAGCCCGTTGCGAACGGCAGGCCGCCGTCGGTCAGTTCGCCGCGTATGGCGGTCAGGTCGCCGGGTGTGGGGGAGGGGATACGGGGCATGGCGCGGCGCAGCGCGTCCTGGGACCAGTCGACGCCGATGAGGCGGTGACCCGGGAGGAACTCGGCAGCGGTGGCCGCTGCGGTGCCGTCGCCGCAGCCGACGTCCAGGACGATCGCGGGCCGCACCCCCGAGCGTGCGGGGCCCAGGGCGCGGGCGAGCAGTTGCGCTTGGCGTCGGCTGCGAGGGGTGCCGGATGCGACGGGTACGGCGGGGTTTTCGTAGAAGTGACGTAGTCCCAGGTGGTCTTCGGGGCTGACTGTGGAGACTTGCCCGGGGCCGGAGCCGGGGCCGGGGTCGGTGGTGGGGTGGGTCATCGGGGGGCTCCCTTGGGGGGTGCGGCGGGGCCCGGCCAGGCGGTGGCGGCGAGGGAGGAGCGGAAGAGCGCGCCGAGGCGGATGCCGGCCGAGTCGTCCAGCAGGGCGCGCGACCAGCGCAGGGCGAGCTGGATGCGTCCGCCGACGGAGACGGTGGTGATGGTGAGGCCGCGTGGGGTGCGGGCCGGGGCGGAGAACCACACCGCGGTGGGGCGGCCGGCGTCGCCGAAGTCCAGCGGGTAGGGGATGCGGCCGATGTTGGAGAGGAGGGTGGTGGAGGTCCAGGGGGCGGCGGCGGTACGGAGCGCGCGGGTGAGGGCGCCGCGCAGGCCGACGGGGAGGACCGGGGTGGTCAGGAGCGTTCCGGAGAGGCCTAGTTGGTGGCTGGGCGGGGCCGATTTGAGGGCGCGGGTGTGTGCGGCGGTACGGCGGAGCAGGCGGGCTACCGCGTCCGGGTCCGGCGGGTCGGCGGAGAGCGGTTCGGCGTCCTCGCGCTCCTCGGGGCCGAAGCCGACCGTGAGCAGCCGGGTGCCGTTGCCGATGGGCATGTCGTGGCCGCGCGGCCGGTCGTCGACGGGCATGGTGATGGTGACGGGGGTGGTGCGGCTGTTGTGCAGCCGGTTCCAGCGGGCGAGCGTCAGGCAGGTGGCGACGAGGAGTTGGTCGTTGACGGTGCACGGGGAACGGCCACCGTCCCGGGGCGGGCGGGCCGGGATGGGGAGCTCGCTGAGGAGCATGCCGTTTCCGGTTTTGTTGGTTTCGGTGTTGCCGTTGCCGTTGCCGTGGGTGTGGGTGTGGGTGTGGGTGTGGGGCGCTGGGCTGTTGTGGCTGTTGTTATCGGCGTTGTTGTTTGTTGATCGGTCTTCTGCGGGGAACCGGTTCGGCGTGTGGTGGTCTGCGGCGATGCGGGCCGGTCGGGAGGGGAAGCGGAACCTGCCGCCGGGCGGAGTGCCGCCGCTGGGCGGAGTGTCGCCGTCGGGCGGAGGGACCTCGCCGTTCCGATGGCCGCCGCCGGCGCCGGGGCCAGGGTACGGGGCGACGCCGGGGCCGGGGCCGTGTTCGGGGCCCGAGAGGCGTACGGGGGACGGGCGGGGGGAGTTGTCGGCGCCGCCGTAGAGTTCGGCGGCGGTGGCCAGTACCCGCAGGCAGGCCGGGCCGTCCAGTGCGGTGTGGTTGATCGTGAGCAGCAGCACGGTGCCGGTTGGCGGCGATTGCGGTTGGTGGTTGCCGTTGCCGTTGCCGTTGCCGTTGCCGTTGCCGTTGTCGCAGTCGCAGTCGCAGTCGCAGTCGCTGACGTTCATGCCGTCGGTAGCGTTGGTGCCGCCCGTGCCGCCCGTGCCGCCCGTGCCGTCGTTGTCGGCGACGACATCGATGACCTCCAGTCGTACCGGAGGTGCGGAGTCCAGGGGTGGGCAGTCGGTGAGGGCGCGTTCTCGGGCGCGTGCGAGGGCTTCGGGTCCTGGTGGTGGGAAGACGACAGGTTCCACGTCCGGGGCGGCGGTGAGCTGCCAGGTGTGGTGGCGGTGCCACCAACGGGCCGGCGCCTGGCGCATCAGGATGCGGGGGTGTCGGACGAGCGCCTGGTGGAACGCGGTGCGGATCCGGGCGTGATCGACGCGGCCGGGGAGGTGTACCTCGATGTGTACGGTCTCCGGCTCGTCGTCCGTCAGGCAGTGCCGGGCGATCTCGTCGACCAGGGGGAACGGGACGCGGGCGATGGCGGGTTGGCGGGGCGGTGGGCCGGGCGAGGGGGACGAGGGCGAGGCGGCGGCCGGATGCAGTGCGGTCATCGGGTCGGGCCCTCCCCGTTGCGCGGCGGCCGGCGGTGGTCGGCGTTGTCCGTCGGGCGGCGGCGGTCGGCCCAGTTGGGGCCGGCGCCCCGGGTTCGTCCGCGGGCCACGATGGGGCGGCCGACACTGGACGCGCCGGGCTCATCGGTTCGGCCCAGCGGTCGCCGGGGCAGCGCGGGCGGAGGAGGAGCGGGCGACGGAGGAGGAGTGGGCGGGGCCGGTGGTGAGGCAGGTGGTGTGGCCAAGGGGGAGGCCGGTGGTGAGGCAGGTGGTGCGGCCAGAGGGAAGGCCGGCGGTGAGGCCGGCGGTGAGGCCGGCGGTGAGGCCGGTTCGGTACGGCTCGCCGGGCGGGCCGGTACGGTCACCACTGCCGCGGCCAACCCCAGCAGCGCCAGCGCCTGCGCGACACCGCTGAAGGCACCCTCGTCGTCGGCGGTCGGCTCACCGGCGCCGAAGGCCGCGACGACCCCGGCTCCCAGCATCGCCACCAGCGCGAGCGGGACCAGCAGCGACGGCCGGAAGCGGGCCATCAGCGCCAGCAGCGGCACGATCACCGCGTACGGCCCCGCGGCCAGTGCCACCACCGCGGTGAGGGCCACGACACCCAGCACCCATGACGGTGCGGGCGGCTCGGCCTCGTACGCGGCCGATGACGAGGGCGTGACGGACGGTGGAGGCGCCGCCGCCGGCTCGCTCTCCGGCTTGCCGCGGACCGCGGCGGAGGCGATCAGCAGCAGGATGCCCAGCGCCCCGCCGATCAGCCCCAGGTCGTAGGCGGTGGCCGGCGCGTAGGTCAGCTCGATGGTGCCGCCCGCGCCCGCCGGGACCAGGAAGGCCTGTTGCCAGCCGTCCACCCGTAGCGGGGTCAGCTGCCGTCCGTGGAGCGTGGCGTGCCAGCCGTCGTTGGCGTTCTCGTACAGCTGGAGGTAGACGGCCTCGCCGGCGTCGATCCGTACGGTGCGGTGGTCACCGGACCATTCGCCGGCGGTGGCCTTCCGGGCCGGGCCGGCGGTTGCCCTGGTTCGGGCCGGGTCGGCGGTGGAGGCTGTGGTTCGGGCCGGGTCGGCGGCGGAGGGTGTGGTGCGGGCCGGGCCGGCAAGCGTCGTGGTGCGGGTGGTGGAGCCGGTGGCGGGTGCCTGGGGGTCGTCGTTCCGCGTCGCCGGGTCGCCCCGTCGCAGGGTGACGTCGGTGAGCGCCAGCGGTCCCTGGTCGCCGGCCTCGACGCGGTGTCGGCCGGACGGCAGCTCCAGCCGGCCGTCGGGGGCCTCGCCCGCGCACAACTGGACGTCGATCGGCCGGCGTTCGGTGAGGTCGCGTACGTAGCCGGAGGCCTTGGTGGCGTGCAGGACGCCGTCGACGGCGAGCATCGGGCCCTGGCCGCAGCCGACCGAGAAGCGGGCGCCGGCGGGCGGCGGTGGAGTGCGGTAGGCGTCGAGCGCCGGGATGTAGACCTCGCTGAGGCCGACCGGGAGTTGGAGGGCCTGGCCGGCGACCGGGTTGTGGAGCGTCAGCTCCTTGACCTTGCTGATGGTGATGTCGAGCCGGTCGGTGGTGATCGGGTCGAAGCGGGCCTGGCCGTTCTCGTCGACGCCTGCCGTGGCCGCCCCGTCCGGTGAGTTGATCAGGATCTGCTCCGGGCGGGTGGAGATGCCGCCGGCGGCGGCCAACACGATCTGGTCGATTTTCTTCTTGCCGGGCCAGCGCAGGTGCAGGGTGGGTTTGTCGCCGGCGATCCAGGCGGTGGTCAGGTCGCCGTCGACGAGGTTGCGGGGGCTGAGCGACTGGCCGAAGCCGAAGCTGGTGGAGTCGGCGGTGGCGGTGATGCGGTCCTTCTGGTCGGGTGCGATCCGGTCGAGGAGCCGGTCGAGTTCGGGGCCGGGGACGGGCAGCGCCGTGCCGGAGATCGCGTACGTGGCGGGGTGGCCGGTCCTGAACTGGCGGTGCAGCCCGACCTCGGCGGAGACCGGTGACAGACCGCCCGGGTCGCTGCCGCGGTGCAGCGAGACGGTCTCGGCGGGTGCGTCCGAGGACTGGGCGTCGGTGGGGAGTTGCAGCAGCCGGGTGACCTGGACGCCGGGGACGGAGATCTCGCTGAAGCCGGCGCCGGAGAGTCCGGCCCGCGGGGTCTGTGAGCCGAGGATCGTCACCTTCAGCCACTTCGCGACCCCGGGTGGGGCCTTGACCTGCTGCTTCGTCCCGTCGGGGCGCAGGGAGTCCTCGGTGCTGCCGCGGTCGGTCTGGATCCGTACGGAGGTGGGGGCGGCGCGCAGCCCGTCGCCGGGCAGGGGGGTGAGGGACAGCGTGGCGGGGACGGCGGTCGGCCGGGTGAAGGTGAGGGTGATCCACTGGCCCACGGGGTCGCCGGCGCTGCCCTCGGCCCAGGCGGTGTCGGGGTCCCCGTCGAAGGCGTTGACCGGGTCGTACTGGGGCAGGTGGAAGAGCCAGTTGCCGCTGGTGGAGGCGGTGACGGAGGCCGCGCCGCGGAGTACCGCGGTGGTCTGGTGGGCGATGCCGGTGGTGGGCAGGATCTGCCGGGGCGGCCGGCCGGGGTCCTGGACGCTGTCGGGGTGGTTGGTCTCCGTGGCGGTGTAGGTGTAGGACGTGTTGCTGTTGACGAGTCCGAAGCGGGTGTCGGCGCGGCGCAGGCCGTCGGCGGTCAGTTGGAGCGGCGCGGCGCCGAGGCCGGGGTGGTTGTCGCCGGTCAGCACGGTGGGGCGGTTGCGGAGGGTGGGGTCGGCGGACAGCTGGAGGAGGGCCTCGGGGCCGCCGCTGAGCTGTGCGGTGTCGGTGACGGCCTTGGCGGTGACCCGGCCGGGTTCGGGGGTGCCCTTCGGCTGGTAGATCTCGACGGAGCGCTGGCGCGGGTAGAGGCCCTGGATCTGTACGGGGGCCTCGGCGGGGATCCGGCCGCTGGTGGTCAGTGGGCCGAAGGCGGCCACCTTGCGGTAGCCGGAGGCCTCCAGGGTGCGTTTGACGGTCTGCGGGGGGACGTAGCCGATCTGGTCCGGGTCGAGGTCGTTGCGGACGACCACGTCGTACAGCCCGGCCCGCGCCAAGTAGTCCCGTAGGCCCGGGACTTCGGCTCCGGTGAGCAGGGCCTGCTCGACGGCGTCCAGGGCGCGGCGGGAGCCGGGGGTGCCGAAGGGGACGAAGTCGCGCTGTGCCCAGGGGGATCGGGCGAGGACGTCGAGGGGCTCGTCGATGGGCGAGCCCCAGGTGTAGATGCCGTGGGCGGTGGCGGGGACGACCAGGGCGCGGCTGTGCGGGGCGTGCCGGCCGAGCCAGCGGGCGGTCTGCTGCCAGGAGGTGGGCAGCGAGGTGAAGGCGCCGGGTTGGAGGACGGTGCCGGTGAGGAACGGCAGGGCTAGGGCGGGCAGGACGAGGACCGCGGTCAGCAGCGTCAGGACGTGGTGGCGGGCCGGGGCGCGGCGGCCGTGGTGGCGGCCGCCGGTGGCTGGTTCGTGCGGGCCGGGTGTCGCGATGGTCGGTGCGGCGGAGGCGCGTGGCGGGGCGGCGGCCGGTTCCCCGGTGGCCGGTCCGTCCGCGCTGGGTGGGGCGGCGGCCCGGGCGCCGGTGCCGCGTGCGGCGAAGGCCCGTGCGCCGGCGACCGCGAGCAGGTGGGCCAGCCCGAGGGTGAGGGCGAGGGCCAGGCCCGGGGTGAACTTGTAGATGTTGCGGAAGGGCCGCAGCCAGCCGTTCAGCCAGTCCTGCCAGGCCCCGTGGAGGGGGCCGCCGAGGGCGCCGCCGTACCCGGCCAGGGTGACGAGGGCAACGCTCAGCACGGTGAGCAGCAGCCAGCGCCGCTCGGGCAGGTCGCGGCGGGCCAGGCCGGCCAGGCCGAGCGCCGCGGCGAGCGCCGAGCCGAGCACCGCGAAGGCGTTGGCGGTCATGGTCCAGCCGGCCGGCAGCCAGGGCTTGCCGAAGTTGAGGTAGCCGACCCAGTTGCCGGCGCCGCGCAGCAGTTCGGTGGCGGACATGGTGCCGGTGGTGGTGTCGGCCTGCTCGATGAACGGCATGAAGTTCTCGCCGTGGATGCCGAGGAGCAGCAGCGGCACCACCCACCAGGCGGTGGCGAGGACGACACCGGGTAACCACCAGGCGAGCAGCCGGGTGCGGCGGGGTCCCGTACGGGAGAGCAGGTACAGGCCGACGGTGAGCAACGAGGCCAGCGTCGAGGCCGCGTTGACGCCGCCCATGAAGGGGATCAGCAGCGCCGAGCGGGTGGCCGCGGTACGGGCGCTGGTGTGCGGGTTGGTCAGCGGCAGCAGCACCCAGGGCAGCAGGGCACCGGGCAGCGCGGCGGCGGAGGTGGAGCCGATGACGATGGTGAAGGTCGGCCAGAGCGCGTAACAGGCGGCGGCCAGCAGGGGCGCGCCTCCCAGCGGAGGCCGACGGAGGGTCGGCGGGGTGCCGAAGCGCAGTCGTTCGGCCAGTCGGAGCGCGCCCCAGAACGCGGTGGTGACGATCAGCGACATCCACAGCCGCTCGGCGAGCCACACCGGGACGTGGGCCAGGTCGGCCAACCCGTAGTACGGGAGGGTGGGGAAGGCGTAGCCGATGTACTGGTCGGCGATACCGCCGAAGCCGGCCTGGTCGTGCCACAGCTGCCCGAGGTCGGCGAGGAACCTCCAGGGGGCGTAGGTGACGCCCAGCTTGGTCTCGAACGTCATCTTCCCGGGCGAGGGTGCCAGGAAGCCGACCAGGACGAGCGCCCAGAACGCCAGCAGCCAGCGGCGGCTCCGGGGCCGGCCGGGTGGCGGCGGGGCGGGAGCGGTCTGTGGCCGGTCGCCGGCGTCGGGCGAACCCGGGGACGGGGAGGGCCGCAGGGTCTGGGTCATGGCAACCGCCGGAGGATGAGGAGGAGGTTCCAGGTGGCGAACTCCCGGATGCCCGGGAGACGGGGGATGAGTTCGGCGAGGAACGGGGCGTAGCGGGAGCGTGCGGTGACGAGGGCGATGTCGTCCCGGGTCCGGACGTGCCGCAGGGTGGGGCCGATGTGGACGGCGAAGAGGTTCTGGCCGAGGGTGTGTTTGGCGTCGCGACCGGTGCGTCGGTGGTAGCGGTTACGGGCCCGTTCGGCGCCCAGGTAGTGCCAGGGGGCGGTTTCGTGGCCGCCCCAGGGGGAGAGCCAGTTGGTGAAGGCGAGGTAGATCAGCCCGCCGGGGCGGGTGATGCGGACCATTTCGCTGAGGAAGGTCTGCGGGTCGGCGACGTGTTCCAGGACGTTGGAGGAGAAGCAGACGTCGGCGGCGCCGTCGGCGAGGGGCAGCAGGTAGCCGTCGGCGATCACCGCGCCCTCGGGGGCCGTGCCGCGGGCGGTCAGCTCGGCGGCGTCCGGCTCGAAGAGGTAGCCGTGTGCGCCGCGGCGTCGGAACTCCTCGGTGAAGTGGCCGGCACCGCCGCCGACGTCGGCGACCACCGCGCCGCTCAGCGGGAGGTGGCGTTCGACCTGGTCGGCGGCGTCGACGGCGAGCAGCCGGTAGCAGTGCTCGGGGTCGGTCTGCTCCCGGAGGAAGGCGCGGAAGAGGGCGTAGGACCTGCGCAGCGAGGGGTCGCGCACCGGGGCCTCACCGCCCCGGGGGCGTGGTGAGGACGGCCTCCGCGGCGACCGCACGGAAGCTGCGGACGGTGTGGCTCCATCGGAAGCGGGCGGTGCGTTCCCGCGCGGCGGCGCCCAGCGCGGCGCGGCGCCGGGCGCTGAGCGCGAGGGTGCACCAGTGCGCGGCGAACGAGCTCTCGCCGCGGGCCAGCAGTCCGGTGACGCCGTCCTCGACGGAGTCCCGCAGGCCGGGGATGTCGAAGCCGACTGCGGGGGTGCCGCGGGCGGCGGCCTCCATGACCACCAGTCCCCAGCCCTCGACCAGCGAGGGGTGCAGCAACAGCCAGGCGGAGCAGAGCAGTTCGTGCTTGCGCTGCTCGGATATGTGGCCGGTGAAGGTGGTGTCGGGCCCGGCGAGCGCGGCCAGCCGGTCGCGCTCCGGGCCGTCGCCGACGATCACCAGCCGGCCGCCGGTCACCGGTCGGACCCGCTCCCACAGCCGCAACAGCAGATCGATCCGCTTGTACTCGACGAGCCGGCCCATGGCGAGGAACAGCGGCTCCGGCGCCTTGGGGACCAGCGGTCCCGGCTCCGCAACGCCGTTGTACACCAGGCGGATCCGGTCCTCGTCCACGCCGAGGCCGCGCAGCGCGGACGCGGTCGAACCGGAGACCGCGACGAGCAGATTGCGGCGGTGGGTACCGGCCAACGCCCAGTGTTCCAGGCGGCGGCCGAGCCGGGCGGCCGGGCCCGGGTAGCGCAGCTGCCACAGGTCCGTGTGGACGTGGTTGACCAGGCACAGTGTCGGGCCGCGATGCCACAGCGGGGCGAGGTACGGCATGCCGTTGCAGACCTCGACCAGCAGATCGCAGGGTCCGACCCGGCGGGTGAGCTGGCGCGGTGCGCGCAGGAAGTGGCCGGCGTCGCCGCCTGCGGAGACCACCCGGTAGTCGCGTTGGGCCGCGGGTCCGCCGCACAGCAGGGTGACGTCGTGGCCGTGCGCGGTGAGACCTTCGGCGATCCGGTCGACCAGCAGCTCGGAGCCGCCGGCGGCGGGGTTGCCGAGGTCGCGGCGGGCGAGGAAGACGATCCGCCGGGGGAGCGGGGGCCGGCCGTCGGTGGGGGAACCGACGGCCGGCGTGGCCTGCGTGGCCTGCGGGGTCGGCAAGGCTGGCGGTGCTGGCAGGGCCAATGGTGTCGGCAGGGCCAATGGGATTGGCGGAGCCAACGGGGTCGGCGGGGCTGGCAGGACGGGTGGCGCCGGGGGCGGCGACGGGCGTACGTGCTGGGGCATGTGCGATCCAACTCGTCTCAGGGTGCGGTACCGGCGGTGGGGGACGTACTGCGTACTGAGTCGTGCGGGTCCGTGCTGCGTCAGCGGAGCGATGCTCGGGGGGACTGGGGACTGGGGACTGGGGAACTTCGGGGCTGGGGGACTTCGGGACTCGGGGGCTGTGAGGCTGCGGGGCTGCGGGGCTGCGGACTACGGGTTGTGCGGTTGTGCGGTTGTGCGGTCGTGGTGCGGGTGTGTTCTCGTGGTGTTGCTGTGGTGAAGCGGAATTGTGCCGACCGGTGGGCCGGCCGTCTGCGTGTGGGGTGGACAGTTTTCGCTCCTCCGTTCGCGGCGGCTACTCACCGGCGTGACAAAATCCGGGCCGACCCTGACTGACGGGTCATCACTTCACGCAGCGACAAGCCTCCGGGCAACCGGGCTGCGGGATCCCCGCCCCCGCTCCTCCCGCTGTCCCCCGCTCCACCGGCTGTCCCCGCTCCTCCCGCTGCCCCTCCCCCTGCCCCTACTCCTCCCTCTGCCCCTACTCCTCCCCCTGCCCCTACTCCTCCCTCTGCCCCTACTCCTCCCTCTGCCCCTACTCCTCCCTCTGCCCCTGCTCGTCCCGCTGCCGCCGCGGACCCCGCCCGCGCGCCACCCACGCGGCCCCCGCCACCGTCAGCACCCCGCCCACCACCGCCGCTCCCACCGGCAGCGTCCGGCCCACCAGCGCCAGCTTGTCGCTGTCCGCCCGCGCCAGCCGCACCTGCGCCCGCTGCGTCGCGGGCGTGAACCGCAACCGGTCACCGTGCAGCAGGGTGACCGCGTCGCGTCGGGCGCCGGGCGCCCGCAGCGTCTTGAGCGGCGAGATGGTGGCGTCGATGATCCGGCCGGTGCGCTGCTCGACGACCAGCTCGATACCGGAGTTGGCGTACCACTCCTCGGCCTGGATCTGGCCCTGCCGCGGTCGTCCCACCAGTCGCCCGGGCACCTGTCGGCTGCCGGCTCTGGTGGGCGGCACGGTCCCGGTGAAGCGGTAGCCCCGGTAGCCCTGGACCTCCCTCGTGCCGGCGAAGCGGAGCGGTACGGCTGCGCCCAGCGTGCTGTCCCACCAGCGATAGCCCTTCTTCTGCACGTCGAAGGGGAATTTGAGGTAGGCATCGCCGTCGAAGCGGGTCGGGGCCTCCTCGCAACAGTGCACCGGGGCATTGGTCTGCCGGTCGGTGACCCAGCGCTCGGTGGTCCACTGGAAGGCCTTGCGCGGGTCCCTCAGGGGCAGCGTCTGCGGGGTGTCGACCGTAGTGGAGACGTCCCACACCGCCCGGCCACTCCGCTCGCTCTCCGCGACATCGCCCAGTACGTGCCGGGTGATGGTGATCTTCTGCCGGTCCCTGGTCCGCAGCGCCCCGGTGTCGAAGTAGCTTCCGGTGCCGGTGAAGACGGTGGTGACGTCGACGTCGATCGGGGTGACCTTGGCCCGCGGTGCGACGTACCAGGCCAGCAGGGGGGCCAGGGCCAGCAGGAAGACGCCGAGGCCCAGCACGGCGAGCGCCCCCGGCGGGGCGGCGCGTCCGGCGGCGCCGCGGCGGGCGGGGGCGCTGGATTCGGTCGTACGGGAGGGTGTGTGCGAGGGCGTGTGCGAGGGCGTACGAGCAGGCATACGGGCACTCCTGGAGGTGGTGGGGATCACGCTCTGGTGCACGTGCGGGGCGCCGGGGCACGTCCCGCGGAACGGGGCCGGACCGCCCGGGGCGCCATGGGCCGGGAACGTAGGCCAACTCTTGACAGGGCGTCAATGCCCTTCCACACTCGGCAGGCACCACGACTGGAGTGGTGCCGCGCTGTGGGACGTGGCGCCGAGCCGGCCGCGAGGCGTGCGTACGGGATGCGTGCGCAGCGGGCCGTGCCGTGTGCCGTACCAGCCTCGACGGGGACCGGCAATGGTCTCCGGCATCGACGAAGGGCCGCCGCGTCATGCACCGAACGCTCGCCGCCGCACTGACCGCATTGGCCGCCGCCGCTCTGGCGGTGGGCGTCGCCCTCGGGATCGTCACGGCGCTCCAGGCGACTCCCGAGCAGCCCAATGTGCCGCTGGTGACCTTCGACCGGACCGGCGAGTAGGCGGGCCGGTCGTGGGAGGGAGTGCCGGGGCATGGTGACTGCCGTCCGCTCGGCGTGGCGGGACGTCCCGCCGTACCAGGTGCGGCAGTTCGCCGCGCTGGCGCTGGACGAGGTGCCCTCCCTGGCGCATGACATCCTGCGCGAGATCCGTCGCGAGTACCCCCAACTGCCATTGGTTCCGGACGAGTTCGGCGAACCGCGGGCGCTGGTCGGCATCCGTCAGTCGCTGGAGCACTTCGTGGCGCACCTGGCGTCCGGTCTGGACCGTCCGCATGTGCACCCCCGGGTCTTCCAGGAGTTCGGCCGGGGCGAGGGCATCCAGGGCCGGAGCCTGGACGTGCTCCAGGCCATCTACCGGCTGGGTGTCCGGCTGGCCTGGCGCCGGCTCGCCGAGATCGGCCAGCAGGTCGCGATCCCGGCACCCGCGATGTACGAGCTCGCCGAGTCCGGCTTCGAGTACCTGGACGGGCTGGTCGCCGAGTCGGTACGCGGCTACGCCGAGGCCGCGGCCCGCCAGGCCGGTGAGCGGCTCCGACTGCAACGCCGCCTGATGGAGCAGCTGTTCACCGTCCCCGACAGGAGGAGACGGGGAACTGGCGCCGGGCCGTCTGGGCCGTCTGGGGCGTCTGGGGCGTCCGGGTCGTCTAGGTCGTCCGGGGCGTCCGGGCCGGCCGGGGCGCTGCCGGTGCTCGCCGAGCGCGCCGCGCGGATCGGCTGGTCGCTGCCCGAACGCGTCGCCGTGGCGGTCCTGCTGCGGCCGGCCCGCGAGGCGGTGGCGCCGGCCGTCGCCCCGGACGTGCTGCTGGACATGGAGTGCGAACGGCCGCGGATGGTGGTGCCGGAGCCGGACGCGCCCGGGCGGTGCGAGCTGCTGGGTCGCGCGGCGGCCGGCTGGTCGGGCGCGATCGGCCCCGCCGTACCGCTGCTGGACGCCGCGAAGTCGCTGCGCTGGGCCGGCGCAGCGGTCGACCTGATGGAGCGCGGGCTGCTGCCCGCGGGGGAGCTGTTGCAGTGCACCGAGCACACCGAGGCGCTCGTCCTGCTGCCGCCCGAGGAGCTGATCGACGACCTCACCCGCCGCCGCCTCGCGCCCCTGGACAGCTGTGGCCCCACCCACGGACGGCGGCTCGAGGAGACCCTGCTCGCCTGGCTGGAGACCCGCGGCGGGGCTCCCGAGATCGCCGCGCGACTCGGCGTCCACCCACAGACCGTGCGCTACCGGTTGCGCCAGATACGGGAGTTATGGGGCGCAGAGATGGACGACCCGGACCGCCGCTTCGAACTGGAACTGGTGCTACGTGCCCGCCGGCTACGCGGGGAACTCACCTGAGCCCCGGGGACTGCCACCTCGCCCCGCTTCATTGGGCGGCCACCTCGCCCCACCCCGCCCGCCATGTTGGGCTGCTTCACTGCGCTGCACTGCCGTCCCGCCTCACCGCGTCGGACTGCCGCCGTCGCCCCGCCTCGCCGCGTCGGACTGCCGCCGTCGCCCCGCCTCGTCGCCCCGCCTCGCCGCGTCGGACGTCCGCTGTCGCCCCGCCGTGTTGGGCTGTGCCGCCCCGCCGGGCCGCCGTCCCGTCCCGCCTCGCTGCGTCGGAATGCCACCCCGCCCCACCACGTTGTGGCCCCGCAGGGGGCGCATGCATCCCCTACGGGAAGTGTTCGCCTACCCCCTACGTGTCCCGTTAGGTGTCCCGCTAGGCGTCTCGCTAGGTGTCCCGCCCTCCGCCGCCCGCCGCTCGACCAGCACCTCCATCCCGTCGAGGATGCGGGCCAGCCCGAACTCGAAGAGGGTGTCCAGGTTCAGCAGGCCCTCCTCGGTCCCGGACATCTCCGCGTACATCGGGTACGAACCGGAGCTGAGGATGCCCTCGAAGGTCGGCTCCATCGCCGCCATCCACTGGCTCTGGTCCAACCCGGTCTCCTGTTCGGCCTCCAGGTCCTCCTCCAGGCCGGCGGCGGTGGACAGGACGAAGCTCAGCAGCGTCAGGGCCATGTGGATCAGGGTCAACGGGTCCATCCCGGTCACCCGCGCCATGGTCCACTCGATCAGCGCCATCGCCCGCGGCATCGGCCGCGGCCGGGTCAGGGACAGGTACTGCGCCAGCCAGGGGTGCCGGTGGTAGAGCTCCCATTGCAGCCGCGCGCCGGCCGCCATCCGGTCGCGCCAGCCCTCCGGTGCGGGTTCGGGGAGTTCGATCTCCTCGAACACGGCGTCCGCCATCAGCAGCACCAACTCGTCCTTGTTGGCCACGTGCCGGTAGAGCGCCATCGAGGACACCCCGAACTCGGCGGCGACCCGGCGCATCGACAGCGCCCGCAGCCCCTCGGCGTCGGCGACCTTGACCGCGGCCCGAACGACCCGGTCGCGGCTCAGCCCGCTGTCCGCCTCGCGCGGCCGCCGCTCACCTGCGGCCTCGCCGCGGGCGGCCCGCGGCGGCGGGGCCTGCGGATGCGGTTCCGGTTCGGCGACCACCGTGCCCACGCCCGGTACGGCCCGCACCAGTCCCTCCTGGCGCAGCGTCGTCAGCACCTTGGTGGCCGTCGCCATCGCCACGCCCCACTCCTGGGTGATCCGCCGGGTCGACGGCACCCGGTCGCCGGGCGCCAGCTCGCCGGCGTCGATCCGGCGCCGGATCTCCTCGACGATCCGGCGATAGGGCGGAATGGACTGCTCCACCTGTTCCACCTGTTCCACCTGCTCCACGGGGCAACCTCCGTACTAGTGCACCAGGGTGGTCTCGCCGCCTGCGAGCGTAGCAGCGTGTGCCCCACCAGCGTCTTGCACTAGGTGAGTGCACTAGTGTGATGTACCTCCAACGCCCCTGCTGCGCATGCTGTTTGCACTGTAAGCGCACACTGCTTACCGTGTCAGCCATGTCGTTTACTGCGTACACGCCTGCCTCCGTGCCGGCGCCGCCGGCCGGCCGCCGGGAGTGGACCGCGCTGGCGGTCCTCCTGCTGCCCTGCCTCCTCGTCTCGATGGACGTCTCGGTGCTCTACTTCGCGGTGCCGTTCCTCACCGCCGAACTGGAGCCCAGCAGCGTCCAGCAGCTGTGGATCCTGGACGTCTACGGCTTCGTCCTGGCCGGCCTGCTCATCACCATGGGCGCCCTGGGCGACCGCATCGGACGGCGCCGGCTGCTGCTGTCCGGCGCCCTCCTCTTCGGCCTGGCCTCCGCGCTCGCCGCCTACGCCCGGAGCGCCGAGATGCTGATCGCCGCCCGGGCGTTGCTCGGGGTCGGCGGCGCGACTCTGATGCCCTCCACGCTGGCGCTGATCCGCAACCTCTTCCACGACGCCAAGCAGCGCGGCAAGGCGGTCGCGATCTGGTCGGTGGCGACGACGGGCGGGATCGCGATCGGGCCGGTGCTCAGCGGGGTGCTGCTGGAACACTTCTGGTGGGGCTCGGTCTTCCTGATCAACGCACCGGCGATGGTGCTGCTGCTGGTCTGCGGCCCGCTGTTGCTGCCGGAGTTCAAGAACCCGGCGGCCGGCCGCTTCGACCTGCCCGGCTCGCTGCTGTCCCTGCTCACCATGCTGCCGATCGTCTACGGCATCAAGGAGACGGCCCGCAACGGCCTGGCCGCGCCGCCCGTCATCGCCCTGGTCGTCGGCCTGTTGGCCGGCGCGGCGTTCGTCCACCGCCAGCGCACCGCCCGACACCCCATGCTCGACCTGGAGTTGTTCCGGCACCGCGGGTTCAGCGTCTCGGTGCTGATGAACCTGCTGGCGATGTTCGCCGTCGTCGGCTGCGCGGTGTTCTTCACCCAGTACCTGCAAACCGTACGGGGCATGAGCCCACTGGAGGCGGCGCTGTGGAACCTGCTGCCGACGCTCGCGGTGGGCGGCATGGCGCCGATGGCCACCGTGCTCGCCCAGAAGATGGACCGGGCGTACGTCATCGCCCTGGGTTTCACCGTCGCGGCCGGCGGCTTCGTCTGGCTGTCGTGGCTGGAGCCGGGTTCGGCCCTCTGGTACGTCCTGGTGGGCTCGTCGGTCTACGCCTCGGGCCTGGTGATGGTGATGTCCCTCGGGAACGAACTCGCCATCGGCGTCGCACCGCCCGAACGGGCCGGCTCCGCGTCGGCGGTCCTGGAGTCCGGCACCGAACTGGGCGGCGCACTGGGCATGGCGATCCTGGGCAGCATCGGGAGCGCGGTCTACCGCGGTCGCATGGACGACGCACTGCCCGCCGGGCTCCCCTCCGGGACGGCCGATGCGGTGCGCGAGACCCTGGCCGGCGCCGCCGCGGTGGCCGGCCACCTTCCCGGCCGGGTCGGCGGGGCGCTGCTGACGGCGGCCCGGTCGGCCTTCATGGACGGGCTTCAGACGGCGGTGCTGGGTGCCGCGGGCGTGATGGTGCTCGGCGCGGTGCTGGCGGTGGCGTTGCTACGAGGCCTGCGTACCACGGGAGCCGAAGGCGAGGGGGGCGACGCGAGCGACGAGGCTACGGCCACCGCCCTCTCCACCACCCCCGGGCCCGCCGCGGCCCCCGGATCGGTCAGCTGAAGTCCAACTCGCCGGTGCGGGTCCGCTTGAGCTCGAAGAACCTGTCGTAGCCGGCGAGGAGGCGGGTGCCGTCGAAGATCCGCACCGCGTCCTCGCCACGCGGAATGGCCGTCAGGACGGGGCCGAAGAACGCCACCCCGTCGATATGGATCGTGGGCGTGCCGACGTCCTCGCCGACCGGGTCCATGCCCTGGTGGTGGCTCTTGCGCAGCGCATCGTCGTAGGCCTCGCTGCCGGCCGCGTGGGCCAGCCCGGCCGGCAGCCCGACCTCGGCCAGCGCCTCCTCGATGACGGTGGCGGTGTCCTCGCGCCCGTTGGTGTGGATACGGGTGCCGAGCGCGGTGTACAGGTCGCGCAGTACGTCCTCGCCGTGCTCCTGGGCGGCCGCGATGCACACCCGCACCGGGCCCCAGCCCACGTCCAGCAGTTCGCGGTACTTCTCGGGGAGGTCCGTGCGGCCTTCGTTGAGCACGGACAGGCTCATCACCCGGAACCGCAGGTCGAGGTCCCGGTGGCGCTCGACCTCCAGGATCCAGCGCGAGGAGATCCAGGCGAACGGGCAGATGGGGTCGAAGTAGAAGTCGACGGAGGGGCGGACGCTCGGGCCGGCCGTGCGGCCGGGGCTCGGGTTGTTCATACGCCGAGACTAGGGGGCCACCGGCCCGGTCGCCCGGTCCACCTGGCGGCCGTGATCCTGGGCCATTTTGCCGGCCCCGCGCAGTCGGCCGCACGGCTCGCTCGGCCTGCCTCTTCACCCCATGCGACCCAGCACGGCCCAATACGGCCCAGCACGGCCCATTCGCCGCGCTCAGCCCGGTCGCCGCACTCGGCCCACTCGGCTCACTCCGCCCACTCGGCTCACTCCGCCCACTCGGCCCGCTCGGCTCACTCGGCCCGCTCGGGCGCGACGCCCAGCATCTGCTGGAGCAGCTGCTTGAGCAGGGCGCGCTCGGCGACCGTCAGCCTACCGAGGGGTTCACGGGCGAAGTTGAGCGAGGTGCGCAGCGCCTCGGCCGTACGCGCGCCCTCGGTCGTCGCGGCGGCCAGCTTGATGCGGCGGTCGGCCGGGTCGGGGCGGCGCTCGACCAGGCCACGGGACTCCAGACGGTCCACGATGCCGGTGACGTTCGACGGCTCGCACTTCAGACACTGGGCGATCTTGCGCATGGGTTGCGGCCCGACCGAGAGCAGATGGAGCACCCGGGCCTGCGTGCCGGTGAGGGAGTGCTCGGCCGCGGCGTGCTCGTACTCCTCGTGGTAGCGGGCCACGACGGTGCCGATGAGATCGACGACCTCGATGGTCAAGGGGTCTGCGCGCGGTGTCATACGCACCAGGATACCCAAATGCTTGACAACATGAAATATCGAGGCCCATTATTGTTTCAGCATCTGAAGTATTAGGAAGGACCGCGCTCATGTCTGCACTGCCCACGAACGGCCGCGAATGGCACCTCGTCGCCCGCCCGCACGGCTGGCCCACCCCGGAGGACTTCGCGCTGCGCGAGGCCGCGGTGCCCGAGGTCGGCGAGGGCCAGATCCTCGTCCGCAACAAGCACTTCTCGGTCGACCCGTACATGCGCGGCCGGATGAACGACGTGAAGTCCTACGTCCCGCCCTTCCAGCTGGACAAGCCGATGGACGGCGGCGCGGTCGGTGAGGTCATCGCCTCGCGCGCCGATTCCCTGGCCGTCGGCGACCACGTACTGCACGGTCTCGGCTGGCGCGAGTACGCGGTCCTGGACGCCGAGCGCGCCGCCAAGGTCGACGTGTCCCTCGCCCCCCTCACCGCCTATCTCGGCGTGCTGGGCATGCCCGGCCTGACCGCGTACGCGGGCCTGCTGGAGGTGGCGTCCTTCAAGGAGGGCGACGCGGTCTTCGTGTCCGGCGCGGCCGGCGCGGTGGGCAGTGAGGTCGGCCAGATCGCCAAGCTCAAGGGCGCCTCCCGGGTCATCGGCTCGGCCGGTTCCGACGAGAAGGTCAAGCTCCTGGTCGAGGAGTACGGCTTCGACGCGGCCTTCAACTACAAGAACGGCAATGTCACGGACCAGCTCAAGGCGGCCGCACCCGACGGCATCGACGTCTACTTCGACAACGTCGGCGGTGACCACCTCGAAGCGGCCATCTCCACCCTCAAGGTCCACGGACGTGCGGCCATCTGCGGCATGATCTCGATGTACAACGCCACCGAGCCCAGCCCCGCGCCGCGCAACCTGGCCTTGGTGATCGGCAAGCGGCTGCGCCTCCAGGGCCTGCTGGTCGGCGACCACTACGGCCTCCAGTCGAAGTTCGTCGAGGAGGTCTCGGCCTGGATCCGCTCCGGTGAGCTCAAGTACAGCGAGACCAAGGTGTCCGGTATCGAGAACGGCGTGGAGGCCTTCCTCGGCCTGCTCCGCGGTGAGAACACCGGAAAGATGATCGTGAGCCTGGAGGGCTGACGACCCTCGGCGACGGTCGATCAGCGGCCCCGCCTCCGGTCCGGTCCGGTCGGTCCGGGGGCGGGGAGGGGCGGAGCCCTCTTGCGTCCGCCCGTTAGGCTCGGGGTGAGCCGTCGCGATCCGTGGGCGCGAGTCGCGGCGAAACACAGGAGGATTTCGTATGTCCATCCAGACCGTCGACGTCGTCTACACCGCCGTCGCCACTGCTGAGAACGGCCGTGACGGCCGCGTCGCCAGCGATGACGGCAAGCTCGACGTGGTCGTCAACCCGCCCAGGGAGCAGGGTGGTAGCGGCGCCGGCACCAACCCCGAGCAGCTCTTCGCGGCCGGTTACAGCGCCTGCTTCCAGGGAGCGCTCAGCGTCGTCGCCCGCCGGGAGAACGCGGACGTGTCCGGCTCCCGGGTGACCGCCAAGGTCGGCATCGGCAAGACCCCGGACGGCGGTTTCGGCCTCACGGTCGAGATCTCCGCCTCGATTCCGAACGTGGACGCGGCCACCGCCCAGGACCTCGTGGAGAAGGCACACCAGGTCTGCCCGTACTCCCACGCCACCCGCGGCAACATCGACGTCAAGCTGAGCGTTGCCTGATCTGCATCGACATCAAGCTGGGCGTGGTCTGGTGTCCGTCGATGTCGAGCTGGGCGTCGTCTGGTGCCCGTCGATGTCGAGCGGAGTGTCTTCTGACGCGCGTTGACGTCCGGCTGGGCGTCGCTTGATCCGTCGCTGACCGGAGAACCGGCGAACCAACCGGCGAACCGGAGAATCGGTGCCAGGGGTCGCATCCCATGACGGGGTGCGGCCCCTGGCGCGTAGATGCCCGCAGGGGCGTTGCAGGGGCGGCTTAGGGATGCCGTAAGGGCGCCGTAGGGGTGCCGCTCAGTCGGCGTGCCGGCGCCCCAACTCGCGCTGTTCTCGGCGGACTTCATCGCCCCCCTTGCTCCCGCCTCCGGTTCGGCCGCCACTCCGTTGTGATGTGGGCCACCTTCACGGCGTCTTGACGTACCCGCCGTGTAATCGATTTCGTAGCCCCTGCACACCCTCAAGAAATCGATTACACGCTGACATCGCGATCCGCGAAGCCGTCCGGCCCGGGCGGTGCCCGGTCGCACGGACGGAACGGCAACGGCGCCATGGCGAACATCAAGGATGTGGCGGAGCGGGCAGGGGTCTCCGTCGCCACCGTCTCCCGGGTGCTCAACGGCCACAGCCCGGTCGCCGAGACCCGTGAGCGGGTGCTCGCCGCGGTACGCGAGCTGGGCTACCGCCCCAACAACGTCGCCCGCGCCCTGCGCACCGCGCGCACCGGCGCACTCGGCCTGATCATCAGCGACCTCACTAACCCGTTCTTCACCGAGCTGGCCGACGCGGTCGAGGACGCCGCCCGGAGCCTCGGCTACAGCCTGGTCATCGGCAACGCCGGCGAGCGCCCCGAGCAGCAGGACGACTACATCCGCACCCTGCTCGACCGCCGGATCGACGGCCTGTTGGTGAGCTCGGCCGGTACCGGCTCGGCCATGCTCACCGAGGTCGTCGCCTCCGGTACCCCGCTGGTCCTACTGGACCGCACCGTGCCCGGCGTCGACGCGCCCTGTGTCCGCGCCGACGGTGGCGCCGCACTCACCGAACTCGCCGCCCGATTCGCCGCGCTCGGCCGCCGCCGGCCCGCGATCATCGTCGCCCCGGCGGGCACCCCCACCGGCGACGAGCGCCTCGACCTCTTCCGTACGGCGCTGGCCGCACACGGCCTGGACCTGCCCGACGAACGCGTCGGTGCCACCCCCGACCTCCAGCACACCGGCGGCCGGCGGGTGATGCGCGATTTCCTCGACCTCCCCGAGCCGCCGGACGCGGTGCTGGCCACCGACAACCTGATGGCCCTCGGCGCGATGGACGAACTCCGTGCCCGCGGGCTGCGGGTCCCCGACGACATGGCGCTGGTGGTCTACGACGACGTGCCGTGGTTCGCGCACACCGATCCGCCGCTCACCGCCATCGCCCAACCCACCCGCGAACTGGGCCGGGCCGCCGTACACGCCCTGCTGGAACGGATCGAGGGCCGGCCCGTGGAGTCGGTGCTGCTGCCGGCCCGGCTCGTCACCCGCCGCTCGTGCGGCGAACCGGCCGCCCCCTGAGCCCTGCCCCGCCACCGGGGCGAGCCCACCGGGTGCCTCCCACCGGGGCCGTCCCACCGGGTCCCGGCCGACGGCGGTCCCGGCCCGCCGGGCCCCGCCACCCAGCACGACACGCAGCACCACACCCAGCGCGACACCCAGCACGT
This sequence comes from Streptomyces sp. NPDC048506, assembly GCF_040651315.1. NCBI lineage: Bacteria > Bacillati > Actinomycetota > Actinomycetes > Kitasatosporales > Streptomycetaceae > Streptomyces > Streptomyces sp. NPDC048506. The sequence goes on from NZ_JBEZIX010000025.1 coordinate 34,282, forward strand.
CACCCGAAGAGTTCCACCCCGAGAACGTCCACCCGAACGAGAGAGGGGCAGCGCATGACCGGCGTCAACGACGACGTACCGGGCGGCCGCGAACTGCTGTGCGTGGAGGGGGTGACGAAGTCGTTCCCGGGCGTCCGCGCCCTGGACGGCGTGGACCTCAGCCTGCGCACCGGCGAGGTGCACGTCCTGCTCGGCGAGAACGGCGCGGGCAAGAGCACCCTGATCAAGATGCTCTCCGGCGCCCACCGCCCCGACACGGGCCGCATCCTCGTGGACGGCGGGCGGAACGGCGCCCACAGCGGTCTGCACGAGGTGCCCATCCGCTCCGCGCAGGACGCCGAACGCCTCGGCATCGCCACCATCTACCAGGAGTTCAACCTCGTCCCCGGGCTGACCGTCGCCGAGAACATCTTCCTGGGCCGCCAGCCGCGCACCGCGCTCGGCCTGGTCGACCGGAAGGCCATGCGGGCGCGGGCCGCCGAGCTGCTCCACCGGGTACGCCTCGACGTCTCCCCGAACACCCCGGTGGCCGAACTGGGCATCGCCCGGAGGCAGATGGTCGAGATCGCCAAGGCGCTCAGCCTGCGGGCGCGCGTCCTGATCATGGACGAGCCGACCGCGGTCCTCACCTCCGAGGAGGTCCAGACGCTCTTCGCGATCGTCCGCGAGCTGCGCGACGCCGGCGTCGGCATCCTCTTCATCACCCACCACCTGGAGGAGATCGGCGCGCTCGGCGACCGGGTCACCGTCCTGCGCGACGGCCGCTCGGTGGCCGAGGTGCCCGCCGACACCGACGAGGACGAGCTGATCCGCCTCATGGTCGGCCGGGACATCGCCGAGCAGTACCCCCGGCAGCGCCCCGACGGCCCGGGCGCGCCGCTGCTGCGGGTCCGCGGGCTGACCCGCCACGGTGCCACGGCCGGGCCGGTCTTCGAGGGCATCGACTTCGAGGTGCGGGCCGGTGAGGTGGTGGGCCTGGCCGGCCTGGTCGGTGCCGGCCGTACCGAGGTCGCCCGGGCCGTCTTCGGTGTGGACGGCTATGACGCCGGCACCGTCGAGATCGACGGCGAGGAGCTGGCCCGCGGCGACGTACGGGCCGCGATGCGTGCCGGACTCGGCCTCGTACCGGAGGACCGCAAGGGCCAGGGCCTGGTCCTGGACGCGTCGCTCCAGGACAACCTCACCCTCGCCCGCCTCGACCGCGACACCCGCGGCGGCCTGGTGGACCGCGGCGCCCAGCGGCGTCGGGCGGCCACCGTCGCCGAGCAGTTGAAGGTACGGATGAGCGGCCTGGCGCAGCATGCGCGGACGCTCTCGGGCGGCAACCAGCAGAAGATCGTCATCGGCAAGTGGCTGCTGGCGGACACCAGGGTGCTGATCCTCGACGAGCCCACCCGCGGTATCGACGTCGGTGCCAAGGTCGAGATCTACCAGCTCATCAACGAACTGACGGCGTCCGGCCGCGCGGTGCTGATGATCTCCAGCGATCTGCCGGAGGTGCTCGGGATGAGCGACCGGGTGCTGGTGATGTCCCAGGGCCGGTTGACCGGTGAGCTGTCGGCCGAAGAGGCCACCCAGGACGCCGTGATGGAGCTGGCGCTCCGGTCATCGGACGGCACCCCGTCTTCGAACGGCACCCGGCCATCGGACGGCACCCCGTCTTCGGACAGCACCCACAAGAGCAACGACCCCAACGAGAGCGCGAGGGAGAGCTTCGATGTCCGCTGAGATCAAGGAAGCGGCCGCAGCCGAGGCGGTGGGACGGGTACCCGACCGGGGCGGCCCGGGGCCGTGGTTCTCCCGGGCGGTCCTGACGAACGGTCCGCTCGGCGGCCTGATCGCCCTGGTCGTGGTGATGGCGGCGCTGTCCGGGGACTTCCTCAACGGACAGAACCTCCTCAACGTCGGCGTCCAGGCGTCGGTCACCGCGATCCTCGCCTTCGGCGTCACCTTCGTGATCGTCTCGGCCGGCATCGACCTGTCGGTCGGCTCGGTCGCCGCGCTCTCCGCCACGGTCGTGGCCTGGGCGGCCACCGACCAGGGCGTGCCGGTCTGGGCGGCGGTGCTGCTCGGCCTCGTGGTCGGGGTGGTGGCCGGCCTGGTCTCGGGCACACTGGTCGCGTACGGCAGACTGCCCGCCTTCATCGCCACGTTGGCGATGCTGTCGGTCGGCCGCGGCCTGGCGCTGGTCCTCTCCGGCGGCTCGCCGATCGCCTTCCCCGGCGCGGTCAGCCGGCTCGGTGACACCCTCGGCGGCTGGCTGCCGGTGCCGGTCCTCGTCATGATCGTGATGGGCCTGATCGCCGCGCTGGTGCTGGCCCGTACCTACACCGGGCGAGCGATGTTCGCGATCGGCGGCAACGAGGAGGCGGCCCGGCTCTCCGGCATCGACGTCAAGCGCCGCAAGCTGGTCGTCTACGCGCTGTCCGGCCTGTTCGCCGCGGTCGCCGGCATCGTGCTCGCGGCCCGGCTCACCTCCGCCCAGCCACAGGCGGCCGTCGGCTACGAGCTGGACGCGATCGCCGCCGTGGTGATCGGCGGGGCCAGCCTCTCCGGCGGCTCCGGCAAGGCGTCCGGCACCCTCATCGGCGCGCTGTTCCTGGCCGTGCTGCGCAACGGCCTCAACCTGCTGAGCGTCTCGGCGTTCTGGCAGCAGGTGGCGACCGGACTGGTCATCGCGCTGGCGGTGCTCCTGGACACGCTGCGCCGCCGGAGCGCCCGATGAGCGCCCGGAGGAGCCCCGGCGCCCGGACCAGGGTCGTCGCCCCGGTCAGGACCGGCCGCCTCCGGGTGTCGCTGGCGGCCGGGCTGGCCGCGACCCTCGCCCTCGGCCTGGTCGGTTGCGACCGCGGCGGCGACACCGACCTGGGCCTGGCGCTGTCCACGATGAACAACCCGTTCTTCGTCGGCATCAAGAAGGGCGCCCAGGCCGAGGCGGACGCCCGTGGACTGCACATCAACATCACCGATGCGCAGAACGACCCCACCCAGCAGATCAACCAGATGGAGACGTTCACCAGTCAGAACGTCGAGGCCGCCATCATCAACCCGGTCGACTCCGACGCCGCCGTCCCGGCCGTCGGCGTCGCCAACCGGGCGAACGTGCCGGTCATCTCCATCGACCGCGGCGTCAACGGCGGTACGGTCGGCTCGACCATCGCCTCCGACAACGTCGCGGGCGGCCGGCTGGCCGCGAAGACGCTGGCCGAATCGCTGGGCGGCAAGGGCAAGGTGGCCTTCCTGGAAGGGCAGCCCGGCACCTCCGCCGCCCGCGAACGCGGCAGGGGCTTCGAAGAGGGCATCAAGAAGTACCCCGGCATCCAGGTCGTCGCCCGGCAGCCCGCCGACTTCGACCGCACCAAGGGCATGGACGTGATGACCAACATGCTGCAAGCGCACCGCGACATCGCCGGGGTGTTCGCCGCCAACGACGAGATGGCGCTCGGCGCGTCCAAGGCGCTGGGCGCCCGCTCGGGCAAGGACGTCAAGGTGGTGGCGTTCGACGGCACACCGGACGGCGTCACGGCGGTCCGCGGCGGCACGTTGACCGCGACCGTCGCCCAGCAGCCGGAACTCCTCGGCAAGCAGGCCGTTGACTGGGCGATGAAGGCGGCCCACGGTGAGAAGCTGCCGCAGTCCGTCAAGGTGCCGGTGGTACTGGTGACGGCGGAGAACGCCGCCGAGTTCGACGGCGGATGACGCGGCGAACGGCATGACGACTGACACGACGCACGACGCATGACGCATAAACACGACACACGACACGGCATGACACGACATCAGACATGCCGTACGGGTCGGCACACGAGCAGAGAGAACGGCGAAGCGGCGCGGGCACATCGGAGCGCGCCGCTCGGACATGGGAGAACGGCGCATGTATGACGTCCTGGTGGTCGGCTCGGCCAACGCGGATCTGACAGTACGGGTCGAGCGGCGGCCCGGCGCGGGCGAGACCGTGCTCGGCACGGACCTGGTCGAGTCGGCCGGCGGGAAGGGCGCCAACCAGGCCGCCGCGGCGGCCCGGATCGGCGGCCGCACCGCGCTGCTGGCGCGGGTCGGCGGCGATGCCTACGGCGAACTGCTGCTGCACGCCCAGCGCGAGGCCGGTACCGACGTCACCCCGGTCATCGTGGACGAAGCAGCCCGCACCGGCACCGCGATGATCATCGTCGACCCGGACGGCGACAACAGCATCGTGGTCTCGCCCGGCGCCAACGCCGCGCTCACCCCGCAGGACGTGGCCGCCGCCAAGGACACCATCGCCGCCTCCTCGGTGGTCTCCCTCCAGCTGGAGATCCCCCTGGAGTCCGTGCGGGCCGCCGCGGCGGCCGCCGAGGAGGCCGGCACCCGGGTCGTCCTCAACCCCTCCCCGGCGCCCGCAACGGCGCTGCCGCCCGAACTCCTCGCGGTGGCCGACCCGTTGGTGGTCAACGAGCACGAGGCGCGGCAGCTCTCCGGCCGGGCCGACGGCACGCCCGCCGAGTGGGCGCAGGCGCTGCGCGACCAGGGCGCCCGCTCCGTGGTCGTCACCCTCGGCGGCGACGGCGCGCTGGTCCTGGACGATTCCGGGGCGGGCGAGATCCCCGGCGTACGGGTCAGGGCCGTCGACACCACCGGCGCCGGTGACGCCTTCACCGGTGCCCTCGCCACCCGCCTGGCCCGCGGCGACGCCCTTCCCGAGGCGGCACGCTTCGCCGTACGGGTCGGCGCCGCGGCCGTCACCAAGCCGGGTGCCCAGCCGTCCTACCCCACGCGCGCAGAGCTGGAGGTGCTGGCACCGGAGGTGCCGCAGGACTGAGGTCCGGGCGGCGCCCCGGCCGGGGAACGCGCTCCGGCGCGTGGCATGTTGTCTATCGGGGCTCGTCGACCAGCTCCTTCAGCTCCTTCAACTCCTTCAGCTCCTTCGGGCCGTACAGCGCGTGCTCCGCGCCGGTCGCCAGCGCCCAGTAACGGTCGCCGTAGGACCAGTGCCACCACTCGGTCGGGTAGTTGACCAGACCGGCGGCGCGCAGTGCGGAGTTGAGGATCCGGCGGTTGGCCCGGGCGGCGGGCGTAAGGTCCGGGGCGGCCGTGTAGCAGGCGCCGTCGCTCTCCTCAGGGGAGGCGTTGATCGGCGTTCCCATGTCGACGGGTGCGCCGTCCGCCGTGACGAGGGTGAGGTCCACGGCGCCGCCCGCGCTGTGCGGCGCGATGTCGGGCGGCGACACATAGCGGCTGGCGTCCTGGTGGATGCGCTCGGCGTCCCGGCCGGGGAACGCGGCGCGCAGTTCGTCCGCGTACTCCTCGAAGTAACGGCGTTGCAGGGCCGGCGGGCGGTAGCCCTCGACGAACTCCAGCCGCAGCCCGTCCGGCAGTGACTCCTGCGCGGTGAGCAGTCGCCGCAGCACCCCTTCCCGCAGATGGGCGAAGGAGCCCCCCTCGTCGTGCCGGTTCGGGGCGACCAGCAGCCCGGGCGCCGCGGTGCGGACGTCCACCAGCGGCTCACCGCACTCCTCGACCCGGACCGCCGCCACCGCCGGGTCCGCCATCAGCGTGATCCGGTCCCGGACGTCGCTGCGCACCAGCTCTGCATCGTCGCTCGGCACCAGCTCCGCACCGTCGTCCGGCACCGGTCCCGTCCACGCGGCGGCGGTCGCCACCCGCTCCCCGGACGGCAGCCAGGCACCGCTGAGACCGCACGCCGGGCCGGGGCTGCCGATGCCCGTGCCATTGGCGAGCAGCACGTGCAGACCGTTGTCCCGGGCCAGCTCCGCATAGCGCGTGACCCGCTCCGGTGCGTCATGGAAGGCGCTGGAGAGGTACACCCGGCAGCCGTCCGCCGCGGCCCGCGCCGGCACCTCGGGGAAGGCGTTGTCGAAGCACGTCGCCAGCGCGAACCGGATGCCGCCCAGGGTGAAACGGCCGTCCGCGGTGCCCGGTGCGAAGACCTTGCTCTCCTCCTCGGTCAGGTGGACCTTGTCGTAGCGGGTGAGCAGCGTGCCGTCCGGCCCGTAGACGAACGAGGCGATGGTCGGGCCGCTGCCGCCCTCGGGGGCCCGGCCTGCCGCGTTCACCACCGCAGCCACCCCGGTCGACCGGCACGCCGCGCGGACGGGCGCCAGCCGGGCGTCGTCGGCGGTGACCGTCATGCCGCCCGGATCGGCCGCTATCAGCCGCAGGTCGTAGTGCGTCAGCGCGAGTTCGGAGAAGACCAGCAGGCTCGCGCCGCGCTCGGCGGCCTGGGTGAGCAGTGCGGCCATCCGCGCGGCGTTGGCGTCGATGTCCCCCGGTACGGGGCTGAACTGTGCGGCAGCGATGATCATTCGTCCATGATGCCCGGGCCGACCGCGCCGCGTGCGGGCCTGTGGACAACTGCTGTGTGCCCGAGCTCACCCGGCCGCCACCGCGACGATCGCCCGCACCTGCCCGGTGATCGCGACCCGGTTCGCCACGAAGACCGGGTCGGTGATCCGCCCGCTCGCCGGATCGGTGTTGCCGGGGCCGAACTCCAGCACCGGAGTGTGCAGATGCCCGCCTGGCAGGGCCGGCCGCCGCACCGCGTCCCGGAGGAGCGTCGCCCGGTAGGCGATCTCATTGGACAGGTAGTCCCCGCCGCCCCCGGCGCGGGCCGTGGAGCCCGGAGTCGGCCCGTCGGGCCGCTCGACCGGTGCGGTGCCGCCCGCCGGGATCTCGGTGACGGCGGTGTGGTCGACCACCGGATAGGGCCCGGTGCCGGCCGCCACGATTCGCGCGTACGGCAGGGTGGTGGTTGTCCACTGCGGCTGCGGGGTCACCGTCGGCACCCCCGCCGGGATCGGCACGGTCTCCGTTCGGGATTCCCGGGCATTGTCCGGATAGCCGCCCCGCCAGGCCCCGTTGGTCCGCTCGACGTCGAACCGTCCGGGCCGCCCCTGGCTGATCGTCGTGAACAGGTCCACCTGCCGAGGCCCGCTCCGGAAGTGCGGCAGCAGGGTCCGCTCCACCGTGCCGTCGGCGAAGTCCGCCCACCGTACGGGGAAGACCGCGGCCTCGATCCGTGCCGGTCTGCCGGAGGCGGTGCGCACCGTCGTCCCGTCCAGCGCGAGCGCCGCCGCGCCCGAGGGGTTGCTCCGCCGGGGATCGGCGTCCAGCTGGAACGGGTCGAATCCGGTGACCACGATCCGCAGGACGTGCTTCCCGGCAGGCAGCCGGATCGAGTCCTGTCCGCGCGATCCACGCTCCAACGCGCTTATCAGCGCGCTGCGTTGGGTGTCGGTGAGTCCGAAGTTCGGCTGCCAGCCGCGCAGTTCCCTCGTCATGCCCAGCCGTGCCCAGTACAGCGGCCGGTCGTCGTCCCGGCTCAGGTCGCCGCCCGCCGGTCCGCGCCCCTGCGCCCGGTCCACGGCGCGCCGCCACAGCGCCCGCCCCTCGCCCGCGACATACCGCCTGGCCTCCTGATAGGTGGTCATCCGCGCCAGTCCCCGCCCGAACTCCCGGGCCCAGCAGTCGAATCCGCTCCGCCGGAGGATCTCCTGCGGCGCGGCCTGGGTGAGTCGCCCCTCCTCTACGGTGGTGGCCGGCGCGGCGGACGCGGTGGCCGGTGCGGTCAGGGTCAGGGGGAGGGCGGCGGCCAGTGCGAGGCCGAGCACGGCCCGCCTGGCGGGTAGGGGTGAGCGTGTCATGCGGGCGAGTAAAGCGGTCCGTCCCGTCGGGCGGTAGGGGGCCGGGGGCGGGGAACAGCGGGACCCGCGGATAGGGTTCGGGGTCGCGTGCGCCCTTCACCCACGGCACGCACGCCCACGCACCATGTACCTCAGGGGGAATCTCCGTGGCCAGCCCGCCACCACCACACGGCCCTTACCCGTACCCACAGCCGTACCCACAGCCGCACCCGCAGCCGTATCCGCAGGCATATCCGCAGCAGCCCATGGCGCCCGCCGGGCAGCCGCCCGCCGGCCCGTACGCGCCGTCTCCCGGTCACCCGGCGCCGGCGCCCGGCCCGTACGGATACGGGCCGCAGCCGCACCTCCCGCCGCACGCCACCGACACCGGCTGCACGTTCTGCGGTGCCCAGCCGGCCGTCCGGGCCACCGTGCGAGGGCACCAGGGCATCCTGTACGTCATGCGGTTCCTCAGCCGCAGCGGACAGTTCTGCCGGTCCTGCGGACTGGCCACCTACCGCGAGATGTCCGCCAAGACCCTGTGGCAGGGCTGGTGGAGCCCGCTGTCCGTGGTCATCACCCCGATCACCCTGCTGCTGAACCTCGGCCCCCGGAGCCGGTTCCGCAAACTGGCCGCCCCGGCAGGCGGCTTCCGGCCGCCGCTCGACCCGGGAAGGTCGCTGCTGCGCCGCCCCGAGGCACTGCTGTTCCTCATACCCGCGGTGCTGGTCGCGCTGGCGATCCCCGCGCTGCTCGTCGTCGGCTTGGTCGCCGACGGCACCGGCTTCGGAAAGACCCCGACCCTCGCCGTCGGTGACTGCGTACGCAATGACGGGGACTGGCGGAACGAGGACCTGGAAGTGGTGGACTGCGGTTCCGCCGATGCGCAGTACAAGGTGAGGCGCCTGCTCGACACCTCGGCGGCGCACTGCGACCACGGCGACATGCTGGGCGACCCCGAGTACGGCCCCGACAAGATGACCATCTCCTGTCTCGCGCCACTGCGGTAGCGGCGCAGGGCGCGCGGGGTCAGCCTTCGTCCGACTCCTCCGCGCGCCCCAGCAACGCCAGGAAGTCCCGGAACGCCTCCGGCATGTCCACGTTCTCCGGGTCCAGCAGCCACTGGAGTTGCAGCCCGTCCAGCACCGCGACCAGCAGGGGTGCCGCTCGCTCCGGGGTCAGCCCGCCGGGCAGCCGCTCGCCGAACTCGGCCCGCAGCGCCGCGGCCATCGAGGCGCGCACGGAGCGGAAGCGGGACTCGAAGAACGCGCGGGCCGGGTGGTCCTCGGTGACGCTGTCGGCGGACAGCACGGTGTAGGTCTGCACGATGCCGGGGCGGGTGGCGTTGTAGTCGACGAGCTGGGCGAGGGCGTCGGTGCGCCAGGTCCCGGACGCCGCGGCCGAGGAGGCCAGATCCCAGCGGTCCCGCGCCTCCAGGACGCCGACCAGCAGCAACTCCTTGGTGGGGAAGTGGTGCAGCAGCCCCTGGGGGGTGAGCCCGGCGCGTTCGGCGACCGCGGCGAGCGAGGTACGGCGGTAGCCGCGCTCGGAGATGACCTCCATGGCGGCCTCCAGGATCGCCTCCCGCCGCTCCGCGCGCCGGGCCTCCCGCCCGCCGCCGCCCCGCCGTGGGCCCGGTCGGCCGCCGTGGGGCGCGCCCCGGTCTCGTGCAGTCACCGGCCGAGCGTAACGCCGCCGTGGAGATCCCGTACGGCTGGCGTAACGGACGGGTAACGATGCTTACCGGCCAACAGGTGGGAGGTGAGAATCCGGACAGGGGGCCCGCATGTCCGTTCAGGGAGCACCGGAGAGCCGTATGACCGACGATCAGCCCCACGACCTCGACCTCGAACTCGCCCACGACTCCGCCGCCGGCGGTCCGCAGCACGGCCGTGCCGGCGTCCATGCCGCGGCCGTGGAGCGTGCGCTCGCCGCACTCGACCTCGACACCAAGGTCCGGCTGCTGTCCGGCCAGGACATGTGGACACTCCCGGCCGTGCCCGCGATCGGGCTGCGGTCGCTGGTGATGTCGGACGGGCCGGTCGGGGTGCGGGGCCAGGAGTGGAGCGCCGCGGACCCCTCCGTCGCACTGCCCAGTCCCACGGCGCTGGCCGCCACCTGGGACCCCGGGCTGGCCCGCCGGGCCGGTCACCTCCTCGCGCAGGAAGCCCGCCGCAAGGGCGTGCACGTCCTCCTCGCCCCGACCGTCAATCTGCACCGTTCGCCGCTGGGCGGCCGCCACTTCGAGTGCTACGCGGAGGATCCGCTGCTCACCGGCGCGATCGGGGCCGGATACGTACGGGGCGTCCAGGAGGGCGGCGTCGGCACGACGGTCAAGCACTTCGTCGGCAACGACGCCGAGACCGACCGGCTCACCGTCGACAACCGCATCGCCCCGCGCCCGCTGCGCGAGCTCTACCTGGCGCCCTTCGAGCACATCGTGAAGAGCGCCCGCCCCTGGGGCGTCATGACCGCCTACAACCAGGTCAACGGCGCGACCATGACCGAGCACCGGCACCTCGTCAACGAGGTGCTGCGCGGCGAGTGGGGCTTCGACGGCTGCAACGTCTCCGACTGGACCGCCGCCCGCGACACCGTGCGCGCCCTGCGCGGTGGCCTGGACGTGGCGATGCCCGGACCCCGCACGGTCTACGGCGCCCCGCTCGCCGAGGCCGTCCGCGCCGGCGAGGTGGCCGAGTCGGAGGTGGACGACGCGGTGCGCAGGGTGCTGTTGCTCGCCGCCCGGACGGGGTGCCTGGAGGGCGTGCCGGCCGCCGTCGACCCGGACGGGGTGCCGCAGCGGATCGACGGCCGGGCGGTGGCCCGCGAGATCGCCCGCCGGTCCTTCGTCCTGCTGCGCAACGAGCCCGTCGCCGGCGCGCGCCGGGCGCTGCCGCTGGACGCCACGACGGTCCGCCGGGTCGCCGTCATCGGGGCGACCGCGCGCGACGCACGGGTGCTCGGCGGCGGCTCGGCGACCGTCTTCCCCGACCATGTGGTCTCCCCGCTGGAGGGGCTGTGCGCCGCGCTCCCCGAGCGCGTCGAGGTCACCTTCGCGGTCGGCGCCGAACCGCGCACCCGGGTCCCGTACGCCCGCGAGGGCTTCGCGCTGCGCGCCCACTACCTCACCGAGGACGGTCAACTGCTCGCCGAGGCGCCGCAGTTCGACGGGGAGGTGCAGACGATGGGGCGCTTCCCCGAGGGCGTGACCCGGCAGAACCTCGGCGCCGTCGAGCTCACCGGCCGGTTCACCCCGCGGATCTCCGGCCGTCACACCTTCGCCGTCGGCGGCACCGGAGCCCTGCGGCTGACCGTCGGCGGTGCGGTCCTCTTCGACGGCAACTGCGCACCGGAGGGCAACGACCCCTTCGAGGCGTTCATGAACCCCGTCGAACGGCGGGTGACCGCGGAGCTGACGGCGGGTGAGAGCGTGGCCGTCGGCCTGCGGTTCGTCCCGCTCAGCCACGGCCTGGGGGAGAGCATGGACGGGCTCCGCTTCACCCTCGGCCACGCCGAGCCACAGCTGGACCCCGAGGCCGAGATCGAGGAGGCGGTCCGTGCGGCGGCCGACGCCGACGCCGTGATCGTCGTCGTCGGCACCACCGAGGAGGTCGAGTCCGAGGGCTTCGACCGCCGCGACCTGCGGCTGCCCGGCCGACAGGACGAGCTGGTCACCCGGGTCGCCGCGGTGAACCCGCACACCGTCGTGGTCGTCAACGCCGGCTCGCCGGTGGAGCTGCCGTGGCGCACCCGGGTCCCCGCCGTCCTGTTGAGCTGGTTTCCCGGTCAGGAGGCCGGTGCGGCGCTGGCGGACGTGCTGCTCGGCACGCACGAACCGGGCGGCCGGCTGCCCACCACCTGGCCGGCCCGCCTCGACGACGCGCCGGTCACCACCGTCACTCCGACCGGCGGCCGACTCGCCTACTCCGAGGGCGTGTTCATCGGCTACCGCGCCTGGCGGGACGCGGCTCCCGCACCCGCCTACCCCTTCGGCCACGGGCTGGGCTACACCGACTGGGAGTACGAGTCGCTGGACCCCACTCCCGACTCGGTGCGGGTCCGGGTCCGCAACGTCGGCGAGCGGCCCGGCCGCGAGGTCGTCCAGATCTATCTGGCGCCGACGGCGGAGGCCGCCGTGGACGCCCCGGACCGACCGGCCCGCTGGCTGGTCGGTTTCGCGGTGGTCGAGGCCGGTCCCGGTGAGAGCGCCGAGGTCGAGGTCCCGCTGCCGGACCGCGCGTTCGCGGTCTGGGACGCCGCTGGCGACGCGCCGGCGGTGAGCGGCGGGGGAGCGCGGCGGAGCGAGCCGACCGGCGGCTGGCGCCGGATCACCGGTGTCTACACCGTGGAGGCCGCGCGCAGCGTCGCCGACCGTCGCCTGACCGCCGAGGTCACCGTCGGCTGACCGGTCAGGGGCCCGCGCAGCTCTGACCACCTGCTGTCGCCCGTCGCCCTGCCACCCCGTTCACCGGGCCACCCCGTTCACCGGACCACCCCGTCCACCGGGCCATCGACCTCGGATCGACCTCAGGAGGTGGTCACTCGCACGTCACCACCGCTCGTCCGCGCCGTCACCTTGTGCGCGGACCGCTTGTCGGTCGGCACCGAGACCTTGCTGGTGCCGCCGCTCGTCGAGGCGTCCACCGCATAGCTGCCCTTCGGGAGGCGGATGGTGACGTCGCCTCCGCTCGTCCGGCCCGAGACCTCGTCCGGCGCCGCGGACAGCGCGAGGTCCACGTCACCGCCGCTGGTCCGCGCCTTCGTCGTACGGGCCGTGGAATCGGCGACGGTGATGTCGCCGCCGCTGGTCTCCGCGTCGATCCGGCCGGCGGTCCCCCGGACGGTGATATTCCCGCCGCTGGTGTGCAGGCTGACCGAGGCGTTCCGCGGCAGCAGCACCCGGTAGTCCACCTCGCACCTGCGGCCCATACCGCAGTCCTCGGCCTTCAGCGTGAGCCGGCCGTCCTCGACCTCGTGCGCCGGCGTCGGCTTGCTGTCGTTGTAGCGGTACTTCTCGGTCACTCTGACCTTCCCGCCGGCGTCGACCGGCACCACGTCGATGTTCCCGCCGTGCGTGGTCGCCGTCAGCGCGGTGATCGTGCCGTCCACGCTGTATGTGCGCTGCGCGCTCTTCGTCGGGCCGTACCCCGACAGCGAGCAGCCGGTGATCAACACGGTCAACGCCGCACAGGGAAGGACGAGGTGCGAAGCGCGGAGGCGGGCCATGGTGCTGGTACTCCCGAAGCAGGAAACGAACAATCGGAACGGACGGAACCGATCACAGACCATCTTCGGCCCTCACCGCCCCCGTCGTCGTCGCCGCACGGTATGACCTTCCCGTCACCGCACGGTATGACGCCCCCTAAGGGGCGCGCCGCCGCCGACGCGCGCCGCGCTCAGCCGTCGCCGTCCCTCCGCGGCCGCACCGAGAACGCGTAGACGGTCTCCGAGCGGTAGCTCTCCCCGGGCCGGAGGACGGTGCTGGGGAAGTCCGGGCGGTGCGGGGAGTCCGGGAAGTGCTGGGTCTCCAGGGCGATGCCGGCCGCCGGCCCGTAGGGGAACCCCGAGGTGCCGGTCAAGGACCCGTCGAGGTGGTCGGCGGTGTAGAGCTGAAGGCCCGGCTCGGTCGTGGACAGCTCAAGCACCCGGCCGGATCGCGGATCGTGGAGCTCGGCGACCGGGCACGGCACCGCGGTCGTCCCGCCGTCGAGCGCGAAGTTGTGGTCGTACGCGCCGTCCACCGGGCGCGCCGTCCGGAAGTCGAAGCGGGTGCCGGCGACCTCCACGGGCCCGCCCGGCACCGGGATGCCGGTGCCGTCGACGGGGGTGTAGCCGGACGCCGCCAGCCGCAGCTCGTGCCCCGTGGCGCTGCCGCTGCCGTCCCCGCCCAGGTTCAGATAGGTGTGGTTGGTGAGGTTCACCACGGTCGGCGCGTCGGTCCGCGCGCGATAGGCGATCCGCAACGCACCGCCGCCGACCCCGGCTTCGAGGGTGTACCGCACGCGCACCTCCAGGGCGCCGGGGAAGCCCTCCTCGCCGTCCGGGCTGGTCCGGTGCAACTCCAGCCCGTCCTCGACCTCCTGGGCGGCCCACACCGCCTGGGAGAAGTTCCGCGCCCCGCCGTGCAGGGTGTTGCGCCCGTCGTTCGCCGTCAGCCGGTACGAGGTGCCGTCGAGCGGGAAGGAGGCCCCCGCGATCCGGTTCGCATAGCGGCCGACCAGCGCGCCGAAGTACGACCCGCCGTGCGCGACGTACGACGCGAGGTCGGCGAAGCCCAGCGCCAGCTGCGCCGGCTTCCCGTCCCGGTCCGGTGCCTCGATGCGCTGGACGATCCCGCCGTACGTCAGGACGGCCACCCGTAGCGCGCCGGGCCCCCGGCCCGTCTCCAGGGTCCACCGGTCGATGCGCGTGCCGTCGTCCAGCGTGCCGAACGGTTCCCTGCTGACCTGCGTGTTCATGGTCGCGAGCCTATGCCCGACGGGGCCGGGCGGCAGCGTCCGGGGAGCGCGTATCGGCCGCCCGGCCGGCGCTACGCTCCCTTGCGGGTGATGGTCCGGAACGCCAGCTCGGCCAGCTCCTTCTGGCCGCGGGTGCCCGGATGGAACCAGTCCCAGGTGCTCAACTGCCGGTCGGTGAAGTGGTAGTCGAAGACCGAGCCGTCGAACCGGCACAGCGGGTCCTTGCCGCACACCTCCGCCAGCGCCGCGTTGTACGCCATCACCCGCTTCCGCACCGTCGTCCGCCGGTCCTGCGCCGCCTTCGTCAGATCGTCCGGATCGCGCAGCATGGACCCGCAGATGCCCAGCTTCCAGACCTCCTTGCCGAGCGGGTTCTTGCGCCCCTCGGACCACAGCCGCAGCAGGTCGGGCACCGCCGCGACATAGACCTGGGTGTGCGGCAGGGCGCGCCGCAGCTCCTTCAGGGAGCGGCTGAAGCCGGCGCGGAAGTCGGCCTCCGGAGTCATCGCCCCCACGGTGCGGCGGCAGGCGTCGTTGGCGCCGATCAGGACCGTGACCAATGCGGGCTTCCGCCGGACGGCCGCGGCGACCTGGCCGGGCAGGTCGCTCATCAGCGCGCCGGTCCGCGCGAGGTTCCAGCTGTGCGTGGCCGGGTGTTTGACCAGTCGTCGGGCGAGGCTGTCGACCGCGGGATCGGTGCCGGTGGCCCAGGAGACCTCGGGGCAGTCGGAGAGCACCGTGCAGGCGTCGAAGCCGACGGTGATCGAATCGCCGAGCGCCGCGATCGATCCGGGGTCGGTGCGCCAGACGGGTGCCGGTGGGCTGCGCCGTTCGCCGGATCCGCCCGAGCCGGGCGTGCCGTCGGCGCTACAGGCGGTGAGGGTGATCAGCAGCGCGAGAGCGGTGGTGACGGAACGTGAGAATCGATGGCCGAAGCGGCGTGGCCGAAGGCGAAAGCGCCGATCGATCTGCGTCATCCCCTGTCCCCTCCGGCGTGCGAGTGATATCTCTTCGGGTACCGACGGTACGTCACCCCTTCGCCCGGCACCGCGCGGTAGCTTTGCCCCGTGCCCGCCGGGCGGTGACGCAAAGTGGCATGTGCAGTCGGCACAGACAAATTACATCACGTCATTTCCTGTCCCTTTTGCGGCAAATTCCGCCTAATGGTGTTTACTGTAGGTCACCTCGCATGCTGGTGCCGAAGTGATCACTGGGGCAGAATGACAACTGTCCCGGCCGCAACCGGAACGGGCACGAGGCCGCTGGGGAAGGCGAACCTCGAACCGCACTGGAGGTCCCGGTGACGACACGTGGAGTTCTGTACGTCCACTCCGCTCCGCGCGCGCTGTGCCCGCACGTCGAATGGGCCGTGGCGGGCGTCCTCGGTGTGCGCGTCAATCTCGACTGGATCCGACAGCCGGCGGCCCCGGGCACCTGGAGAGCCGAGTTCTCCTGGCAGGGCGAGGCCGGCACGGCCTCCAAGCTGGCCTCCGCGCTGCGCGGCTGGCATCTGCTCCGCTTCGAGGTGACCGCGGAACCCTGCGCCACGGCGGAGGGCGAACGCTACAGCTCCACGCCCGACCTGGGCATCTTCCATGCCGTCACGGGCATCCACGGCGACATCCTGATCCCCGAGGAGCGGCTGCGCGCCGCGCTCGCCCGCTCCGCGCGCGGCGAGACCGAACTGGCCGAAGAGGTCGCCAAGCTCCTCGGCAAGCCCTGGGACGACGAACTGGAGCCGTTCCGGTACGCCGGCGAGGGCGCCCCGGTCCGCTGGCTCCACCAGGTCGTCTGACACCGTCCCGGGCCCCCGCCGACGGCACGGCGGGGCCGACACGCGGCCGAGGTTGCCCTGGAGTCCGCTCCAGCACCTAGCGTGCCGGCCATGGTCGACAACACCTCTTCCGTCGCCGGTTCGGCCGGCGACCACGCTTCCGACACCCTCTCAGTAGCAGTGCTCGGCACCGGAATCATGGGCGCGGCGATGGCCCGCAACCTCGCCCGGGCCGGGCTCGACGTCCGCGTCTGGAACCGCACCCGCGCCAAGGCCGAGCCGCTGGCCGCCGACGGGGCCCACGTCACCGACACCCCCGCCGAGGCGGTGGACGGCGCGGACGTGGTGCTCACCATGCTGCTCGACGGGGACGCCGTCCTCGACGCCGTGCGGCAGGCCGCCCCCGCGCTGGCGGCCGGTGCCCTCTGGCTCCAGACCAGCACCGTGGGCGCCGAACGGCTCGCCGGCCTCGCCCGGTTCGCCGACGAGCACGGACTGCGCTTCGTCGACGCCCCCGTTCTGGGCACCAAGGCCCCGGCGGAGAAGGGCGAGTTGACGATCCTGGCGGCCGGCCCGAACGACGTACGGGACCGCGCCGCCCAGGTCTTCGACGTCATCGGGCGCACCACCCGGTGGGTGGGCGAGGACGGCGCGAGCGGGTCCGCCAGTCGCCTCAAGCTCGTCATCAACAGCTGGGTGCTGACCGTCATCAACGGCACCGGCGAGACCCTGGCGCTCGCCCGGGGGCTCGGCGTGGACCCGCAGGACTTCCTCGACGCGATCGCCGGCGGATCGCTGGACCTTCCGTACCTGCGGATGAAGTCGGAGCTGATCCGGTCCGGGAACTACCCGGCGAGCTTCACGGTCTCCGCGGCCCGCAAGGACACCCGGCTCATCCTGGAGGCAGCCCGGGACGCCGGCGTGCGGATGGATCTGGGCGAGGCGGCCGCGGAGCGGTTCCGGCGGGCGGAGGCGCAGGGTCACGGTGAAGAGGACGGCGCGGCGGCTTACTTCGCCTCGTTCAGCGGCTGAACCTTCAGGGGCGGTGTTCGCCCGGAAACGGCCGAGGCCGCCCGGTCCGTGTGGACGGGCGGCCTCGGCGCGTACGGGTCAGACCGTGCGGAAGGCGAGCACCACGTTGTGGCCGCCGAAGCCGAACGAGTCGTTCAGGGCCGCGATCCGGCCCTCGGCGGGCAGCTTGCGGGCCTCGCCGCGGACGATGTCCGCCTCGGCCTCCGGGTCGAGCTCCTCGATGTTGATCGTCGGCGGAGCCACCCGGTGGTACAGCGCCAGGATCGAGGCGACCGTCTCGATACCGCCCGCGCCGCCCAGGAGGTGGCCGGTCATCGACTTGGTGGCGGAGACCGCCATGTGGTCGGTGTCGTCGCCGAAGACCTTGCGCAGCGCCTTCAGTTCGGCCAGGTCGCCCTGCGGCGTGGAGGTGGCGTGCGCGTTGACGTGCACGATCTCGGCCGGGTCGAGGTCGGTGTTGTCGAGGAGGTTCTGGAGCGCGTGCGCGATGCCGTTGCCGGACGGCTCGGGCTGCACGATGTCGTGGCTGTCGGCGGAGATGCCCTGGCCGACGGCCTCGGCGTAGACCTTGGCGCCGCGCTTGGCGGCGTGCTCGGCCGACTCCAGGACGATGACGCCGGCGCCCTCGCCCATGACGAAGCCGTTGCGCGCGGTGTCGAACGGCCGGGACGCGCCCTCGGGGTCGTCGTTGTTCTTCGACATCGCCATCATGTTGCCGAACGCGGCGATCGGCAGCGGGTGGATCGCCGCCTCCGTACCGCCCGCGACGACGATGTCGGCACGGCCCGAACGGATCATCTCGATGGCGTAGCCGATCGCCTCGGAACCGGACGCACAGGCGCTGACCGGGGTGTGCACACCCGCGCGGGCGTTCACCTCCAGGCCGACGTTGGCGGACGGGCCGTTGGGCATCAGCATCGGCACCGTGTGCGGAGAAACGCGGCGGACGCCCTTCTCCTTGAGAACGTCGTACTGGCCGAGCAGGGTCGTCACGCCGCCGATGCCGGAGGCGATGACGGCACCGAGCCGGTCGGGGTCGATCGAGGTGTCCTCGCCGGCCTTGGCGGTGAAGCCGGCGTCCGCCCAGGCCTCACGGGCGGCGATCAGCGCGAACTGCGCCGAGCGGTCCAGCTTGCGGGCCAGCGGCCGGGGGAGCACCTCCGCCGGGTCGACGGCCGCCTCGGCGGCGATGCGGACGGGCAGGTCGGCAGCCCAGTCCTGCTGGAGGGTACCGACACCGGAGCGTCCGGCGAGCAGGGCCTCCCACGTCGAAGCGCTGTCGCCACCCAGCGGTGTGGTTGCGCCGATACCGGTGACGACCACGGTGCGATTGGTCGCGTTCACGGGAATTCTTACTCCACGGGTAGAGGGGTCTGAATAGACGGCGCCACCGCGGGGTGGCGACATGCGCGGGAGAGCTGGATCAGCTCTGGTGCTCGAGGATGTACTTGGTCGCGTCGCCGACCGTCTTGAGGTTCTTGACGTCGTCGTCCGGGATCTTCACGTCGAAGCGCTCTTCGGCGGCGACGACAACCTCGACCATGGACAGCGAGTCGACGTCCAGGTCGTCGGTGAAGGACTTGTCCACCTGGACGTCCTCGGTGGGGATGCCGGCGATCTCGTTCACGATCTCGGCGAGACCCTTGACGATCTCTTCCTGAGTGGCGGCCATGATGGCGCTCCTTCGGTCATTTTAAGGGGAAACTGCGTTACTTGCGGTGAAGATCCGTGCGGCGGGCGGCACATCCGAAGACGTACTGCGCTGCGCAGATCTTGCCTAGGGGAGGGTAACGACCGTCGCGGCGTAGACGAGACCCGCCCCGAAGCCGATGACCAGCGCGGTGTCGCCGCTCTTGGCCTGCCCGGTCGCCAACAGCCGCTCCATGGCGAGCGGAATGGAGGCTGCCGAGGTGTTGCCGGTGGTCTCCACGTCACGGGCGACCGTCACGCTCTCCGGCAGCTTCAGAGTCTTCACCATCGAGTCGATGATCCGCATGTTGGCCTGGTGCGGAATGAAGACGTCCAGGTCGTCCGGGCTGACGCCGGCCGCGTCCAGCGCCTGCTGGGCGACCTTCGCCATCTCGAACACCGCCCACCGGAAGACCGCCTGGCCCTCCTGGGTGATGGCGGGGTATCGGATCTCCTCCGGGGCCGGGCGCCGCTCGGGGCCGTCGCCTCCGGGGAGCGGGGTGGAACGGTAGACGTCCCAGCCCAGGGTCTGCTTGATGGTCTCGGACTTGTCGCCCTCCGAGCCCCAGACGGTCGGGCCGATCGCCGGCTCCTTCGCCGGGCCGACGATCACCGCGCCGGCGCCGTCACCGAAGAGGAAGGCCGTCGCACGGTCCTCCAGGTCGGTCAGGTCCGACAGCCGCTCGACGCCGATGACCAGGACGTGCTCCGCGCTGCCCTCGGTCACCAGGCCCTTGGCCAGGGTCAGTCCGTAGCCGAAGCCCGCGCAGCCCGCCGAGATGTCGAACGCGGCCGGCTTGCCGGCACCGATGCGGTGCGCGATCTCGGTCGCCACGGCCGGGGTCTGCTTGAAGTGCGACACGGTGGAGACGATCACGGCACCGATCTGCTCGGGCGTGATGCCGGCGTCCGCGATGGCCTTGCCGGACGCCTCGATCGCCATCGTCGCGACGGTCTCCTCGGGGCTTGCCCAGTGGCGGGTCGCGATGCCGGACCGCGAGCGGATCCACTCGTCGGACGAGTCGATGTGCTTGAGGATCTCCTCATTGGGCACCACACGGGTCGGACGGTAACCGCCGACACCCATGATCCGCGCGTACGGGGCGCCCTTCGAGGGCTTGATCTTCGAGGTCATGCGCTTCCGACTCCTATTCGGCCGATGCTGCGGGAGCGGCGTCCGCTGCCGTGGCGATCAGCTCGCGGGCCGCGTCCAGGTCGTCGGGCGTCTTGAGGGCGAGCGTCTTCACGCCGGGCAGGGCGCGCTTGGCCAGACCGGTGAGGGTACCGCCGGGGGCGGCTTCGATGAGCGCGGTGACACCGAGCTCCTTGAACGTCTCCATGCACCGGTCCCAGCGCACCGGGTTGGCCACCTGGCCGACCAGTCGCTCCACCAGTTCCTGGCCGGAGGAGACCACCTGCCCGTCCTTGTTGGAAACGTAACGGGTCCGCGGGTCGGCGGGGGACAGCTCCTGGACGGCGGCCTCCAGGGCCGAGACGGCGGGTGCCATGTGGTGAGTATGGAACGCGCCGGCCACCTTCAGCGGTACGACCCGACGAGTGCCTTCCGGCTTGTTCTCGACCAGCGCGGCGATCTGCTCGGCGGTGCCCGCGGCGACGATCTGCCCGGCGCCGTTGACGTTCGCCGGGGTCAGGCCCAGCCGCTCCAGATGCGGGATGACGACGTCCGCGTCGCCGCCCAGCAGCGCGGCCATACCGGTCTCGGTGACCGCGGCGGCCTCGGCCATCGCCAGACCACGGCGGCGCACCAGCCCCATCGCGACCTCGTCGGTCAGAGCGCCGGTCAGGGCTGCGGCGGCGAGCTCACCGACGCTGTGGCCGGCCGTGGCACCGACCCGCGCGGCGACGTCGTCGGCCGTCGCGAACAGCTGGCGGGCGGAGATCAGGGCGGAGGCCACCAGCAGCGGCTGCGCCACCGCGGTGTCGCGGATCTCCTCCTCCGTCGCCTTCGTGCCGTAGTGGACGAGGTCCAGGTCGATGGCGTCCGACCAGGCGCGGAGCCGGTCTTCGACACCGGGGAGGTCGAGCCAGGGGGTCAGGAAGCCGGGCGTCTGAGCGCCTTGGCCGGGAGCGACGAGTACGAGCACCCTCACACTCTCTCTTGTGGGTGGTTCCGCCCGCCCGTGGGGACAAGGACGAAGAACCATCGGGGGAATTGTTGGTCTCCGACAAAAGTCTAGAGTTGCGCCTCACCGTCAGCCAGACGCCCCAGGATCAGTGCGATACGCAGGGTGAACGCGGAGCGCACATCGGAAGGTGACCATCCGGTGACGTCTGTCACACGTCGGAGCCGATAGCGCACGGTGTTGGGGTGGACGAACAACATCCGGGCGGCGCCCTCCAGACTGCTCGCCTGCTCAAGATAGACGCTCAGCGTCTCCAGGAGTGCCGAGCCCGCCTCCTCCAGCGGTCTGTAGATCTCCTCCACCAACTGCTCCCGCGCGACCGGGTCCGAGGCCATCGCGCGCTCCGGCAGCAGATCGTCCGCCAGCACCGGCCGGGGGGCGTCCGGCCAGGCGGCACAGGCCCGCAGTCCGGCGGCCGCGGCCTGCGCCGAGCGGGTCGCCGCCAGCAGGTCGGCGACGACCGGGCCGGCCACCACGGGCCCCGCGGCGAACGGGCCGATCAGCGCCTTCGCGGCCTTGAGCGGATTGTCCGAGCCGCCCGCGATCACCACCAGACGGGACCCCAGCACACCGGTCAGCACCTGGAGCTTGGCGTGCCGGGCGGCCCGCCGGATCGCCTCCACCGTCAGCTCGCTGTCGCCGTCCGGCGCGGTGCCCAGCACGACGCACACGTGCTCCGGCGAGTTCCACCCCAGCGCCGCGGCCCGGGAGACCGCGCCCTCGTCCGCCTCCCCGGACAGCACCGCGTTGACCACCAGCGACTCCAGCCGGGCGTCCCACGCGCCGCGCGCCTCCGCGGCCTGGGCGTACACCTGGGCGGTGGCGAAGGCGATCTCGCGCGCATAGACCAGCAGCGCCTCGCGCAGCACCGACTCGTCACCCGGGGCCGCGACCTCGTCGATCGCCGCCTCCATGACCTCAATGGTCGTGCGGACCATCTCCACGGTCTGGCGCAGGGTGATCGCCCGGGTCAGCTCGCGCGGAGCGGTGCCGAAGACATCGGTGCTGATCGCCTGCGGGGTCTCCGGGTGCCGGAACCACTCGGTGAAGGCGGCGATACCGGCCTGTGCCACCAGGCCGATCCAGGAACGGTTCTCCGGCGGCATCGCGCGGTACCACGGCAACGTGGCGTCCATACGGGCGATGGCCGCGGCGGCCAGCTTGCCGGACGAGTTCTCCAGACGCCGGAGGGTCGCCGAGTGCGGGTGCGCGTCGCGCGATGCGGGTTCAGACACGGGACAAGCCTGCACTATCGGGGCGAGGTGGTGAGGGGCCGGGGGCTACCGTGGGCCCATGATTCAGGTGCGCAGGGGCGGGGAGCGGTATCGGGGCGGCGATCGGGACGTCGGGATCGAGTCACTGCACGCGTTCTCCTTCGGGCCCCACTACGACCCGGACAACCTGCGCTTCGGGGCGTTGATCGCCTGCAACGAGGAGCGGCTGGCGGCCGGCGCCGGCTTCGACGAGCACCCGCACCGCGACACCGAGATCGTGACCTGGGTGATCGAGGGCGAACTGACCCACCGCGACACGGCCGGCCACGAGACCACCGTACGCCCCGGCGATCTCCAGCGGCTCAGTTCGGCCGGCGGCGTACGGCACGTGGAGCGCAACGCGGGCACCGCGCCGCTGCGCTTCGTGCAGATGTGGCTGGCGGAGCGGCCCCGCGACGCCGGCCGCACCGGCCACGACGGCGACGAGCCGTCGTACGAGCTGGTGCGCGAGATCGCCGACGGCACCCCGTACCCGGTCCCGCGGGCCGGTGCCGTGCTGCACCTGCGCCGGCTGGCCGACGGCGGGCGCACCGCGGTCCCGGACGCCGCCCGCGGCTACCTGCACGTGGTGCGCGGCGCCGTACGGCTCGGTGACGTGCGCCTGGAGGCGGGCGACGCGGCGCGGATCACCGACGGCAAGGGCCTGGAGTTGACCGGGTTGGCGGCGTCGGAGTGCCTGGTGTGGGAGATGGGCGCGGAGCCGGGTTCCGGGTGAGTCGGTGGGGGCGGTGCCGCCTCCCGGCGCCGCCCGGCCCGCTTCTTTTGCCGCGTCGGCCCGCTTTTTCGCCGCGTCAGGCCGACCGTGCCAGTTCGTCCAGCACCGCGTCCGTCAGCTTCGGCCAGGCCTCGATCGCCCACGGCCCGAAGGCCCGGTCGGTCAGCGCCACACAGGCCGCCCCGGCGTCCGGGTCCACCCACAGGAACGTCCCGGACTGCCCGAAGTGCCCGAAGGTGCGGGGCGAGGACCCGGCGCCCGTCCAGTGCGGCGACTTGCCGTCGCGGATCTCGAAGCCGAGCCCCCAGTCGTTGGGCTTCTGGTACCCGAAGCCCGGCAGCACACCCGTCAGACCGGGGAAGACCACCTGCGTCGCCGCGGCCAGCGTCTGCGGCGCCAGCAGCCGCGGCGCCTGCAACTCGGCGGCGAACCGGATCAGGTCGGCGACCGTGGAGACGCCGTCCTTGGCGGGCGAGCCGGGCAGGTCGGTCGCGGTCATCCCGAGCGGCTCCAGTACCGCCTCGTGCAGGTACTGCGGGAACGGGATGTCGGTCGCCTTGGCGATGTGGTCGCCCAGCGCCTCGAACCCGGCGTTGGAGTAGATCCGGCGGCTGCCCGGCGCGGCCATCGCCCGCTGCTCGTCGAAGGCGACGCCCGAGGTGTGCGCCAGCAGATGACGGACCGTGGAACCCTCGGGCCCGGCCGGCTCGTCCAGCTCGACCGCGCCCTCCTCGACGGCCAGCAGCGCGGCGTACGCGGCCAGCAGCTTGGTCACCGACGCCAACGGGAACCGGTGGTCCAGGGGCCCGTACGATCCGGCCACCACCCCGTCGGCTCGTACGACGGCGGCTGCGGCGGTGGGCACCGGCCAGTTCTCGATCATCCGGAGGCTCTGCATGTCCCCGAGCCTAACGTTCCCAAAATCCGGTCAAGTCTGCGTGTGATCACCGCTTGCTTGGAGTGCGCTCCAAGTCTCTAGCGTTGAAGACGTCGAGAGGCACCCGGCGAAGGAGTCGGGTCATTTCCGGCGTAACAGGGGAGACGGGGCATGACGGTGACGCAGCACGAACCGGTGACGAGCGGTGCGACCGCGACCGGCGGACTGCCGACGAAGGTGCAGGCCTGCGGCATCACGCCGACGCATCCACGGCCCACCGGTCGTGACCGGTACACGATCAGTGAGGTGGCCGAGCACACCGGCCTGAGCGCGCACACCCTGCGCTGGTACGAGCGGATCGGCCTGATGCCGCACGTGGACCGCACGCACACCGGGCAGCGCCGCTTCACCAACCGCGACCTGGACTGGCTGAGCCTGGTGACCAAACTGCGACTGACCGGGATGTCGGTCGCGGACATGGTCCGCTACGCCGAGCTGGTGCGCGTGGGCGAGAGCACCTTCGCCGAGCGCGAACAGCTGCTGACCGCACACCGCGAGGACGTACGGCAGCGGATAGCGGAGTTGCAGAGCACGCTGGACCTACTCGACTACAAGATCGATATCTACGCCGACGCCCGCCGGGCGTCCGAGAGGTTCTGAGGTCTCCATGAGTGAGAAGAAGATCGACACGGTCGAGCTGGGCGCCGGCGGCCCCCGGGTCGGGGTGCAGGGCCTCGGCTGCATGGGCATGAGCGCCGCCTACGGCCCGACGGACGCCGACGAGGCGCGGGCCACGCTGGAGCGCGCGCGGGAGCTGGGCGTCACGCTCTACGACACCGCCGATATGTACGGCATGGGGGAGAACGAGAAGTTCATCGCCCCGTTCATCCAAGCGCACCGCGACGAGGTGGTGCTCGCCACCAAGTTCGCGATCGCCACCGACCCGGACGACCCGACCAAGCGCACCATCCGCAACGACCCCGCCTACATCCGGCAGGCCGTCGAGGGCAGCCTGCGGCGCCTGGGCGTGGACGAGATCGACCTGTACTACATGCACCGCCGGGACCCGAAGGTCCCGCTCGCGGAGTCGGTGGGCGCCATGGCCGAGCTGGTGGCCGAGGGCAAGGTCAAGTACCTCGGGCTGAGCGAGGTGACGGGCTCCGAACTGCGCGAGGCGCACGCCGTGCACCCGATCACGGCGGTGCAGTCGGAGTGGTCGCTGTTCAGCCGGGACATCGAGCAGAACGTGGTCCCGACGGCGGCGGAGCTCGGCGTCGCCCTGGTCCCCTACTCGCCGCTCGGCCGGGGCTTCCTGACCGGTGCGTTCGTCAACGCCGACAAGGAGCTGTCCGCGGACGACTTCCGCCGTTCGCAGCCCCGCTTCACCGGCGACAACGCGGCCGCCAACGCCGCGCTGCTGGCGCCGATCCGCAAGATCGCCGAGGCGCACGGCGCGACGCCGGGGCAGATCGCGCTGGCCTGGTTGCAGCAGCAGGCCACGGCCCGCGGCCTGGCCGTGGTGCCGATCCCCGGTACCCGCAAGCGCACCCGCGTGGAGGAGAACGCCGGCGCCACCCACATCCGGCTGACCGAGGAGGACCTGGCACAGCTGGAGCCGATCGCCGGCCAGGTGCACGGGGAGCGTTACGCCGACATGACGCTGACGTCGGCGGGGCGCGAGTAGGACTGCGTCCGGGGCGCGGGCGGGGGCGGGGCGCGTCCGGGAGCGGGCGGGGTGCGTCCGGGCGCGAGTGGGCGCGGGCGGGCGCGAGTGGGCGCGGGCGGGCGCGTCCGGGCGCGGCGGGTTCGGTAACGCCCGTGTTCTGGCTGGCAGTTGGGGGCGCGGGAATACCTCCCGCCCGCGCCCGGTTGTGGCCCCGAGGGGGCCCATCCACCCCCTACGGGAAGTGTTCGCCCTACCCCTAGGGCCCGGCCTCCCCCCTCAGGCCCGGCCCCCAGGCCGAGCCCCCAGGCCCGGCTCTCAGGCCCGGCCCCCAGGCCCGGCCCCACACCCACCCCGCACGCCCAGCCCCGAGCCCCGCCCCGGAACCCGGCGCCCCTACGCCAACCCCAGCGCGAACAGTGCGAACCCGGCGGCCAGGACCGCCGCGAGGGCCCGGCGCGCCCGGGTGACGCCGGTCCAGGGCGCCTCGAAGCGGCGGGTGCTCCGGCTGATCAGCACGAGCGCGACGGCGAACAGCGGCAGCCAGGCGAGTCGCACCGCGATCCAGCCGAGCGTGTCCGGCGCGACCGTCAGCCCGGCCACCGGGCCCAGGAACGACGCCGGCACGGCCACCGACAGCATCGCCGTCTGGTGCCAGCACAGGACCGTCATCGCCGACAGGTTGACGATCACCACCGGTGCCCACAGGGCGGGCCGCCGCAACAGCCGGGCGAGCCGGTCCCGGAGCAGGATCGCGGCGCCGGACTGGGCCGCGGCCAGCGCCAGCACCAGCAGCGACGGCGGATGCGAGTTCGTACGGTCCTGACCGGGCACGCCCACCATGCTCGCCGGGTAGTGGAAGAACACCAGCAGCGCCGCGAACAGCGCGACCCCGCCGCCGAGCAGCACCCACGCCGCGCGCCGGCCGAGCCGCCGTTCGCCCCAGGAGACCCCGAGCTGATACCCGAACATCCAGCCGGGCAGCAGGTTGAGCAGGCTCAGCCAGGACGGCATGGCCTCCGCGAACGGTCCGTAGCGCAGGAAGTCCACCACCGCCACGGCCGCCAGCAGCGGCGCCGCCGCCCACGCCCCCCACCACCGCGCCGCCCGGACGCAGTACGGGGTGAGCGCGGTGATCCCCGCGTACACCCCGACGAACCACAGCGGCTGGATCACCAGCGTCGCCCCGGTCCGCAGCGTCGCCTCGGGCACCCCGAGCCCGTACAGCAGGGGAAGCAGCGCCGCCCATACGGCCGTTACGCCGAGCACCGGGCGCCCCAGTCGGATCAGCCGGCCGCGCAGCCAGGCACCGGCCGACCCGCCCCGCTCGATGGCGCGCCGGAACGACAGCGCCGACGCATAGCCGCCGACCAGGAAGAAGATGCCGAGCATCTGGAGTACCCAACTGGCCGGCGCCAGGGCGCCGATGGCGGTCAGCGGGCTGGCGTTGTGCAGCGCCCCGCCGCCGTCGAGGGTGAAGCCGCCCAGCAGCCAGTGGCCGGTGGGCACGGCGAGCAGAGCCAGCGCGCGCAGCCCGTCGATGGCCCGATCGCGGTCGGCGGGCGTGCGGTCGTCGATCGCGCGGACGGTCTTGTGGGCCGCGCCTCTGAGGGGCGCGAGGAGTGCGGTGTCCATGGGGCGTCCTTGAGTCCTCGAAGCGGTGTGGTTTCTCGAAGCGGTCCGCTGCGGTGAGGCGGTCCGCTGCGGTGAGGCGGTCTGCTGCCGCGAGGCGGTCCGCTGCGGTGAAGCGATCTGCTTCCTTGAAGCGGTGGGCGCGGAGTGCGGGCCCAGCCGGTGCGGCGCGGTGTCAGTGCACGTCGCTGTAGTGGCCCAGCACGATGGCCGCGAAGTTCCGGAGCGAGTCCGTACCGGGGGCGAGGTAGCCGGTGTGGCCCTCGGCCTGCTCGGCGGAGACCCGGCGGGCGCCGAAGGCGGGGTCGGTGGGGTCGGCGCCGTGCCCCAGGCCCAGCAGTTCGACGTTGGGGACGTCGCCGATCCAGTCGGACGCATCGCGCGCCGCCCAGACCCGCGCCGTGGTGTGCAGCTCCGCCACACTGTCCCGCCGCATGCCCGGGGAACCGAAGACGATCAGGTCGGCGAGGCCGCCGCGGCCCACCTGCGGTATCGCGAGCCCACAGACCACCGAGCCGTAGCTGTGGCACAGCACGGCCGGTGCCGGCGCACCGACGGCCGTCAGCCCGGACAGCAGACGGGCCAGCCGCGGCGCACCGGCCTCGGCGAGCCGGCCGGTCGCGGCGTCCGGACCGAGGCCGACCGGAGTGGTGTAGCCGGCCCAGGCGATGACCGCGGTGCGGGTCCCCGGCGCGTCGGCCGCCAGTTGGGCGCGCAGCGACCTGGCCATCCCGGCCGGGGTGCCGTACGGGTCCCTGGCGCGGTCGAACGAGCCCAGGTCGATGTCCGACCCGGGAACGACCACCGCGAGGTGCTGTGCGGTCGTCAGATCACCGTAGACCTCGGCCACTTGACCGCGACCGCGCGGGTCGAAGGCGAGGATGTGGCGACCGGGCGCGAGCAGCGCGGCACAGCGGTCGGCCGCCTTCCTGGCCTCCCGGTGGTCCTCCAGGGTGCCGGCCGGGTCGGTGGCGCGGGCCAGCTGGCGGTCCCGTTCCGCCGTGATCGCACGGGAGTTGGCCTCGTACCGCAGGGCGACCGGTGCGCCGTCGAGGTTGCCCACGGTGAGCGGGTGCCGGACGGCGAGGGCGTGCCGCTGGGCGCCGGTCAACGAGCCGAAGAAGCGGGCCAGGTCCGCCGGCCG
Organism: Streptomyces sp. NPDC048506; assembly: GCF_040651315.1. Taxonomy (NCBI): domain Bacteria; kingdom Bacillati; phylum Actinomycetota; class Actinomycetes; order Kitasatosporales; family Streptomycetaceae; genus Streptomyces; species Streptomyces sp. NPDC048506. The sequence goes on from NZ_JBEZIX010000025.1 coordinate 62,303, forward strand.
TGCGGTCGCCGGGTCCGGCGGCCGCACCCCCAGCGACCGGTCGGCGTGCCAGGCGGCGGCGCCGGGCGCGGGGCCGGTGACGGCGGTCTGCGCGGTCCCGGCCGCCCAGCCGCCGGTCCCGGCGACCAGGGTCACCGCGAGCGCGGCGCCGATGAGCGTGCGCCTGCTGCGACGGATCGCGGTACCCAGCACGGACATGGTGTCTCCCTCTCCCGTTGGTGTGGCGGAGGGAAACGTAGGGAGAGGGTGTATGACGCTGCGTCACACCGCGGAGCCAACTCCCGGGTGATACCGGGGTAGGGGGTGCGGAGCGCCCCTCGTCCTCAAGGAGGAGGGGCGGGCCACGGCAGGGAGGGGGCGGTCGCCACCGTTCTGCGGGCGAGCGGTGACTACCGCCCTCCGGGCGCCACCAGCCCCGACTCGTACGCGAAGATCACGGCCTGTGCGCGGTCCCGCAGCTCCAACTTGGCGAGCACTCGGCCGATATGGGTCTTCACGGTCTGCTCGGCGAGGATCAGCGCCTCGGCGATCTCCTGGTTGGACAGCCCGCGGGCGATCAGCTCCAGGACCTCCGTCTCCCGCGGGGTGAGGCCGTTCAGCCGCAGCGAGGCCCGGTCCTTGCGGGGCGCCGGGCGCTGGCGGGCGAAGTCCGCGATGAGCCGGCGGGTCACCGACGGTGCGAGCAGCGCCTCACCGGCCGCCACCACCCGCACCGCGGAGATCAGATCGGCCGGCGGCGCGTCCTTCAGCAGGAACCCGGAGGCGCCCGCTCGCAGCGCCTCGTAGACGTAGTCGTCGACGTCGAACGTGGTCAGCATCAGCACCTTCGGACGGTGGGTGACACCTGCCGGTGGGTCGAGCAGCTGCCGGGCCGCCTCCAGTCCGTCCATCTCCGGCATCCGGACGTCCATCAGCACCACGTCGGGGTGCGCGCGCCGGCTCAGCGCCACACCCTGCACTCCGTCGGGCGCATCGCCCACCACATCGATGTCGCTCTGTGCGGCGAGCAGCGCGGCGAACCCCGCGCGCACCATGGCCTGGTCGTCGACGATGATCACGCGGGTGGTCATACCGAGTCGGATTCCTTCGCTGAGAGAGGGGACACGGGGGAGGGCGGTGGGGAGAGGGGCAGTTGCGCGGCGACCCGGAAACCGCCGTCGGGCAGCGGCCCGGTGTCGAGCGAGCCGTCCACCAGGCGCACCCGCTCCCGCATACCGACCAGGCCGTGGCCCGTGCCGGTGGCCTCCAGCGGCGCGGACGGCGCGGGCGGCGCGGAGTTGACGACCAGCACCGTCAGCCGTGCACCGTCCGTCGTCACCGACACCCGGGTCTGCGCACCCGGGGCGTGCCGCACCACATTGGCGAGCGCCTCCTGGACGATGCGGTACGCGGACAGGTCCACCGCCGGCTCCGGCACCACCGGCTCCTCGGGCAGCACCAACTCGACCGGCACACCGGCCCGTACCGTGCCCTCGACCAGCTTGGGCAGCATCCCGATCCCGGGCTGGGGGGCCTTCTCCGGGCCGCCGTGCCGCTCGGTCTCCTCGCTGCGCAGCACCCCGAGCAGTCGCCGCATCTCCGCCAGCGACTCCCGTGCGGTCGCCGCGATGGCCCCGAACTCGTCCTCGGCCTCCTTGGGGATGCCGCTGATGCGGTACGGAGCGCTGTCCGCCTGGACGGTGATCACCGACATGTGGTGGGCGACGACGTCGTGCAGCTCGCGGGCGATCCGGGTGCGCTCCTCCAGCAGCGTACGGCGGGCCCGTTCGGCCTCGCTGATGTTCTCCTGCTCGATCAACTTCCGCTGGGCGTCGCCCCGTTCGCGCAGCGTGGCGCCCATCAGCAGCATCACACCGGTGAGGACGAACATCAGCACCAGGGTGCTCTGGCTGCCGTCGGGTGCGGCCGGCTCCAGCAGGACGCCCGCCGCGCCGGTCGTCAGCCAGACGGCGATCAGGGTGCGGCGGCGCTCCCGTAGGGACAGCGCCAACATCAGCGCGAGGTAGCCGACGATCACCGGGGGCGTCCAGGGCCAGGCCCGGCCCGCGGTGCCGTCGGCGCTGATGAGCGCCACGGCGCCGAGCACGTCCGCGGCGAAGATCACCCACCAGGCCTGTAGCGGACGGGTCACCGCCAGCAGCAGCGGCACGGTCTGCGCGGTGGCCAGGGCCCCGACCAGCCCGCCGTTCAGGCCGTAGTCGTTGCCGAGGACGTTCGCGGTCGACGGCAGCAGGGAGACCGCGAAGCAGAACGCGACCAGGTACGGCAGCCGGCGGAGCCAGCGGCTGTGGACGGTGCCGAAGAGCGGGGTGCCGGGTTCGGTCGGGGTGCCCAGTTCGACGGCGAGGATGCGCAGCCCTTGGCGTACGGCGCGCAGCGCCCGGGTGCGGGCCGATCCGCGCGCGGTGCCGCCGGCCGGCTCGTGTGGCGTTTGTGCGGGGGTGGGAGGTGATCCGTTCATCGCCCAGCCAATGTAAGCGGAGCCCGCCCGCCGCGGCGTCATACCAGGGTGCGGGCCCCACCCCGTACCACGGTATGAACTCCGCCGGCCGGTGCCGGGTCATCCGGCACAACCGTCAGAGCTCCGCCAGCAACTCGGCCTTCTTCATGCTGAACTCGTCGTCGGTCAGCAGCCCCGCGTCGTGGAGTTCGCCCAGGTGCCGGATCCGGTCCGCGATGTCCGCCGGGTCGCGGCGCGCGTCCCCGGTGCGGCGGCGCACCGGCTCGTCCTCCGGTGCCTCCTCGGTCCCCGCCGCGCGGACGGCTTGAAGCACCGAGGCGGCGAACGGCAGCGATTCGTGGACCGGCCCGTACCCCAGCCCGAACACCACGGCGGCCGGGTCCTGGTCGGCCTCGCCCGCCTCCGGCTCGCGCGCGCCGCGCTCCAGCAGCCGCAGATAGCCGTTGAAGATCTCCGGCGAGCGCCACTCGACCCCGGCCAGCTCGCCGACGGTGAAGGTCTGGTCGCCGCACTTCCACTTCGCGGACGACGCGCCCGTCCAGAACCAGCGGAAGGCGACCGAACGGCCGTCGAAGGAGGCCTTGCCGTCGTACGCCTTGAAGTGCAGTGGCGGCTCCGGCGCGGCCACCAGATGGTGCTCGGCGGGCTCCTTCGCCACTGGGCCCAGTGCCGTGCGCAGCTCGTCGGCGTAGTACTCGGCCAGCGTTCCGCGGTCGGCCGGCAGGACCAGACGGTACGGGTCGGCGTCCTCCTTGAGCTGGCCGTTCGCCGCCTCCATCAGCGGATCGGCGCCCGGCCGGGGCACGGCGTGCAGCACCACCGTGCCGCGTCTGCCCTCGGTCACCTCGATCGATCTCAGCGCCTCGTACGGAATGCGTCGCTCGCCGAGCGCCTGGAACAGCTTCGGCCTGCGGATCCCCCGTTCGAAGCGGATGAGTACGGAGTCCGTGTCGAACTCCCAGACGGCGTGAAAACCGGCCAGCACATCACCCATGTGGCTCATCGTATGCGGGCGGTTGCCCGCCCGTCCCCCCTCCGGACACCTGGAGGGCGCCTGCCGAAACCCGGTGTGTCCCGCGGCCCGTGCTGCCCCGCAGGTCCGGTGCGACGCATGCGCCCATGTCCCGTTGACGCCCGCGCCGCGGTGCGCGGTTCCCGCAGGCACGGCCCGTCCCCGGGCGCCGGGCCGTGCCTGCGGTCCGCTGGTCGTGCCACGGTCCGGCCGTCAGGCGGCCAGGCCCGTGCTGCACTGCGGATCGTCCGATGCGCACTGCACGGCGCTGGTCGCGCCCACCCCGACCAGGGCGAAGTTGTGCAGGCTGCGGGTCCCCGGTGCGAAGTAGCCGGCGTGTCCGACGGCGCCGTCGGCCGACAGGATCCGCGATCCGAAGGACGGATCGACCGGGTCGGCGCCGTGGCCGAGCCCGCCGACCTCCAGGTACGGCACGTCCTGGATCCAGTCGTCGGAGTCCCGCATCGCCCAGACCCGGGCGTGCGTACCCAGGCCCGAGACGCTGCCGGCCCGCATGCCGGGGCTGCCCGCCACCGCGATGTCCTCGACGTTGGACGGCAGGTGACGGGCGGCGACGCCACACACCACGGACCCGTAGCTGTGGCAGAACAGCGAGACGGTGTCGGAGGACGGCAGCGACGCCACCAGGGCGCGCAGCCGGACCGCGCCGGCCTCGGCCAGCTGCCCGGTGGCGGCCTCGACGCCCAGTCCGGACGGCGAGGTGTAGTCGGCCCAGGCGATCACGGCGGTGCGGCTGTCCGGGCTCGCCTTCCGCTCGGCGTGGTACAGGGCGCCGGCCATGCCGACGGGGGCGGTGGTGGCCCGCGCGGTGCGCTCGAAGGTCGTGAGGTTGGTGTCCACGCCGGGCACCACGACGGAGACCCGGTCCGCCGCCGGGAGGTTGCCGAAGACCTCGGCGGCCCGGCCGCCGCCGGCCGGATCGAACGCGAGGATCTGCCGCTCGGGGCTCATCAGCGATTCGAGGCGGTGCATCAGCCGGCCCGCCTCCTGGCGTCCGACGGGCGTGAGCCGGTGGTCGGTCGTCCGCCGCTTCTCGACGGCGCGGGCGTCGTCGATCGCCATCCGGTTGGCGTGGTAACGGAGTTGGACGGGTGCGCCGCCCATGTTGCCGACGACCAGCGGATAGCGGGCGGCGAGCTGCTGCTGCTCGGCCCGGCTCAGGGTGGCGAAGAAGGCCCGGAGGGCGGCCGGCGCGGCCTTGGGGTCGGGCAGCGGGCGCCCGAGGAAGGTGGTGTGCTTCCAGGAGGTTCTGGCGGTGGCCAGCGGGTCGGCGTCCTCCTTGGTGCCTCTGATGGCCGTGAAGCCCGTCATGGCGAGCATCACGAACACCACTACCAGGGCGAGCGCCGCACGCCAGGCAGTGGACTGCAGGAAACCGGAGGAGGGGCCGAGGCCCGAGAAGGAATTCACCGCGAGCCACCCTAGGAGACGTAACAGGGTGGCTGTGCCGGCCGTGAGTGATATCACGTTTCACGGTGGGTATTTCGACCAAACCGGACACAGTCCGTCGATTTGCCGCGCTCAGTCGTGCAGAAGCGGTCTCATGGGGAGATTAATCGGTTGCGCAGCGGCGGGTGGTCGTCACCGGGGGTCGCTACCGGAGGCCGCGGCCGAGTGCGGTGTCGGGACGGGTGATGCCGCGGGCCGTCGGTGCTGCGACCGACGAGGGAAGGCCTGGCGGGGGAGGGCCCGGCAGGGAGGGTCCGGCCGGCCCCTGGTCAGTGCCGGCCCCTGGTCAGTGCCGGCCCCGCCAGTCGTCGTCGATCGCCGGGACCATGTGGTCGAGGTAGGACTGGGTCAGCTCGCGGATCGAGTCCACGCTGCACTCCGGCCCCTCGCCCCACACCTTGCCCGCGACCCGCATCACCCCGCTGAACGCGGCGACCAGCACCCGCGGCCGCGGATCGGTCTCCACGTCCAGTCCCTCGCGGCGGGCGATCAGTCGCGCTATCTGCTCCTCCAGCTCGGAGGAGCGCCGCAGGTGCGAGGCGATCAGTGCGGGCGTCGACTCGATCATGCGGTACGAGCGCATGTGCAGCTCCACCGGGATCACCGACTCGATGGCGCTGCCGATCTCGTCCCACGCCGTCATCACCGCGCTGCGCAGCGCGGTGAGCGGGGACTCGGACGCCGGCCGCGCGGCCAGCTCTTCCAGGAAGCGGGCCTCGACCATCTCCTGGACGGCGAAGGCGACGTCCTCCTTGTTGGCGAAGTAGCGGAAGTAGGTGCGCTGGGAGACGTCCACCGCCTCCGCGATCTCGTCGACCGTCGTCGCGTCGTACCCCTGCTCCGTGAACAGCTCCAGTGCCGCACGGATGAGGGCGTCGCGGGTGCGCTGCTTCTTGCGCTCGCGGAGGCCGCCCGTGGGTGGGGTGTGCGGCGTCGGGGTCGCCATCCTGCGCCGCCCTTCCGATCTTCCTGGTGGTGTTCTCGCTGCTCAGATTACCTGTGAGCTAGATGACAGTTACCGACTCATGAATTGCTTTGTCAACTGTCAGTGGCTGACATTAGCCTCGACGTATGAGTTCTCAGACCCCGGTCGCCGTCGCCGCGCCGGAACGTCCCGTACCGGAGCCCCCGAAGGGGCTGCGAGGCCATCCGTGGCTGACCCTGTTCTCCGTCGCCATCGGCGTCATGATGGTCGCCCTGGACGGCACGATCGTCGCCATCGCCAACCCGGCCATCAAGGAGGAACTCGACGCCTCGCTCGCCGATGTCCAGTGGATAACCAACGGCTATATGCTCGCCCTCGCCGTGTCGCTGATCACGGCGGGCAAGCTCGGTGACCGCTTCGGCCACCGCCAGACCTTCCTCATCGGCATCCTCGGCTTCGCCGCCGCCTCCGGCGCCATCGGGTTCTCCCACGAGGTCGCGCTGGTCATCGTCTTCCGTGTGCTGCAAGGCCTGTTCGGTGCGCTGCTGATGCCCGCTGCGCTGGGCCTGCTGCGCGCCACCTTCCCCGCCGAGAAGCTCAACATGGCCATCGGCATCTGGGGCATGGTCATCGGTGCCTCCACCGCCGGCGGCCCGATAGTCGGCGGACTGCTGGTGGAGCACGTCAACTGGCAGTCCGTGTTCTTCATCAACGTCCCGGTCGGCGTGCTGGCCCTGGTCATGGGTCTGGTGATCCTCAAGGACCACCGCGCCGAGAACGCCCCGCGCTCGTTCGACGTCCCGGGCATCGTGCTGCTCTCCGGAGCGATGTTCTGCCTCATCTGGCCGCTGATCAAGGCGTCGGAATGGGGCTGGGGCGACATGAAGACCTGGGGCTTCCTGATCGGCGCGGTGGTGCTCTTCGTCCTGTTCGCCGTCCTGGAGACCAAGGTCCGCGAACCGCTCATCCCGCTGCGGATGTTCCGCTCGCTGCCGCTGACGGCCGGTACGGTCCTGATGGTGCTGATGGCCTTCGCCTTCATGGGCGGCCTGTTCTTCGTGACGTTCTACCTCCAGAACGTGCACGGCATGACGCCCGTCGACAGCGGTCTCCACCTCCTTCCGCTGACCGGCATGATGATCGTCGGCTCGCCGCTGGCCGGCGCTCTGATCACCAAGTTCGGCCCGCGGATCCCGCTGGTCGCCGGCATGGTCCTGACCGCCGTCGCCATGTACGGCATGTCCGGCCTGGACACCGGCACCGGCACCGGCCCGATGTCGCTGTGGTTCGCGCTGCTGGGCCTCGGCCTCGCGCCCGTCATGGTCGGTGCCACCGAGGTCATCGTCGGCAACGCCCCGCTGGAGCTCTCGGGTGTCGCCGGTGGTCTCCAGCAGGCCGCGATGCAGGTCGGCGGCAGCCTCGGTACGGCCGTGCTCGGCGCCGTGATGGCCTCCCGGGTCGACAACGACCTCCCGGGCAACTGGCGGTCGGCCGGCCTTCCGCCGGTCCCGCCCGCGAAGGCGTCCCAGCTGTCCGACGCCGTCTCGGCCGGCATCGCCCCGATCCCGAAGGGCACTCCGCCGGAGTTCGCCCAGAAGATCACCACCGTCGCCCACGACACCTTCGTGTCCGGCATGGGCCTGGCCTTCACGGTGGCCTGCGGGGTGGCGATCGTCGCCGCCGTCGTCGCGGTCTTCACCAAGCGTGGCGCCAACGCGGAGGCCGGCGCCGGCGTCGGCCACATCTGACCGGCGTCTCTCGCACGGCGCGGGGCGCCCCCCCCGCATCCCCCGGCGCGCGGCCGGCCGAGCACCCGCTCGGCCGGCCGCGCGCCGTCGTTCTCGCTGCCGCTCCCCGCACCGCGCGTCAACCGGCCGATCCGGGCCGCCGTCCGGCCCATCCACCGTGACCCCAGCGGCAGTTGGGCCCCGCCGACGAGCCGAATCCCTCCTTCGGATGAGCCCGCACGGGGAACCCACCGCCCCGAGCGCGGCCCTCCCGGCGCCGCCGGTGCGCACGGATCCTTCGGCAGGCGCGGGGAGGAACGGTTCCGCGCCCCACCCGGGCCTCCCCCTCACCCGTCAACACCGTGCACCGGCGCCCCGCTCCGCCCCCTCCCGCTCGTCCACATACCTGATCCGGGTGGCCGGGCGGCCACGGCCTTGGCAATCGCTCCGCGCCCTCGCCAAGCTCGGTGCCGAAGCACCCGCAGCGGGCAACCGGCCCCTGCGGCACGCCACCGTCGTACTCCACGGGGGAGAGATTCCTATGCGTCTGTGCACGTCCCACACCACCGGGCTCCTCACCGGCCTCGCCGCCCTCACCGCGGTGCTCGCCGTCCCGCCCGCCTTCGGCAGTCCGGCCGCGCACGCGGCCACCACCCACCGCGCCGGCGCTTCCTCGGCCGCTTGCGCGGCAGGCCAGCTGTGCGTCTGGCCGACGCCCGACTACCGCGGCCGGCGGCGCACCTACGAGCTCTCCGACATCGACATCGAGAGCTGCATCCCGCTGCCCAAGGGCAGCAGCGCCGCCTCGTTCGCCAATCGCACCGGCCGGCCGGTCACCACGTACCAGAGCGCGGAGTGCGCCGAGACCGGCGAGTTCGACACCTACCCCGGCGGCGGCAGCTGGGTGCCCCAATCGCCCTACCAGGTAAGGGCGTTCAAGGTCTGGGAGCAATGAGGCCGGACGCGCGACGCCCCCGACAGCAGGGCGCTGTCGGGGGCGTCGTACCTCAGCGGGCGGTGCGGCCCGCGGCGGCGTTACGCGTCGCCGCCGGCCTCCCCGGCCTCGGCGGCCGAGACGTCCAGGAGCTGGTAGCGGTCGATGGCCTGCTTCAGCAGCGAGCGGTCGACCTTGCCCTCCTTGGCGAGCTCGGTGAGCACGCTCAGGACGATGGACTGCGCGTCGATGTGGAAGAAGCGACGGGCCGCGCCACGGGTGTCCGCGAAGCCGAAGCCGTCGGCGCCCAGCGACTGGTACGTGCCGGGGACCCAGCGGGAGATCTGGTCCGGGACGGAACGCATCCAGTCCGAGACCGCGATCTTCGGGCCCTCGGCGCCCTGGAGCTTCTGCGTCACGTACGGGACGCGCTGCTCCTCCTCCGGGTGGAGCAGGTTGTGCTCCTCGACGTCGACCGCGTCACGGCGCAGCTCGTTCCAGGACGTCGCCGACCAGACGTCGGCCTTGACGTTCCACTCGTCCGCGAGGATCCGCTGGGCCTCGATCGCCCACGGGACCGCGACGCCCGAGGCGAGGATCTGGGCGGCGTGCTCGCCCTGCTCGCCGGGCTTGACGCGGTGCAGACCCTTGAGGATGCCCTCGACGTCGACGTCGCCCGGCTCCGCGGGGTGCTGGATCGGCTCGTTGTAGACGGTCAGGTAGTAGAAGATGTCCTCGGCGTTCTCGCCGTACATCCGCCGCAGACCGTCCTTGACGATATGCGCGATCTCGTAGCCGTACGCGGGGTCGTAGGCGACACAGGCCGGGTTGGTCGACGCCAGCAGCTGGGAGTGGCCGTCGGCGTGCTGAAGACCCTCACCGGTCAGCGTCGTCCGGCCGGCGGTCGCGCCGAGCACGAAGCCACGCGCGAGCTGGTCGGCCATCTGCCAGAACTGGTCGCCGGTGCGCTGGAACCCGAACATCGAGTAGAAGACGTAGACCGGGATCAGCGGCTCGCCGTGCGTGGCGTAGGCGGAGCCCGCCGCGATCAGCGAGGCGGTGCAGCCCGCCTCCGTGATGCCGTCGTGCAGCATCTGGCCGGTCGGCGACTCCTTGTACGCCAGGAGCAGTTCGCGGTCCACCGACTCGTACTGCTGGCCCAGCGGGTTGTAGATCTTGGCCGACGGGAAGAACGCGTCCATGCCGAAGGTGCGGTACTCGTCGGGCGCGATCGGCACGAACCGCTTGCCGATCTCCTTGTCCCGCATGAGGTCCTTCAGGATCCGGACGAACGCCATGGTCGTGGCGATCTTCTGCTGTCCCGAACCCTTCTTGGCACTCGCGTACGCCTTGTCGTCCGGCAGCGGCAGCGGCTTGGCACGCACGACACGGGTCGGCACATAGCCGCCCAGCCCCTTGCGGCGGTCGTGCATGTACTGGATCTCTTGGGAGTTGCGGCCCGGGTGGTAGTACGGCGGCAGGCCGTCCTCCAGGTCCTTGTCCGGGATCGGCAGGTGCAGCCGGTCACGGAAGCCCTTGAGGTCCGCGACCGTCAGCTTCTTCATCTGGTGGGTCGCGTTGCGGCCCTCGAAGTTCGGACCGAGCGTCCAGCCCTTGACGGTCTGCGCGAGGATCACGGTCGGCTGGCCCTTGTGCGCCTTGGCCGCCGCGTACGCCGCGTAGATCTTCTTGTGGTCGTGACCGCCACGGCCCAGGTGCAGGATCTGGTCGTCGGTCATGTTCGCGACCATCGCGCGCAGGCGGTGGTCGTCGCCGAAGAAGTGCTCGCGGATGTACGCGCCGCTCTCGGTGGCGTACGTCTGGAACTGGCCGTCGGGGGTGGTGTTGAGCTTGTTGACCAGGATGCCGTCGCGGTCCTGCGCGAGCAGCGGGTCCCAGCTGCGGTCCCACACCAGCTTGATGACGTTCCAGCCGGCGCCGCGGAACTGCGACTCCAGCTCCTGCATGATCTTGCCGTTACCGCGGACCGGGCCGTCCAGGCGCTGGAGGTTGCAGTTGACGACGAAGGTGAGGTTGTCCAGGCCCTCGCGGGCGGCGATGGACAGCTGGCCGAGCGACTCGGGCTCGTCCATCTCGCCGTCGCCCAGGAACGCCCAGACGTGCGACGCGGAGGTGTCGGCGATGCCGCGCGCCTCCATGTAGCGGTTCATCCGGGCCTGGTAGATCGCGCCGAGCGGGCCGAGGCCCATCGAGACGGTGGGGAACTCCCAGAAGTCCGGCATCAGCCGCGGGTGCGGGTAGCTGGACAGGCCGTTGGGGGCCTTGGACTTCTCCTGGCGGAAGGCGTCGAGCTGGGCCTCGTCCAGTCGGTCCAGGAGGAAGGCGCGGGCGTAGACACCGGGCGAGGCGTGGCCCTGGAAGAAGATCTGGTCGCCGCCGTCGCCCCCGTCCTTGCCCCGGAAGAAGTGGTTGAAGCCCACGTCGTAGAGGGAGGCGGAGGAGGCGAAGGTGGCGATGTGGCCGCCGACGCCGATGCCGGGGCGCTGGGCTCGGGACACCATGACGGCCGCGTTCCAGCGGGTCGCATTGAGGATCTTGCGTTCGATTTCCTCGTTGCCCGGGAAGAACGGCTCGTCCTTGGTCGCGATGGTGTTGACGTAGTCCGTGCTGCGCATCTCGGGCACGGCCACACGCTTCTCGCGGGCTCGCTCGATCAGCCGGAGCATGAGGTAGCGGGCACGTTCCCGGCCTCGCTCGTCAATGGCCGCGTCGAGCGAGTCGAGCCATTCCCGGGTCTCTTCGGGATCGAAGTCCGGGACCTGGCTGGGAAGGCCGCCAATGATGATCGGGTTTCGATCGGATCCGGAAGCCACGCTGTTCCTTCGTGTTCGGGTCGTGACGTGCTCGGCTCGCTATTGCTGCTGCGCACGGGACGAATGCTGTCTCTGCCTTGGTGTCGCGCCGTCTTCCATCGTGTACCGAGCCACAGGGATACGTCACCTCTACCGATGGGTAACCACCCGCTGAGAGATAGGCGCGGGGAAAGCCGATTTCTCAGGTCGGCCAAATCGCAACCATACGCCCATGTCGAAAGTGCTTCGCGTACGGACGTGCGGCGCCCGGACAAGATCCGGAACGACCCCCTCCACCCCCCGAAGGGACCAGTCGCGCGCGATTACCCCATAAAATCGACAGAACGCTGTGGTGTGAATCACTGGCGGGCGTTCCGTTGGGGTCGCGGATGCGGCGAGACGCCTCCAAACGTCACCGTTTCGGCGGTCTGGACCGCCGGGTACTTGCGCGATCCGCCCGGCCCGTGTGGACTACGCCCAATGCTCCGCGCACGCGCGGGGTCCCCGAGCATTACCGAAACATGACAGGAGGCAATCCGTGAGCGCGACCGCGGACCACGCGGAGGAGCGGACCAACCCGGCAGCGAAGCTGGGGTTCGAGCCCGGACAGGTGGTCCAGGAGATCGGCTACGACGATGACGTCGACCAGGATCTCCGCGAAGCCATTGAGACCGTGATCGGCCAGGATCTCGTCGACGAGGACTACGACGATGTGGCCGACGTCGTGCTGCTGTGGTTCCGCGATGACGACGGCGACCTCACGGACGCGCTGGTGGATGCCATCGGTCTGATCGACGAGGGCGGCGAGATCTGGCTGATGACGCCCAAGACCGGCCGAGACGGCTACATCGAGCCCAGCGACATCAACGAAGCGGCGCAGACCGCGGGCCTGTCGCAGACCCGGAGCATCAACGCCGGCAAGGACTGGACCGGCAGCCGCCTGGTCACGCCCAAGGCGGCCAAGTCCGGCAAGCGCTGAGTCGCCCCGCCCGGACGTTCGCCACCGAGCCCCCTCCGCCCTGTTCCGGAGGGGGCTCGGCCCCGTTCCGTACGGGTTCCCCCGCCGTCCACCCCGGCGCGTAGGGTTGGTCGCGTTCTGTTGAGCGTGAGCGGAAGGGACCCACCCATGGCGATCGAGGTCGGCACGAAGGCTCCGGATTTCGAGCTGAAGAACCAGCACGGCGAGCTGGTCAGGCTCTCCGACTTCCGCGGCGAGAAGTCCGTCGTCCTCCTCTTCTACCCCTTCGCCTTCACGGGCGTGTGCACCGGCGAGCTGTGCGCGCTCCGCGACGAGCTGCCCACGTTCGTCAACGACGACGTCCAGCTGCTGGCCGTCTCCAACGACTCCCCGTTCTCGCTGCGCGTCTTCGCCGAGCAGGAGGGCCTGGAGTACCCGCTGCTGTCGGACTTCTGGCCGCACGGCGAGGCCTCGCGGGCGTACGGCGTCTTCGACGAGGAGAAGGGCTGCGCGGTGCGCGGCACCTTCATCATCGACAAGGAGGGCGTGGTGCGCTGGACGGTCGTCAACGGCCTGCCCGACGCCCGCGACCTGAACGAGTACGTCAAGGCCCTCGAAACCCTCTGAGCCGGCGCGCCCCCGCCGTGCCGGCATCCCCTTGGCCGACATCCACAGCCGTCCAGGTGCGATATCTGCAATCGGTGGGAACCGGTCACTAGGATCAAATCGTTGATCCGATGCCATGCACGATGGGGGCGCAAATCTTTACGTACCCCTCGAATCTATGGGAGGACTCGTGGGAGTCAGCCTCAGCAAGGGCGGCAACGTCTCGCTGACGAAGGAAGCCCCCAATCTGACCGCCGTCGTCGTCGGTCTGGGCTGGGACGCGCGTACCACCACCGGTACGGACTTCGACCTGGACGCCAGCGCCCTGCTGACGAACGACCAGGGCAAGGTCGCCAACGACCAGAACTTCGTGTTCTTCAACAACCTGAAGAGCCCGGACGGTTCGGTCGAGCACACCGGCGACAACATCACCGGTGAGGGCGAGGGCGACGACGAGCAGATCAAGGTGAACCTCGCCGGCGTGCCGGCCGATGTCGCCAAGATCGTCTTCCCGGTGTCGATCTACGACGCCGAAACCCGCCAGCAGAGCTTCGGCCAGGTCCGCAACGCCTTCATCCGCGTGGTCAACCAGGCCGACAACAAGGAGCTGGCGCGCTACGACCTGAGCGAGGACGCCTCGACCGAGACCGCCATGGTCTTCGGCGAGCTGTACCGCAACGGCGCGGAGTGGAAGTTCCGGGCCATCGGCCAGGGCTACGCCTCGGGCCTGCGCGGTATCGCGCAGGACTTCGGCGTCAACGTCTGAGCGACCGGATCCGGGATCCGATCGTCCAGGTCAGGTCGGGGGCGGCGCTGCCGAAGCGCCGGCCCGTGCAGCAGAGTGACCGCGTCCGGCGCCGTACGCCCCGTCCGGGGAGTGCGGCGCCGGACGCGCTTGAAGGGAGGCGGGCCGCGCCCGGGTACGGCCCGTACCGACACCGGGGAGGAAGCGAACGATGAGCGTGACGCTCGCCAAGGGGGGCAATGTCTCCCTGTCCAAGGCCGCTCCGAATCTCACACAGATCATGGTCGGCCTCGGCTGGGACGCGCGGTCCACGACCGGAGCGCCCTTCGACCTCGACGCCAGCGCGTTGCTGTGCCGGTCGGGTCGGGTGCTGGGGGACGAGTACTTCGTCTTCTACAACAACCTCAAGAGCCCGGAGGGCTCCGTCGAGCACACCGGAGACAACCTCACCGGTGAGGGGGAGGGCGACGACGAGTCGATCCTGGTGGACCTCTCGCAGGTGCCCGAGCAGGTCGACAAGATCGTCTTTCCGGTCTCGATCCACGAGGCGGATCTGCGCGGACAGAGCTTCGGCCAGGTCAGCAACGCCTTCATCCGCATCGTCAATCAGTCCGACGGCAGCGAACTCGCCCGTTACGACCTCAGCGAGGACGCATCGAGCGAAACCGCAATGATCTTCGGCGAGGTATACCGCTACAACGGCGAATGGAAGTTCAGGGCGGTAGGCCAGGGGTACGCGTCAGGCTTGCGGGGCATCGCTCTAGACTTCGGGGTCAACGTTTCGTAAAGCGCCGCGCGCTGCGCGCGGGGGACCCACACAGCGAGGGATTGGGTAGGCAGTGCTCCTGAAAACCTTTGGCTGGTCGTTCGCCATCACGGTGCTCGGCCTCGCCTTGGCCGGCGTGCTCTGGGGGTGGCAGGGGCTCGCGATCGTCGGGATCCTGTCCGTACTGGAGATCTCGGTCTCGTTCGACAACGCCGTGATCAACGCAGGCATCCTGCGCAAGATGAACGCCTTCTGGCAGAAGATCTTCCTCACTGTCGGCATCCTCGTAGCGGTATTCGGCATGCGACTGGTATTCCCGGTCGTCATCGTCGCGATCACCGCGAAACTGGGCCCGATCGAGGCGGTCAAGCTCGCCATCAACGACAAGGCGCACTACCAGGAACTGGTCACCAGCGCCCACCCGGCCATCGCGGCTTTCGGCGGGATGTTCCTGTTGATGATCTTCCTCGACTTCATCTTCGAGGAGCGCGACTACAAGTGGCTGTCCTGGATCGAGAAGCCCATGGCCAAGATGGGCAAGCTCGACATGCTGTCCGTCATCATCGCGCTGGTCGCCCTGCTGGTGACCGCGATGACGGTGGCCACCGACGTCGCGCACGGCGGCGGTGACAAGACCGCCACGGTCCTGTTGTCCGGCGTTGCGGGCCTCATCACGTACCTCGTCGTCGGCGGTATCTCCGGCTACTTCGAGGGCAAGCTGGAGGACGACGAGGACGGCGACGGCGACGAAGCCTCGGCGCAGCCGACGACGCAGGGCACCGGCGCGGCGCTGGGGCTGGCCGGCAAGGCCGCGTTCTTCATGTTCCTCTACCTGGAGGTCATCGACGCGTCCTTCTCCTTCGACGGGGTCATCGGCGCCTTCGCGATCACCAACGACATCTTCATGATGGCGCTGGGTCTGGGCATCGGCGCGATGTACATCCGCTCCCTGACCGTCTTCCTGGTCCGCAAGGGCACCCTGGAGGACTACGTCTACCTGGAGCACGGCGCGCACTACGCGATCGGCGCGCTGGCCGTCATCCTGCTCATCACGATCAAGTACGAGATCAGCGAGGTCATCACCGGCCTGGTCGGCGTCGTGCTGATCGGTCTCTCCTTCGCCTCGTCGGTGATCCGTAACCGGCGCGAGGGCACGCCGGGGGACCCGGCGGGAGCCAAGTCGGAAGTCACCTCCGGAGTGTGACGCGGCGCTGATTGAGGAACGCTCTCAGCGGGGCGGCTTTGAGGTGCAGACCTCGGGCCGCCCCGCAGTGATTGGGGCCGAACAAGGGGGTGGGAAAAGTGTCATTTCTGGGGAATCTGTGGCGCGGTGGCGCCCAGAAGTTTGACTTCGACAGCGGGGGAGCTTCGTACGTCGTCGAGCTGACGAAGCGGCATCCGGTGGTCTCACTGACCAAGCAGGGCGCGGCCACCGGACATCTGCGGGTCAACCTGCACTGGCAGATGAGGACCTCGGACCTGTACGAACGGGGCGGACAGAACAGGGGAAGCCTGCTGCGGCACCCGGGCAAGCTGTTCAAGCCCGAGGTCGTCCAGGCGCAAGGGCCGGCCGTGGTCAACGTGGACCTGGACCTGGCCTGCATGTACGAACTCAATGACGGCACCAAGGGCGTGGTGCAGCCGCTGGGCGACTTCCTGGGCGACCTCAACGGCCCGCCCTTCGTCAAGCTCAGTGGCGACGACCGGTTCGGTTCCGGGACGGGCGAGACGCTCTACATCAACCTGGACCACCGCGAGGAGATCAAGCGGCTGCTGATCTTCGTCTACATCTATGACGGCACACCCGCCTTCGACCGCACGCACGCGGTGGTGACGCTCTACCCGAGCTCCGGTCCGCGGGTGGAGGTCAAGCTGGACGAACGGGCGCCACAGGCCCGTTCCTGCGCTGTCTTCATGCTGGAGAACACCAAGGGCGAGCTGGCCGTGCGCCGCGAGGTGAAGTACGTCTACGGCTTCCAGGCGGAGCTGGACCGGCTGTACGGCTGGGGCCTGCAATGGGGCCGGGGCTACAAGTCGAAGGTGTGAGGCGCCGGTGTGAGCCGCCTCCCCGGCCGGGCGCGCCGCGTCGAACCGGCGCGCCCGGCCGCTCGGGGGGTGGCGACCACCCTCAACGGCGCTGGAACTGAGGGCCCTGGGGCGGCAGGACGAAGGACGGATCCGGCACGAAGGACTGCTGATGCGTCGGATACCCGTACCCCGCGGTGGTCGGATGCGGCTGGTACGGCGGGTAGCCGTACCCGGGCGGCTGCTGGGGTTGGTACTGGGGTGGCGGTCCCGGGTAGCCGTAGGCGGGCTGGGCCGGGGGCTGCGCGGGCGGTGGCGGAACGTTGGGCGGATAGCCGTAGCCCCCACTGGTGGGCATCGGAGCCGGTGGCACCAGGGGCGCCGGGGGCGTTGCGGCGGCGGACGGCAGTGGCGCCGCCGAGAGCGGCTCCGGCATCGCGTCCGATACGTGCTGCGTGACGGCGTCCGGGTCCGCTGTCCGAGGGGGCTGCGGGTCGGCCGCGGACGGCGGGCCCGAGGCCTCTTCCGGCCAGGGGCTCGGCGGCGGGGTGGTGGGGGTGACCGGGGTGGGCCCGGAGGGCGCGTCGGACGGACCGGCGGCCGCCGGCTCGCTCTGCGCGGGCGCGGGCATGGCCTCCGTGGGCTCCGAGCCGGGGGCCGGCGCCGGGGCCTGTGAGGCCGCCGGGGCCTGCGAGGCCGCCGGGGCCTGCGAGGCGGCGGCCGGGGTGGAGCCGTCGTCGGCGATCGCGTCGTTCTCCTCCACCGAGATCCCGAACTCGGTCGCCAGGCCGACCAGACCGCTCTCGTACCCCTGTCCCAGGGCGCGGAACTTCCAGCCCGTGGCGCGGCGGTACAGCTCCCCGCAGATCAGGGCCGTCTCATCGCCGGTCTCCGGCGCTACGTCGAAGACCGCAATCGGCTCGCCCTCGCTCTCCACCGCGTCGTACAGCAGAACCCGCAGATCCGCTACGCCCGCGAAGGGGCCGCCATCCGACGAGGCGGCCAGCACCACCCGGTCGACAGACGGGTCCAGCGTGGCCAGGTCCGCCTCGATGGTGTCGGTCAGGCCGTCACCGACCCGGGTCTTGGGCAGATGGCGGACCAGGCCACTCGGGTGCCGTGGCTGGTTGTAGAAGACGAAGTCCTCATCGGAGCGCACGCGTCCCTCGGGCCCCACCAGGAGGGCCGAGGCGTCGACATCGGGGACACCGGCGCCGGGGGTCCAGCGCAGGACGGCCCGGACAGCCGTGGCCTCTAGGGGTACGTTCGACCCTTTCAGCATCGCGTGCGTCATGCCGCAATCCTGCCTTCCCTGAGGTCGGAGGGACAACGCGGGGGCCGCGAACCGCGCATGGTGCGTGCTCACGGATACCTGTACGCCTCACACGGGTTACGTGATTTTCACGCACGCGGGAACTAACCACACCCCCACACACGTACGATTACCGGCTGGATCCAGACAGCGAGACGCAGCGGGGGTGCCCGGGTCCCGCATGTACACGGGGAGTCATATGCGTCATTTTGGGCACCTTTCGCCCGACATCCGGAAGACACTGTTCCACCAGGAGCCGGTGGAGTTCACCGCCGACTCTCCGGCCCGCACGCTCGCGGTTGCCCTCGGTGCCACGCTCTACAGCCCGGCCACCCGCCCCCGGCTGGCCGACGATGTCCTCAAGCAGGCCGGACGTGGCGTGATGTCGATGGTGTTGTGTCTGGAAGACGCCATAGGGGACGGGGACGTCGAGGCCGGCGAGGACAACCTCGTCCGCCAACTGGGCCTGCTCGACGAGGCGGCCGACGCCGGCGCGGACCTCCCGCTGCTGTTCATCCGCGTCCGTGCCCCCGGCCAGATACCCGATCTGGTACGCCGTATCGGGCCGGCGGTGCGCAGGCTGTCCGGCTTCGTGCTTCCGAAGTTCACCCGGGAGCGCGGGATCCCGTTCCTTGAGGCGCTGGCCGCGGCGGAGGACGCCTGCGGCCGACGGCTGTTCGCGATGCCGGTGCTGGAGTCCCCGCGACTGCTGCATCTGGAGAGCCGCTGCGAGACCCTGCGGGGCATTGCCCGGACCGTCGACGCATACCGGGACCGGGTCCTGGCGCTGCGGCTCGGCGTCACGGACTTCTGCTCCGCCTACGGGCTGCGCAGAGCACCCGACATGACCGCCTACGACGTCCAGATCGTCGCCTCCGTGATCGCCGACGTGGTGAACGTGCTGGGCCGGGCCGACGGCACCGGCTTCACGGTCACCGGCCCGGTCTGGGAGTACTTCCGGCTGCACGAGCGCATGTTCAAGCCACAGTTGCGGCGCAGCCCGTTCCTGGGGCGCGCCGAGGAATTGCGTACAGCGCTGATCGAGCACGACATGGACGGCCTGCTGCGCGAGATCGAACTGGACCGCGCCAACGGACTCCAGGGCAAGACCTGCATCCATCCCTCGCACGTCGCGCCGGTGCACGCCCTCTCGGTGGTCAGCCACGAGGAGTACAGCGACGCCGTGGACATCCTGCGGCCGGAACGATGCGATGGCGGTGTGCTGCGCTCCGCCTATACGAACAAGATGAACGAGGTGAAGCCGCACCGCGCCTGGGCCGAGCGGACCCTGCTGCGCGCGGAGGCGTTCGGAGTCGCCCGGGAGGGCATCGGCTTCGTGGAGCTGCTGGCGGCGAGCCTGCCGCAGAGCTGAGCCGCGGCGAGAGATATGAACGGTACGACGGAGGAGACGGAACGCGTGGTGTGGACGGGAGAGTGGGTCGCCGGCCGGCTCGGGGTCTCGCTGAGCGGTGGGGACGAGTTGCCGGAGCTGCTGGGGCTGGCGCTGCGACGCAACCCGAAGCGGGCCCATCTGCTCGTGTCCAACGTGCTGGGCAAGCACGTGCCACAGCGACCCGGAGTGGTCCACGGCGCCGGCTTCCGGCTGGGGCACCGGGTGCGGGAGCTGCTGGGCGAGGACGCCGCCGCCCGCTCCGTCGTCCTGGGATACGCCGAGACCGCCACCGGCCTGGGCCACTCGGTGGCCGACGGCCTGGCGCTCGCGCCCTATCTGCACTCCACCCGTCGCCCGGTCGACGGCGTGGCGCAGGTCGGTGGCTTCGAGGAGGAGCACAGCCATGCCACCTCGCACCTGCTGCTCCCCGAGGACGACGAACTCCTCGCCGGTGACGGCCCGTTGGTCCTCGTCGACGACGAGTTCTCCACCGGCCGGACCGTCCTGAACACCATCAAGGCGCTGCACGCCCGCTTCCCGCGCGAGCGATACGTCGTCGTCGCCCTCGTCGACATGCGCTCCGACACGGACCGCAGCCGGCTGGAGAAGTTCGCGGCGGAACTGGGCGCCCGCGTCGACCTGGTGGCACTGACCTCGGGCGGCGTACGGCTGCCTGAGGACGTCCTGGATCGTGGCCGGCGACTCGTCGCCGAGCACGAGACCGCGGCCGGCCGGGGGCCGGCGGCCGAACCGGGCGGCGCGTCCGGATCCGCCGCCCGCCGCGCGGCGGCCGTACGCGTCGACCTCGACTGGCCGGCCGGGCTGCCCGACGGCGGGCGGCACGGCTTTACACCGGACCACCGCGACCGCCTGGAGGCCGCCCTGCCCGGTATGGCGACCCGGCTCGTGCAGCAGCTGGACGGCGCCCGCCGCATCCTCGTCCTCGGCAACGAGGAGTTGATGTACGCACCGCTGCGGCTGGCCGAGGCCCTGGACGCCCTGGTGAGCGAGGGGACGGGCGCTGCCGCCACGTCGCGCACCGATGAGCGGCCCGCCACCACCGCAGGTCCGGGCGTCTACTTCTCGACCACCACCCGCTCGCCGGTGCTCGCCGTGGACGACCCCGGTTACGCCATCCGCACCCGGCTGTCCTTCCCCGCCCACGACCGGCCCGCCGACGGGCCGGGGGAGCGCTACGCCTACAACGTCGCGGCCGGCACCGACCCAGGGCACCGCTTCGACGCCATCGTCGCCGTCGTGGACTCGCACGGCGACCACCCCGAACTGCACGCGTCCGGCGGGCTGCTGGACCGCCTCGCCGAGCACACCGACCGGCTGCTGCTCGCCGTCATACCCTCCTACGCCCCGCAACCCCAGGCCCGATCCATGCCCCTCCCCGAGCCGCTGCGCGGCCCCGCCTTCTCCTCCTACGACGCCGACGAGGTCGGTTGGCTGTTGCAGGACCTCTCCGACATCACCCTGGAAGCGCCCACCGAGGAGCGCGAAGAGGCGATTCAGAGCGGCGGCGCCCACTACGCCGAGTCGCTGCCGGTCGAGTACCAGCCGAGCGAGCAGTACCAGGCGCTCTTTCACAGCGCGCTGCGGACCTCCGCGAGACGGATCGCGCGCGCCGTCGGGACGGTCACCGAGACCGTGCTCGCCGAACGTCCCCAGCGTGGAGAGCGCCGGGGGGACCCCCTTCGGCGCCCCGTGCTGGTGTCGCTGGCGCGGGCCGGTACCCCTGTGGGAGTGCTGATGCGCCGCTGGGCGCGGCATGCGCACGGCCTGGACCTGCCGCACTACGCGGTCTCGATCGTCCGTGGCCGGGGGATCGACACCACCGCGCTCCGCTGGCTGGCCGCCCACCACGATCCGGCGGACGTGGTGTTCGTGGACGGCTGGACCGGCAAGGGCGCCATCACCCGCGAACTCGCCCGGGCCCTGGTGGACTTCCCGGGCTTCGACCCGCGGATCGCCGTGCTCGCCGACCCCGGCGGCTGCGTCGAGACCTACGGCACCCGCGACGACTTCCTCATCCCGTCCGCCTGCCTCAACTCCACTGTCTCCGGCCTCATATCGCGCACCGTCCTGCGCGACGACCTCGTGGGCCCGGACGACTTCCACGGCGCCAAGTTCTACCGCGACCTGGCGGCCGCCGACGTGTCGCGGGCGTTCCTGGACGCCGTCAGTGCGCGCTTCGACGACGTGGCCGAGGAGGTCGCGGCGGAGGTGAAGGAGCTGGCCGCCAGCGACCGGTCCCCCACGTGGGCGGGCTGGGCGGCCGTCGAGCGGATCAGTGAGGAGTACGGCATCCACGACGTCAATCTCGTGAAGCCCGGTGTCGGCGAGACCACGCGCGTACTGCTGCGCCGGGTCCCCTGGAAGATCCTGGCCCGGCAGGACGCCGGGGCCGATCTCGATCATGTGCGCCTCCTGGCTGAACAACGGGGCGTGCCCGTCGAAGAGGTCGACGAACTGCCCTATACCTGTGTCGGGTTGATTCATCCCCGCTTCACTCGCGGGGCTACGGGTACTGACGGCAAGGCGGTGGCCTCCTGATGAGCACGATCGTCGCCAGCGATCTCGATCGCACCCTGATCTATTCGGCCGCCGCGCTGAGCCTCGCCATGCCCGACGCCGAGGCCCCGCGCCTGCTGTGCGTCGAGACCTACGAACACCAGCCGCTGTCGTATATGACGGAGGCGGCCGCCGAACTGCTCGCCGATCTGGCCGGCAGCACCACCTTCGTGCCCACCACCACCCGCACCCGCGAGCAGTACCGGCGCATCCACCTCCCCGGACCGGCACCGGAGTTCGCGATCTGCGCCAACGGCGGCCATCTGCTCGTACACGGCGAGTCGGACCCCGACTGGCAGCGCACGGTCACCGAGCGGATCGCCACACAGTGCGCGCCCCTGGAGGAGGTGCGCACCCACCTCGTCCGCACCGCCGACCCGAGCTGGCTGCGCAAGGAGCGGGCCGCCGAGGACCTCTTCGCGTATCTCGTCGTCGAGCGTCCGCTGCTGCCCGACACCTGGGTGAAGGACCTCACCGGCTGGGCGGAGGAACGCGGCTGGACCGTCTCCTTGCAGGGCCGCAAGATCTATGCCGTACCGCAGCCGCTGACCAAGAGCGCGGCCGTGGCCGAGGTCGCGCGCCGTACCGGGGCGACCGAGGTCCTCGCGGCCGGAGACTCGCTGCTGGACGCCGATCTGCTGCTGGCCGCTGACCGCGGATGGCGACCCGGACACGGCGAACTGGCGGACTCCGGCTGGCAGGCTCCGCACGTCACCGCCCTCGACGAGCGGGGCGCCGCCGCGGGCGAGGAGATCGTACGGGCCTTCATCCGCGCCGCCGCACCCCCGGGCCGCGCCGGCTGACCCGGACGGCCACGAAGGTCGCCACGGACAGCGCGGCTGCCGCCAGGACCGCGTTGGAATAGACGTCGACAAAGCCGGTCACCTCCTCCCACTGCTCGCCGAGCAGGTAGCCGGCGATGACGAAGATCGTGTTCCAGATCAGGCTGCCGAGGGTGGTCAGGACGAGGAAGACCGGTATCGGCATGCGCTCGATGCCGGCGGGTATCGACACCAGGCTGCGGAAGAGGGGAATCATCCGGCCGAAGAAGACCGCCTTCGTGCCGTGCCGCTGGAACCAGCGCTCTGTCTTCTCGATATCGGAGACCTTGACCAGCGGCAGCTTCGCGGCGACGGCGATCGTGCGCTCTCGCCCGAGCAGCGCGCCCACGCCGTACAGCGCCAGGGCGCCGGCCACCGAGCCGAGGGTCGTCCACGCCAGCGCGGACGGCAGATACATACTGCCGCGGCCGGCCGCGAAACCCGCCAGTGGCAGGATCACCTCGCTCGGCAAGGGTGGGAAGAGATTCTCTGCGGCGATCGCCAGACCCGCGCCGGGCGCGCCGAGCGCGTCCATGAGGTCGGTGATCCAGCCGGGTGCGGTGTGTCCGATGCTCTCGATCATGTTTTCAACGCTATGAATTCCCGCCCGTCCGCACATTGCGGTACACCGCACAAAAGACTGCGGTTTTCCGCAGTGTGCGGGACCGGCGGTGCGGCTAGCGTTTTGATCATGTTGGGAATTGCACGGCGCGGATTGCGCCTGGCGACAGGGCTGTTGCTCGGTGCCGTGATGACGGCGGCCGAGCTCCCCTTCGTCGTGCTCTCCGGCCTGTCCCTGCTGCTCGTCTTCGCCTGGCCGCGCGGCCGCCGCGCCGTCCTGCGGCCCGTGACGGCCGGCGGACGGGCCCTGACCGAGGCCAGTCGGCGCCGCCTCCGCATCTACCTCACGACCGAGACCTCCGACGCCTACGCCGACCACCGCGCTCTGCAATACCTCGCACTGCGCTGGGCGTTGGGGCTGCTGGGCGTCCTCGTTCTGAGCGCGGCGCTGATCGGGGCGGCGTACGGCGTCTCCTGGATCGTCGTCCTGCTGGTCTCCGAGGTCGACCACCCCGGCACGCTCGCGTTCGGAACGGTCGGCGGCCTCTTCCTCCTCTTCCTCAGTCTCCAGGGCACGTTCGGAGTCGCCGACCTGGAGTCCAAGCTCGCGCGCCGCTACCTCGGCCCGAGCCATCAGGAGGAACTGGAGCGCCGCATCGAACAGTTGGCGGCGAGCCGCGCCGGGGTGATCGCCGCGGTCAATGACGAGCGCCGCCGCATCGAGCGCGATCTGCACGACGGTGTGCAGCAGCGGCTGGTGGCGCTGGGGATGCTGCTCGGCCGTGCGCTGCGCAGCCAGGACGAGCAGCGGGCGGAGCAACTCCTGCGCCAGGCCCACGAGGAGAGCAGTCAGGCCCTGACCGAGCTGCGCGAAGTGGCCTGGCGGGTCTATCCGACGGTGCTGGACGAGGCGGGCCTGCGGGTGGCCCTGGAGACGGTCGCCGAGCGCTCGGCCATCCCCGTACTGCTCGACTACGACCTCGCCGTCGAGCCCGAGACCGATGTGGCGACGGTCGCCTACTTCGTGGTCTCCGAGGCCGTCACCAACGCCGTCAAGCACTCCGGCGCCGGGCTGATAAGGGTCCGCGTCGCCCGAGGCGAGGACGCCGTGCTCGTATGCATCGAGGACGACGGACAGGGCGGCGCGGACTCCTCCGGCAGCGGTCTGTTCGGGCTGGCCCGCCGGGTCGCCGCCCTCGACGGCCGGTTCCGGGTGGACAGCCCGGCCGGCGGACCGACCACCATCACCGCGGAGCTGCCGTGCGCGTAGTGCTTGCCGACGACTCGACCCTGTTGCGGGAGGGCCTGGTGCGCCTCCTCGCCGAAGAGGGCCATGAAGTGACCGCCGCGGTCGGTGACGCCGATCAGCTGATCGCCGTGCTGGAGCGGGCGGCGGAGACGGGGCAGAAACCGGACGCGGTCGTTGTGGACGTCCGTATGCCGCCCACGCACTCGGATGAGGGCCTGCGGGCAGCCGTGCAGATCCGGGGGCGCTGGCCCGACGTCGGGGTGCTGGTGCTCTCGCAGTACGTCGAACGCCGCTATGCGACGGAGCTGCTGACCGAGGACAGCGAGGGGGTGGGCTATCTGCTCAAGGACCGGGTGGTCCAGGTGGACGAGTTCCTGGACGCACTGGAGCGGGTGGGCGCCGGCCAGGCCGCCTTCGACCCCGACGTCGTGCGGCAATTGCTGATGCGCAGCCGGCGCTCGGACCCACTGGGCACGCTCACCGCACGCGAGCGGGAGGTACTCGCGGAGATGGCGCAGGGCCACACCAATGCGGCGATCGCCGCCCGGCTGCACATCTCCTTGAGCGCCGTGGAGAAGCACGCGAACGCGATCTTCGACAAGCTCGACCTGATCGGCGCGTCCGGCTACTCGCGCCGGGTCCTGGCAGTGCTGCGGTACCTGGGGACGTGAGGAGAGCGGTGGGATGCGACGGAGAGGCGGGGCGAGACAGCACGGAAGAGGGGCATGGGAAAGGAAGGCGGGGCGAGACGGGAGGAAGGGGCGATGAAGGAGCGGAAGGCGGGACGTACCACAGGGGGTAGTGGTGGGAGATGAGAGATGACGGCTGGTGCCGGGGGAAATCGATAGTCTCGCCGAGGCAGTTGGCTGCACCGTCCGGTGACCGGCCGAGACCGTGGTCCTTGAACAGAGGAGAGTCAGTGGCGGAGTCCAAGAGCACCCCGATCACACCGAAGATCTACGAGTACGTCCTCGCCCACAACCCGCCGTTGGACGCGGTACAGCGAGGCATCGTGGAGCTCACCCACCAGAAGTTCCCCGACGCGGCGGGGATGCAGTCGGCCGAGGAACAGGGGCCGCTGCTCGCGTTCCTCGTGCGGCTGATCGGGGCCCGGCACGTCGTCGAGGTGGGGACCTTCACCGGATACTCGACGCTGTCCATGGCCCAGGCGCTGCCCGAGGACGGCACGCTGATCGCCTGCGACGTGTCCGAGGAGTGGACGGCGTACGGCCTGGAGGCCTGGGCCGAGGCCGGGGTCGCGGACCGCATCGAACTGCGGATCGCGCCCGCGCTGGAAACGCTGCGGGCGATGCCGTCCGAGCCGCACATCGACCTCGCCTACCTCGACGCGGACAAGGGCGGCTACATCGCCTACTGGGACGAGCTGGTGCCGCGGATGCGACCCGGCGGCCTGATCGTGGCGGACAACGTCCTGTACCGCGGCGAGGCCGTCGACCCGGCGGCGACCGGTTCGGGCCTGGCTATCAGGGCGTTCAACGATCATGTGAAGGCGGACGAGCGCATGGAGTCGGTGATGCTCACCGTGGCGGACGGTGTGACGCTGGCGCGCAAGCGGTAGCCGTAGCGGTGGCGCCGCGTGGCCCGTGCGGACCGGGCAGGCCGGGGCACGTCCCAGGCGCGGTGCGCCCGCGGCACCGGGTCCCCGGTCGCATGCCCGGCTGCCCCGGGCCGATGGAGCGGGGCAGCCGGCCCGGACAGGCCCAGGGGGACGCCCCTAGCCGCAGCAGCCGCCCCCGCAGCAGCCGCCGCCACCGCCGGCCCGGCCGCTCGGGGCGGGGGCGGTCGCCGTGCCGCCGACGGCGACCGTCGAGAGGAGCTTCACGGTGTCCTCGTGGCCCTCGGGGCAGACGGCCGGGGCGGAGGACTCGGCCATCGGCCGGTTCAGCTCGAAGGTGGAGCCACACGGGCGGCACCGGTATTCATAACGAGGCATGGCCACAGATTAGCCGCGGCTCCGCTCAGCGCACGACGCTGCCGGGCGGCGCGCCCAGCAGGCCCAGCTCCGCGCGGGTCGGCGCGCCCTCCCAGTCGCCGTGCGAGGCGACCGCGAACGCCCCGGTGGTGACGGCGCGGGCAAGGCGCCCGGCCGGCCCCTCACCGTCCAGTAACGCCGAGAGGTACCCGGCCACGAAGGCGTCACCGGCACCCACCGCGTCCACGGCTCGCACCGGTGTGGCGGGCTGGTGCAGCGAGCCGTCCCGGCTGAAGACCGTCGCCCCGTCCGCGCCGAGCTTGACCACGACCTCGCCGACGCCCTGCTCCAGCAGCAGCTTGGCCTGGGCCGCGAGGGCGACAGGAGCGGCGGCCTCCTCCCGTGCCGCGGCGCCGCCGGGGAGGCACAGCGGCAGCTCGTCGTCGGAGGCGATCAGGACGTCCACGAAGGGCACCCACCTGCCGAGGACCCCGGCGGCCTCCTCGGCGGACCACAGTCGTGCCCGGAAGTTCACGTCCAGGCAAACCAACGAACCGTGCTGTCGCGCCAGTTGGAGGGCGCGTTCGGCCGCCGCACGGGCCGAGGGGCTCAGGGACGGAGTGATGCCGGTCAGGTGCAGGACGCGCGGTGGGGCGGCGGCGAAGACCCCGCCAACCGAGTCCGCCGCGATCCGTGAGCCGGCCGATCCCGCCCGGTAGTAGTGCACCCGGGTGACCTCGGGCAGCCGCGGTTCGAAGAGCAGCAGCCCGGTCGGCGCGCCGGGATCGACAGCGGCGCCGGACACCTTGACGCCCTCGGCCCGCAGAGTACGGAGCACCAGCTGACCGGCCTCGTCATCGCCGACCGCGCCCGCCCAACTGACCCAGTGCCCCAGCCGGACCAGGCCGATCGCGACATTGCTCTCCGCCCCGGCGACCGAGACATGCATCGTGCCGCCCAGTCTCAGCGGACCGCTGCCGCGCAGGGCGACCATGGTCTCGCCGAAGGTGAAGACGTCCGGTCGGACCGGCTGCCCGGGGAACCGAGCGCGGTCGGCGCCGCCCCGCGGTTCTCGGCACTCGCCCCCGCTCCCGGTAGCCGCCTCGACCGGCGTCGTCATCGGGCACATACCGCCTTGAACTCCGCGGCGCGTTTGCGCAGCTCGTCCAGGTCGCCGCCGTCGGCCGCATCCCCGACCAGCGGCGAGCCGACGCCCACGGCCACCGCTCCGGCGTCGAAGTACGCCTGGGCCAGCGCGCTGTCCACCCCGCCGGTCGGCACGAACGGCAGCTCGGGGAACGGCCCGCGGAGCATCTCCAGATATCCGGGCCCGCCGGCCGATGCCGGGAACAGCTTCAGCGCCGACACCCCGAGCGCCTCGGCCGCGATCACCTCGGACGGCGTCAGCACGCCGGCGAGCGTCGGCAGCCCCTGCCGCACCGACTCCTCCAGCCCCGCCCCCAGGCCGGGCGTGACGATGAGGTTCGCCCCGGCCTCGGCGGCGCGCCGGGCGTCGTCGCCGGTCAGGACGGTGCCGGCGCCGAGCCAGGCCGCGTCGCCCAGCTCCGCGCGGGCCCGGCGGATCACGGTGAGCGCGTCTTTGCCGCTGAGCGAGACCTCGATCAGCGGGAGGCCTGCCTCCGCAAGTGCCATGACCGTACGGAAGGACGCCTCCGCATCCCTGCCCCGGATGATGGCGACCAGCCGCTCGGTCCGGAGCGCTTCGCTGAAGTCCATGGCGTTTCCTACTTTCTCCGCTCCCCGCCGCATGCGGACTGCGGGGGTGGGGCGTTCGGGCGCAGGGGGTGGCGTCTTCAATTATTCCGGCCCGGCCGGGGCGATGGGGCCCATGCGCCCAGCGCTTTGCACCCAACCTCTGTACCCAACCTCTGTACCCAACCTCTGTACCCCACCTCTGCGCCTGGCCCTCGGCACCCGGCCGTCTGCACCTGGCCTTCTGCGCCCGGCCCTCGGCATTCGGCCCTCTGTACCGAGTCCCGGGTGCCGGGTGCCGGCCCGCCGTCACCATTCGGCGAACGCCCCGTCCGGATGGCGCCACACCGGGTTCCGCCAGGCGTGCCCCCGCTCGTTCGCCGCCCGCACGGCCGACTCGTCCACCTGCACACCGAGTCCTGGGCGGTCGGTCCGCAGCAGCGATCCGCCGTGGAAGCGGAAGGGCTCCGGATCCACGACGTAGTCCAGCAGCTCGGCGCCCTGGTTGTAGTGGATGCCGATGGACTGCTCCTGGATGAGGAAGTTCGGGGTGGTGAAGGCGACCTGGAGGCTGGCGGCCAGCGCGACCGGGCCGAGGGGGCAGTGCGGGGCGAGCTGCGCCCCGTACGCCTCCGCGAGCGCGGCGATCCGGCGCAGCTCGGAGATGCCGCCCGCATGCGAGACATCGGGTTGCAGGACCGCGACGCCGGCTTGCAGGGGAGCGAGGAACTCTCGCCGGGTGTAGAGACGTTCACCGAGTGCGAGGGGGATCGTGGAGGCGTTCACGAGATCAGGGAGGGCGTGCGGGTAATCCGGAAGGACCGGTTCCTCGACGAACATCGGCGCATACTCGGCCAGCAGCGGGAGCAGCCTGCGCGCGTTGGCGGGGGAGACCCGGCCGTGGAAGTCGAGGCCGAAGTCCCTTTCGTCGCCGAGCACTTCACGGGCGGTCTCGGCGCGGAGCAGGCAGGCGCGTACCTCGGCGCGGTTGGCCACCGGGCCCATCCGTCCGCAGCCGTTCATCTTGACGGCCGTGAAGCCGGCCTCGACCTGCGCGGTGATCGCCTCGCGGACGGCCTGTGGTTCGTCGCCGCCGACCCATGCGTAGGCACGGATCCGCTCGCGCACCGGCCCGCCCAGCAGCTGGTGGACGGGGGCGCCGTGCCGCTTGCCCTTGATGTCCCACAGCGCCTGGTCCAGGCCGGCGACGGCGGACGACAGGACCGGCCCGCCCCGGTAGAAGCCGCCCTTGGTCATCACCTGCCAGTGGTCCTCGATGCGCGCCGGATCCTGACCCAGGAGGTACTCCGACAGCACCTCCACTGCCGCCCGGACGGGTTCGGCCCGCCCCTCGACGATCGGCTCACCCCAGCCGACCAGGCCGTCATCGGTCTCCACGCGCACGAACATCCAGCGCGGCGGGGCGAGGAACGTCTCGATGCGGCCGATCTTCATGGAGCGGTCCGTCCTTTCGGGCGTACGCGGGCGGGGCGTGCGGTGCACGCGACGGGCTCGTGCGCGGTGTTCTGCCCGTGAGGGACGTCGCCGTAACGACGCGACCGGCACCCGAAACGACGCGACCGGCACCCGACCTCCGTAGGCGTCCGTAGGTAGGCATCCGTAGACCTACGGAGGCTCCCGCGCCGACTTGTCCAGCAGTTCGAGCATTGCCATGTACGCGCCGTCGACGTCCCGGTTCCGCACGGCCTCGACGACCGCGGCATGGACCGCGTGCGGATGCTCGACTGTGCCGTCGGCGGCGATCACCTCCCGGTCGCGCTGGACGAGCACCGGCACGATCACCCGGTGCATCTGCGCGTAGAAGCGGTTGTTCGACGCGATCAGCATCGCCGTGTGGAAGGACGCGTCGGCGCGCACCAGCAGCGCCGGATCGTCGTCGGTCGCGGCCATCGCGCTCAGCGCGGCGTCCAGCGCCGCCAGATCGTCATCGGTACGGCGCTCCGCGGCCAACCCGGCCGCGGCGGGCTCGATGGAGCGGCGCAGTTCGAGCACATCGGCGAAGAAGTCGGAGGACACCCCGGCCGCGAGTTTCCAGCGCAGCACGTCCGCATCCAGGAGGCTCCACTCCTCCCGGGGCCGGACGAACGTGCCCCGGTTCTGGTCCGTGTCGAGGAGCCCCTTGACGGTCAGTACCTTGATCGCCTCGCGCAGCACGGTCTGACTGACGTCCAGTTCCGCCGTCAGCTCCGACACGACCAGGGTTCGGCCCTCGTCGTAGGTGCCGTCGAAGATCCGCCTGGCGAGGGTTTCGACCGTTGCGTTGTGGCCCCCGTGTCCGGTGGTGGAGGCGGGACGCCCCGACCGGCTCATGGCGCTGCTCCTTGCTTCTCTTCCGCGTCCCCTTGCTTCTCTTCCACGTCCCCCGGCACCCGGGCACCCCGACAACCCGGGCACCGGGCATCCGCGCCCCACGTTCCCGCACGGGCACGTAAAGGCACTCATCAACAGGTACGCATGCGGGGGACACACACCGCTGCCGCCGTATGCCGACGCGCCGCCCCTGGACGCATCGGCTGCGGTTGCTCGTCCTGATCGTCGAGCCGCCGCCCGGCGGTACCCGGCCGTCCGGTCATCAGGGCGTACCGAGCACCCCAATCCCACCTCGGTACGCCCTGACGTCTTCCATCTCGGTACGCCCTGAGGTCTCCGCCTCGGCTCACCGCTCCTTGGTTCCGGTGCCTGCGCTGCCCCCGCTGCCTCCGGTGCTTCCGCTGGTGCCCGTGCCGCCCGCGCCACCGCCGGCTTCGGTGCCCGCGCGTCTGTGGCTGATGCTGTGGCTGGTGCCGGGGCCCAGCGAGCCGAGGCCGGCGTGCGAGGCGCCCTGCATCCTGAGGCGGGCCGTCTGCCGTCCGGCCGTCATCCCGGATATCGGATGCCACTCCCCACGGTCGAAACGTTCCGCTTCCTCGGGGTGCCGGGCGCGCCAGTACGGGTTGTCGGACGGGAGGCCGCCGCTGACCCGCCCGTACATGCCGAAGACCAGCAGCATCAGCCCGACCACAAAGCTGAACAGGACGTTCTGGATCCGGAACGCGAGGAAGTTCGCGTTGGTCTGCAGCAGCGCCAGATTCACGAATCCGCTCAGCAGGAAGAGCCCGCCGAAGACGATGTTGAGGGTCGAGGCGAAGTTCCCGCCGATCACCATGCCGGCGACGAGGATCGCTCCGACGACGATCGAGAGCACGCTCAGCGCGCCGTTGGTGTTCAGCCCGGCCACGGTGTCGCCGCCGGTGTCGAAGAAGCCGATGTTGTGGGTCAGTCCGAGGATGCCGAATGCGAGCAGTACCAGGCCCATCACCCCGGCGCCGATGCGGTAGACCTTGCTGAGCCCATGGTCCACGGGCAGATGCTCATCGAGCCGGGCGTGGGTGCGCCGTCCCTTCCCCCGCAGGTGGAACCGCCCCATGGGCCCGTGCAGGGTCTGGCCAGTAGCCCCAGTAGCCATGCCGGCCTCCTTCGCGCAGATGTGCCGCCTGGGCCGTACTCAATCTCCAGGATCCGCCCACGGGCCGCTTCACGCCATCGCGGCCCGGGACCTGCTCCCCGTGGTTCGCCGCGGGCTTACTCGTCGTGGCCACCAACCCACTGACCTGTCCGCCGCGGCTCGCCGCGCGCCTACGCGTCATGGCTTCCCACGGGCCTGTCCGCTGCGGCTTCCCGCAGGCCGGCCCTCCTGCCTCCTGGTCTCAGCCGCCGGCGCCGGCCCCGCCCCGGGCGTCCCGGATCTCCTGCACCACCCGGGCCGCCGTCTGCCGGACCGCCTCGGTCTCGGTCAGGAAGTGCCACCAGTCCGGATGCCGCCCCTCCAGACCCGCGACCGCACGGTCCAGCCGCGCCACCGCGTCGTCCAGGGGACGGGCATGCCGCGGATCGGGGGTGCTACGCCCCGCCATCGCCAGCCGCTGTGCGTCCCGGATCGCAAAGCGGGTCCGCTCGACCTCCTTCTGCCGGTCGAACGACACCGCATCGAGACGCTGGAGCCGGTCACCGGCCGCCGACACCGCCTCGTCGGTGGTGTCGAGCAGCGCGCGGACGGTCGCCAGCAGGCTCGTGGCGTCCGCCCAGCGCTGTTCGTCCCGTGCCTGCTGCGCCTCTCGAAGTTTGACCTCGGCCTGCTGCACGGACTGCGCGGCCCTCTCCGGTACGTGCTGTAGGTCCTGCCAACACGCCGCGCTGTACCGACGCCGCAGCTCGCTGAGGACCGGCTCGACCTTCTCGGCGCGCGTCGTGATCGCCTGCGCCCGGGTCCGCAACGACACCAGCCGCTTGTCGATCTCCGCCGCCCGGGCCGGCAGCCGCTCGGCCTCGGCCCGTACGCCCTCCGCCTTGCGCAGCACCTCGTCGGCGCGCTGGATCGTCTCCGGTACGCCGTGTTGCCCGGCGCCCTGATTGAGCTTGGTCAGCTCCGGGCCGAGCGCCGCGAGCCGGGCCGCGAGATCATCGGCGCGCAGCCCCTTCGCCCGGAGCTCGTCCAGCGCGTTGCTCGCCGCCAGCAGCGCCTGCCGCGCCCGTTCCACGGCTGGGGCCAGCCGGGCCAGCTGCGTCTCCGCTGACTGGAGCAGCGGCCCCAGCCCCTGCGCGAACCGGTCCAGCTCGCCCTTGACGCGGTCCAGCTCGGCCTTGGCCCGGGTGAGATCGGCCCGCGCCCGCGCCATCGCGGCGCCGTCGAGGTCGTCACGGTCCAGGTCATGGGCGTCGACCGCGGTGATGTAGCCCTGACTCACCTCGTCGATCCGCCGGCCGAAACCCTCGTAATCGGCCGCGGCCCGCCGGGCCTGCGGCGAACTGTCGACGGCGGTGATCGTTTCTATGGAGATCCGCAGATCCCGCTGCGCGGTGTCCAGCTCGTAGAACGCCGCCGCGGCGGCGTCCTTCGCAGCCTGTGCCTCGGCCCGCTGACTCTCGCCGCGCCCGAACCAACGACGGGTCCCGCCGCCCGCGAACGCCATCGGCGCCAACGCCGCCAGCAACGGCAGCGGCAGCAACGCCAGCGCGACCACATCCCGCACCGGGCCCCCACGCACGCGCCGGCGTTCTCGCTGCTCATGCGGCTGCGTGTGTGTCGCCGTCACTTCCCTCTCCCGATCGGATCGCCCCAGGGCCGGGTGTCATTCTCCCACTGACCGGAAACGAACACACCGGCCGGTAAGTTCGCACTTCGAGTACTGGTTTGCAGTTCGGCCCCGACGGCAAGGTAGTCTGTCGGCTCGGCCAGGGCGCATAGCTCAGCGGTAGAGCGCTGCTCTTACAAAGCAGATGTCGGCGGTTCAAATCCGTCTGTGCCCACTGCGCTGACCAGCGCAAACGCAGTTAAATGCCCTTCCGGATCATGATCCGGAAGGGCATTTTTGCGTTGCGGGGGACAGGCGGGGGACACGAAGCAGTACTCATCGTTTTGCGTCCTGCGAGGACGCGTAAGGGCTTATGAGGGTGTCCCGGGATCGTGACAAGGCGAACGCCTGCTGCCAGTGGTGCAGTGACCGAGCCGTGGGGCTGCCTGAAGGTGTTCTGCTCCGGGCCGGGCCGCAGCTCGGCAGCTCCGTTGTGCCGATGAAGACCTTGAGCTCGGTATGGAACGGGAAGCCGAGCCGGCCTTCGAGCGTGGCGATCCGCTCCTTGGTGACTTCCAGGGGCCGTATCGGACATCATCCGATACGGCCCCTGGCTTGCGCTGCGGCAACCGTGGCGCCTCAAATTCTGGTGCCCGGACGCTACGGCCGCGCCGGCTGGTCTCCTGACGGCTCAGACGGCTGTCTTACCGCATTCGTCGAGCCAGGGAATGGGGGCATGCCGGTGTGCAGCCCGTTCGCAATGGAGTGGGAGGAGGGGCAGCGGGCAGAGCCAGGAACAGGCACTAAGCTTGCCTAAAAGAAAGTATCATCAAGGCAACTTTCCTGGGCACCCCTAAGTCGTGCGAGGCATCATGAACGGATTCATCGGCCGCCAGACCGAGCTCGGCCTGCTGGACGAGCTGCTGAATCCCGTGAAGACCGGCGGGCGCAGCGGACGGCCAGGACGTGCGGTATTGCTCCGCGGGCGCCGACGCGTCGGCAAGTCCCGGCTGGTGGAGGAATTCCTGGAGCGCGCTGACCTTCCGCATGTCTTCTTCACCGCCGTCGGCGGCTCCCGGGAAGAGGACCTGGCGGGCTTCGCTGCCGAGGTGGCCACCTCCAGCCTCCCGGACGCCAGCCGATTCGCGGATTTCGCCACCCCGCAGACCTGGGACGCGGCCCTGAGCCTGCTCGCCTCTGCTCTGCCCACCGATGCACCCAGCGTGGTCGTCCTCGACGAGATGCCCTACCTCGTACGCGAGGACCCCAGCTTCGAGGGCGCACTGCAGAAGGCATTCGACCGGACCCTGTCCAAGCTGCCCGTGCTGCTCATCCTCATCGGATCCGACATCGCCATGATGGAGAAGCTCAACACCTACGGACGACCCTTCTACCAGCGCGGCACCGAGATGGTCGTCCCCCCGCTCACCCCTCGCGATGTCGCTGCCATGCTCGACCTGTCTCCGGCCGACGCCTTCGACGCCTACCTGATCTCCGGCGGGCTCCCCCTGATCCTGGAGGAATGGCCGTACGGCGCCGGCCTCTGGGACTACCTACAGCAGGCCCTGCGTAAGCCCACCTCGGCCCTGCTCGTCAGCGGCGAGCGCACGCTTGCCGCCGAATTCCCCACCGAGGCGCAGGCCCGCACCGTGCTCGGCGCCATCGGCCACGGCGAACGTACTTTCACCCTGATCGGCCGGGCAGCCGGTGACCTCAACCCCGGCTCCGTAAAACGCTCCCTGGAGTTGCTCACCACTCGTCGCATGGTCGCCGCTGATCTGCCCCTGTCCACCAGGCCCAGCCGCGAGACCCGCTACCGCATCGACGACCCCTACCTGCGCTTCTGGCTCTCCTTCATCGGCCCCGGCATCCCCGCCGTCGAACGAGGCCGGGGCGACCGCGTTCTCGACTCCATCCGCACCAGTTGGACATCCTGGCGCGGCCGGGCCATCGAACCCGTCATCCGCGAAGCCCTCTGGCGCCTGGCCGACGACCGGCTCCCCGAAGACACCAACGTCGTCGGCGGCTACTGGACCCGCACCAACAACCCGGAGATCGACCTCATCGGCGCGGACCGCTCGCCCATCGCCAAGAAGATCACCTTCGCCGGGTCAATCAAGTGGCTGGAGAACAAGCCCTTCGACCACCGCGACCTCTCCCGCCTCATCACCCACCGCTCTCAACTCCCCGGCGCCGACGACGACACCCCCCTGCTCGCCGTCACCCGCAGCGGCTGCAGAGCTCAAGGGATTCTCACCCTCACCCCCGAGGACCTGCTCGGCGCCTGGGCCTGACAGCAAGCAGCCATTCGCATATGAGCCACCAGCCATCATTCGGATTCGGCTTCCGTGGGACACGCCGGCCTCACGCGCCATAGCGACCTCTGATGGCAATCCCCACGTCCTTCTCCGGGGGACAGGCGGGGGATAGAAGGTCAACGACGATCAAGTCAAGGCAGGGAAAGATGGGGTAAGAATTTCTCCTCTCGATCGCCACTCTCCCCTCCGAATGTTCCCGCTGGCCTGCAGGAATGCTGCTCTGGCCTGAGCGAACGGTGAAATTGTGCGTCTCCAGCCGAGCCCTGATCAACGGCTCTTACAAAGCAGATGTCGGCGGTTCAAATCCGTCTGTGCCCACCAGGAATTAGCAGGTCAGGGGCCCCTCCGTGCGGATGCGCGGAGGGGCCCCTGCGTGCCGGTACACGTTCAGTGCATGTCGGAGTGGTCGGGCCGCCGCTTCCAGCGCTGATTCATGCTCCTGCTCCAGCTCGGCGAGCGCCTTGGCCGCCTTGCGCCTTCTCCTCTGTCTTCTTGGGCTCGGTCTTCGCTTTGGCCAGGTCGCGAGCGCGGCGCCTGTGCATCTTCTCGGACACCTCGGCCAGGCGGTCGGGGAAGAGGTGTCCGTAGATGTCGAGCGTCACCTTCGCCGGCTTGCAGCCGAGCATGGTCTGGACCACATGGGCGCCGCTGGCGATGGCCATGGAGGCCGCAGTGTGCCGGAGCTTGTGAGGCGTCACACCGAGCTTGCCGAGGCCGGCGGGCTTCACCGCAGGAGCG
Organism: Streptomyces sp. NPDC048506; assembly: GCF_040651315.1. Taxonomy (NCBI): domain Bacteria; kingdom Bacillati; phylum Actinomycetota; class Actinomycetes; order Kitasatosporales; family Streptomycetaceae; genus Streptomyces; species Streptomyces sp. NPDC048506. The sequence continues at coordinate 98,432 of NZ_JBEZIX010000025.1, forward strand.
AAGACGCGGCGCCGGGAGTTGTTCGCGCGCAGCGCGCCGCGCTGTGGGCGCACGGCTCAACACCACGCAGCACTTCCGGATGGAGCGGGCGCCTTGCTTGCGTTCGTTGCCCGTACGCCCGGCTGCCGGGTCGCCCAGCCATTCGACGATGTCCTCGAATCGGACGCGGTCCAATGGGGTGGAACCGCACTTGGGCATGACATGGGCGTCGAGCGTGACCCGGTACCGGTTGCGGGTGGAGCGCTTGAGACGGCGTTGCCCCTCGAACCGTGCCTCGGCTACCTGGGAGGTGGCCCCAGTGGCGTGGGGCACCGAGACGTCCTTTTCGCAGCACCTCGATCGTCTTGGCCTGTTCGGCGTTCTGTCAGCGCAGCCGCTTGAGCTCCTCACGCTCGGCCGTGGTGAGCTCACCGGGCCGTCCCTCGCCCCGGTCTGTCTTGGCCTGGCGGTACCAGCCGCGCAGGGACTCCGAGCTGATGCCCAGATCCCGGGCCACCGCGGTGACCGTCTTGCCCGTGGAGTCCACGAGCGCGATCGCGTCCCGCTTGAACTCCTCGGTGTACCGCTTCGTGTACTTGTTTCCCACCTGGTGCTACTTCCTCTGGAACCTCAGGTCCCAGTCTCCAGGTGTCCACGATCAAGGGGAAGGCTCAGCGGGTTGCTCATGACTGGGGCATGGCGCTGGATGAGCTGTCCAAGCGGATCGGCGGCGGCGACCCAGAAAGTGCGGCGTCCCGTCTGCGACGCACCGCCGACGGTCACGAGTTCAACGAAGACGTCACTGCCCAGTTATTCCAGGTGCGGTGACCGGTGGCTGAGAACTTCAAGGAACTTCTCAAGCAGGATTTCTCGGATTTGGAAGCTGCAGTCGGGTCTTGGCAGAAGCTGGCCAAGGCGCTGGAGGAGGCTCAGGTCCGGCACCGGCACAAGGTGACCGGACCACTGCACGCGAGTGGGTGGCAGGGGGTGGACTCCCGCTACGCCTTCATGAAGATGGAGACGAGCGAGAGCCAGCTCGGCACCGCGCAGTCCGACGTCACCTCCATCGCCACCATCTTGGACACCGTTCACACCAAGATGAAGGAAGCCCAGGAGGACTTGCGCCGGTGTGTGCGCACCGCGGAACTCGATGGGTACATCGTCGACGACCACGGCAACGTGACGGACGGCCGGGCCTGTCCCCCCGGCAACGCCGACGCCGACGAGCAGGAAGAGCATCAGCTGCGCGTCGCCAAGCTGGAGGGCTACAAGAACGACATCGAGTACACCATTCGGGACGCTAGTAGCGCTGACTGGGACGGGACGCAGCTCCTTCAGCAGATCGACGCCTTCAACCTCGACAAGGACTACGGCGCGTCGAAGGCCGAAGAAGGAGCCCGCAAGGTCGCGGAGTTCTCCCACCTCAGTGAGGATTCCATCCCTTCGAAGAAGGACCCGAAGGAGAACGCCAAGTGGTGGTCGGGCCTCACCGAACAGGAGCGGCAGTCATATCTCGACGCCTACCCCGAGAAGATCGGCTGGCTTGACGGTATACCCAGCGCCGACCGTGACGAGGCGAACCGCAAGGTGGTGGATTTCCAGCTCGCGGAGTACGAGATGAAGAAGGAAAACGGCGAGTTGGGCATCCGCGACCAGCGGCAGTACGAGGGCCTGCAGAAACTGCAGACCGCGCTCGACAAGGCCGATGGCAGTAAGGACGAGAACAAGCAGCTGTACGTGCTGGGGATCGACACGAAGGCCCGCGACGGGCGCGCCGTGGTGTCCCAGGGAAATCCGGACACCGCGCGGAACGTTGCAGTGCAAGTACCCGGCACTGACAACGACTTGACGAACGTTGATGAGCAGATCGAGCGGGTAGGCCGGCGGCAGAAGGCGTCCCAGGACAAGGGTGGCGAGAGCACCGCGGTGGTGTCGTGGCTCGGATACGACGCCCCCGAGGTCGACGGCAGCATGACCACGACCGGGCGTGCCGACGCTGGTGCTGGCGACCTGAGGAGCTTCACGCATGGCTTGCGCGAATCACACACCGGCGAGCGTGCCCATATGACCGTGCTGGGACACAGCTACGGCTCGACGGTGGTGGGCGACGCCGCATCCCATGGCAACGGCATCGATGCCGACGATGTCGTTGTGGTTGGCAGCCCGGGAATGACAGTGGACCACGCCAAGGACCTGCAGATGGACCCGGACCATGTTTGGGCTGGCTGGGCACCGGACGACATGGTCTCCACCGTCGCCTCGGACAAGACCCTGGGAGAGAATCCCGCAGACCAGGAGTTCGGAGGCAAGGTCTTCGACGTGGACACCTCGGGGCACGGCGGCTATTGGGACAAGCGCAGTGACAGCCTCGCCAACCAGGGCCGCATCATCGCCGGAGTGCCTCCTACAAGGGGGGAGTATCACGTGCACCCGCAGCCCAACCCACCCGGGACCACGGGGCCGAAATGGTGACCGGCAGCACCCGGCGCCCCGTCCGTATCAGCGTGCTCACACTCGTTGCCTTGCTCGCATCTGGAGGATGTATGACCGACTCCGGGAAAAACGATCCGCTACCCGTCAAGAGCAGAGAGGGAGCCGAACGCTCGGCCCGCGAACTGATCGCCTCACTGGCCAGTCAGTACGGCCTCCAGGTCGACGGTAAAACGGTGAGTAAGGAATTCTTCGAATGTTTTGGTGAAAACCACGAGCATGCCAATGACGGCCGTTTCGACCTGTCCTACGCAGTGCGTGCCAAGCTCCACGGGGACGAGCATGGCAAGGCCCTGCGCCCCATGCGCAAGAAGCTCGAAGCCGAGGGCTACAAGGTCAGTGGCTACCGTGAGGAGCCGTCGCAGGCACTCATGGACGCCAAAGGTGGCAGCGATAACTTCTTTGTCTCGGTGGAAACTTTCGGGCGCGGCAACGCGCTTGTCTTCTCCGTGGAAACTCCCTGCTTTCTGCCGCCCGGCGTGAAGCAGGAACAGGTGTCGGCCCCGGTCCCCGCACAGAAATCCAACCCGATCGCCCCGGCAGCCCCCTCGCTCGCCGCAGGGCCCATAACCTCCACCACCCGCTTCCCCGACAACCCCTTCGGCTGATCGATCCCCGGACAGCCCGGCCCGGTTGGTGCCCCGCCGACTGGTTCCTGCAGTGCGCCTTCGGCGGGCACATCCAGGGCACTGCACACCGGGAAAACCCTGCGGACCAGCGAGAACTACCGAGCGTAGTTTCCCCTGGTCCGCGCGGGCTTTTCGGAATCAATCATGGTTGGGGTCTTCGGTTTTCTGTACCCCGTTTTTCGTACCTGGCCTCTGTCCCAGGCTTTTGCCCCGGCAGTTGGTGACGGCTGCCCATGACGGTTGTCCGTGACGGCTGCTCGTGGCGTCGGCGCCGGCAGGAGTGTTCGGTGCTCGTGGGTGAAGTGGCGCAACTTTCCGCGCTCGATTTTTTCGGGGCTTATGGGGTTGGATGTCCGCATTCGTTGGGTGGGCATTCTTGGGCATTCTTGGGTGTTCTTGGCGGTGGATTGTCAGGTCAGTGGCCTCCGGCTCGTTCAGGCCGGGGGTCACTGGTGTGCGGGGGAGGGTCGGGTTCGGGGGTGTCGGTGGGCTGTTGTTCGGGGTGGAGGTGGCGTGTATGGTCGGAACGCGGACTTGAAGTTTCAAGTAAATCTTCAAGTAAATGGTTCGGCGGGGGCGGGCGGTGTGCCGGTTCTGGTGCGGCGGCTGGTCAGTGATGGCAGGAAAGGTCCTTGATGACGTCCTCTCTCGGCACCCTTGAGTCCGTGCGCGGCGGCGGTTCGGTGCGCCCTGTGCCTGCTCTGCACGGATATGACACCGGGCTGCTCCTGCTGCGGCTCGTGCTCGGGCTGACCATGGCGGCCCATGGCGCCCAGAAGCTGTTCGGCTGGTTCGGCGGGCCGGGGCTGGACGGGACCGGGCAGTTCTTCACGATGAGCGGGTACCCGTCGGGCCGCGCCATGGCCGTCGTCGCCGGTGTGAGCGAGGCGCTCGGCGGGCTCGGGCTCGTGGTCGGGCTGCTGACGCCGCTCGCCGCTGCGGCGGTCGTCGGCACGATGATCAATGCGCTCGCCGTGAAGTGGGGCGGCGGATTCTTCGCACCCAAGGGCGTGGAGTACGAACTGCTGCTCGCCGCCGGTGCGGCGGCCCTGGCGCTGACCGGCCCCGGGCGTTACGCCGTCGACCGCATCCTGCCCGGTCTGCGTGCGCACCGGCTGGCGTACGGCGTGGCCGCGTTGCTGCTTGCCGCGGTGATGGCCGGCGGGGTGTTGCTGGTCCGGACGTGAGACCCCGGGCAGGGAGCAGGAGAGCTGGAGAGCAAGAGCGCCGGGGAGCAGGAGTGCTGGGGAGCAGGAGTGCTGGGGAGTGCGAGGGGGAGCGACAGGGCCGGGAGCGGCAGGCAGGTCAGGAGCGTGGCGCCACGGATGGTGTCGCGGTAGTCGATAAGGGAGTGGATTCATGGCCGTACGACGGCTCAACCATGCGGTGCTGTACGTCCGCGAATTGGCGCGGTCCGTTGCGTTCTACACCGAGGCTCTGGGGCTCACGGTGGACGTCGAGATACCGGGGCGGGCCGCGTTCCTCAGCGCGCCTGGTTCGCTCAACGATCACGATCTGGGGCTGTTCGCGGTGGGGTCGCACGCGCCTGGGCCCGAGGCCGGGCGGGTCGGGCTCTACCACCTGGCCTGGGAGGTCGGCACGCTCGGCGAGCTCGCCGCGGCCGAGGCGCAGCTCGCCGAGCGCGGGGCTCTCGTCGGCTCCAGCGATCACCTGGTGTCCAAGTCCCTGTACGCCAGGGACCCGGACGGCAATGAGTTCGAGGTGATGTGGCGGGTCCCGCGGGAGGACTGGCCGGGGCCCGACGAGGCGGACCGGCTGCGACCGCTCGATCTGGCGGTGGCGTTGCAGCGCTGGGGCCCGGACCTGGTGACGGGCGCCGCGGCCGGCTCGGCCACCTGAGGTCGGTCGGCCTCAGGCGTCCGGCGTCGCCCCAGCTGCCGGGTGCTCCTGCGGTACCGGCTCACCATGTGCAGCCGGCTTCGCCCGCTCGGCCCGTACCGCCCAGCGCTGCTCGACTCCGGCCACCCGCCAGTACGCCAGTGCCGCGGCCCAGACCACCACGAACAGGCCGACGATGATGAAGCCGACGTTGTCGAGGTTGAGGCCGGAGATCCAGCCGGTCAGCGGGTCGTTGAGGGCGAGCTTGTCGTGGAGGACGGTCACCAGCTCGATCGTGCCGATGAAGAAGGCGACGGCGATCGACAGGCCGGTGATGGTGAGGTTGTAGTAGACCTTGCGCACCGGGTTGGAGAACGCCCACTGGTAGGCGAAGTTCATGAACGTGCCGTCGAGGGTGTCGAACAGGCTCATTCCGGCGGCGAACAGCAGCGGCAGGCACAGCACCGCGTACCAGGGCAGGCCGGCCGCGGCGCCGCTGCCGGCCATCACCATCAGCGTCACCTCGCTGGCGGTGTCGAAGCCGAGTCCGAAGAGGAAGCCGAGCGGGAACATCTGGCCGGGGCGGGTGATGGACTTGGTGAAGCGGCCCAGGAAGCGGTTCATGAAGCCGCGTGAGTCCAGGTGCGTTTCCAGCTCGGCCTCGTCGTATCGGCCCGCGCGCATTGCCCGGAAGACCCGCAGGATGCCGATGAGCGCCACCAGGTTGAGCGCGGCGATCAGATAGAGGAACGAGCCGGATACGGTGGTGCCGATGACGCCGAGCAGCTGGTGGGTGCGGGTGCTGTTGTTCATCAGCGTCCCGGCCAGTCGGGTACCGCCGGCGATCAGCGCGGCGAGGACAACCACCACGCTCGAATGCCCCAGCGCGAACCAGAAGCCCACCGAGATCGGCCGCTTGCCGTCGGCCATCAGCTTGCGGGTGGTGTTGTCGATCGCGGCGATGTGGTCGGCGTCGAAGGCGTGGCGCATGCCGAGGGTGTAGGCGGTGATGCCGAGCCCGACGCCGAAGACCTGGCTGCCGACGGAGTAGTGGTGGGGGACCACGAGCAGGAACAGCACGCCGAAGGCGACGACGTGCAGCCCGGCTATGACGGCCATCAGGCCCGCGGTACGGACGGTGTCCTGCCGGCGCCAGCGGAACGCGACGGCGACAGGGGTGGTCGGGTTCGGGGTATCGGTGGACAGGGCCATCCGGTCACGCTCCAGCACCTCGTGGATCAGTTCGTGAGATGCCGTGGCCGGTCTCCTGGCTTACGGGTTCGCTGACGCTCGCGCCCACCCCCGCCTTCCCGGCCGCAGGCTGCGGTCAGTGGCGCCGTACGCGCGCCGTGCGCATACGGAAAGGGCTGGAAACTCCCCGATCACAGTGGCGAGGGCCGCTCCGGACTGGGACCACTAGGTCCGTCACCGGTCTTCCCGAACACCACGGCCCGGTCACTCTAACTGCTCACCGGGAGGGGACGGGCGGGCGCCGTTCGTCCGTGGTGCACGGCCGGGCCGGTCGGAAGAGAGCCAGGTCGTGGACGGTGGCCACGGGCACCGGCGGGCCAAGGAGGGCGGTCAACGGCGTCAGTAGGGCAAGGAGACGTCAGCAGTGCGAGGAGGCGTCAGCAGTGCAAGGAGGAGAGGAATGCGTGGAGTTCGTGGTCGAAGAGCGTGGTGTTCTCCAGGTTGACCATGTGGGCGGCGCCCGGTATGCGGACTCTTCGGGCCCCGGGGACCGTGAGCGCTATTGCATGGGCGTTGGCCGAGATGTCCGAGCTGTCGAGGTCGCCGTCGAACACCACCGTCGGTACCCCGATCTCGCCCAGGCGGTCCGCCGCGCCGACTTCCAGGGGCATCCCGGCGCCCACGCCATCGGCATGCACCTCGACGTTGGCCGCGGCCGAGGCGCGCATCCGCTCGCGGAACCCGGGGTGGACGGCGGACGGTTCGCGGTGCGGGCCGTCCACCCACATCCGTAGGAAGTGCTCGACGTAGCGCTCCGCGCCGTCCGGGGCGCCGATCGCCGCCACCTGCTCCCCGATGTGCTCCAGGACGAAGGGGTCGGTGAAGGGACGGCCGCTGATCCCGGGGGAGGCCAGCGCGAGGGCGGTTACCCGGTCGGGGTGGGCTATCGCGGTGTCGAGTGCGACCCGTGCACCGTGGGAGAGCCCGATGAGGACGGCGTGGGGGACGTCCAGCGCGTCCAGCAGGGTGCACAGGTCGTCGTGGTTGGCGTAGTCGCCGGCCACCGTGGAGGACAGGCCGTGGCCCCGGGAGTCGTAGCGGATCGCGCGGAGGCCGGAGTTCACCAACCAGGAGAACTGCTCGTCCCACATGTGCTGGTCGAGCATGCCGCCGTGCAGCAGGACCACGGCGGGGCCCGAGCCCGCCGTCTCGTAGAAGAGCTCGCCGTCGTCGATCGGCACGATGCCGTTGTCGATCTCGGACCAGGCCGTGATGGGCGGGGTCATTCTCCGGACCGTCCTTTGCCGGGGGCGCGAGCGGGGTCAGCAGCGCCGGTGGTGTCAGTGGGGTTTCTGTCTTTTCTATCGCGATTGTCGGGAGTGTGGTCAGTGCCGGTTTCGCTTGGCGACATGCGCGCACCGTTCGCCAGGTGCCGGAACTCCTCGCCGAGTCGGTCGAGTACGTGCAGTGCGGTGCGGACGTCCTCGGTGGACAGATCTGCCAGGCGCTGCCGCAGCTCCGTCACCTCGAACTCCTGGATGCCGCGTATCGCCTCCGCGCCTTGGGCGGTGAGCTCGATCAGGGGCGAGCGGCGGTGGGCGGGATTCGGGGCCGTGACGACCAGGTCCAGCTCCGCGGCGTGGTTCACCCAACGCTGCACCGGCTGTCTGTCGAGGTCCATCGAGCGCGCCAACTGCGGGACCGTTCGCGGGCCTTCGGTACGCAGTGCATCCAGCAGGGCGTGTTCGCCGGCGGTCATGCCGGTGGCCTGGAGCTCGCGCTCCACTGCGCGGACGACCGTGCGGTGCAGTGGCCACAGGCGGCGGATGACGCCGTACAGCAACTCCGCGGCAGGTGTGGGTTCTTCGGCGGGCCTCGGTTCTTCGGGCGGCCTGGGTTCTTCGGTGGGTGTGTGTTCTTCGGTGGGGGTGGGCGTCGGGTCTCCGGCGCCCCTCCCTCCGTTCCGTCCGGCATCCTCCGCGTTGACACTCATGATGTCATGATGGCATCACTGATGTCATTTGGGAAGGGGGTGGTCGCTCTGAGTGGTCACCCTTCCGTCGGACGTGGAGCCGCTTCGGGGGAGAAGGTGATGACCAGGTCGGCGCGGTCGCGGGTGGCCGCCACGACGCGGGCGTTGGCCTCGTCCGAGGTGAGGACGAATCGCTCGGCCTCGGCACGCGGGCGTCCGAAGCGCACATGCCGGTCGACCAGCCGGCGGACCCGCTCGGGAGCGTCCAGGTCCACGTACCAGACCTCGTCGAGCAGTCCGCGGATCCGTGACCAGGGAGCCGAGTCGAGGAGGAGGTAGTTGCCTTCGGTGACGACGAGCGGGACATGCGGTGCCACCGGGATGCTGCCGGCGACCGGCTCCTCGATGCGGCGGTCGAAGGTCGGGGCGTAGACGGCGGTGTCCGGCTCCGGCGAGCGCAGGCGCGCCAGTAGCGCCGCGTAGCCGGCGGGATCGAAGGTGTCGGGCGCGCCCTTGCGGTCCGCCCGGCCGAGGCGGCGCAACTCGGCCTCTGCGAGGTGGAAACCGTCCATCGGGACGAGCGTCGCCCGGCCGGCCAGCTCGGCCACCAGGTGGGCGGCGAGGGTGGACTTTCCGGCGCCGGGCGGCCCGGTGATGCCGAGCAGCCGGCGCCGGGTCGGGGTCGCGGTGGCGGCCAGCCGATGGGCGCGGGAGAGGAGGTGCCGGGGATCCATGGTGCGTCCATCGTGCCCGATCGCGGGTCGAGCCGGCCGGCCGGTGGTGTGCCGGCCCCGGGGTCAGACGTAGTACTCCATGCCGTACTTCGCGCCGATCCCGTTGAGGTGGTCGAGATCGGGGTGGCCGTCCTTCATCGCGACCGGGCCGGCCTCGAACACGTCCTCCATGAAAGCGTCCCAGCCGCCGGGTGACGAGACCTGTAGGCAGCGGGCGGGCGGCTGGGAGGCGTTGCGCATGGCGTGCGGGACGCCGTGCGGCAGCAGGGCGCACATGCCGGCGGTCAGGCGGTGGGTGGTGCCGTCGAAGTCGACCTCCATCTCGCCTTCGAGGACATAGACGAATTCATCGGCGTGGTGGTGGACGTGTAGCGGGACATCGATGTCGAGTCGGTTCTCCAGGATGGCGAGCCGGCCTTCGGTGTCGGTGGTGCGCGCCTTGACGTCCTGGCCGGGCGCCAGGGGGACGCGCCCCGGCCGCCGTTCGCCGGGCTGTAGTACGAGGAAACGCTCCTTGGGCATGGTGATCGCTGATCCTCTCCGGGCTTCTCGGATGGTGCGGGACCTCTCGGGTGGTGCGGGACTTGTCGGTGTTGCGGGAGTGCTTGGTGGTCTGGTGCAGGGCTTGCCGGTGGAGCTGAAAGGAATTTCAAGCGGAATCCACAAGCGGAATCGGAATCCGATTCCGCTTGTGGAGCGTAGCAGTAGCATCGGCGCTGTGGCACCCTCTTCGACCCCTCCCGCCCCCCAGCGCAGGCCGCGCGCCGACGCCGAGCGCAACCGGACCCGTGTCCTGGACGCCGCGCGGGAGGTGTTCCGTGCGCGCGGCGACGAGGCGCAGATGCCCGAGGTCGCCCGGGCCGCGGGGGTGGGCATCGGTACGGTCTACCGGCACTTCCCCAGCCGGGCGGCCCTGATCGCCGCCGTGGGGGAGCAACGGCAGGCGGAGCTCGTGGAGTTCGGGCGCAGTCACTGTCTGCCGCGCACCGGAGCCGCCGAGGGGCTGGCCGCCTACGTCGAGCACATCGGGGAGGTGCTCGACGCCGAACGCGGGCTGTCCGCGTCGATCGAGGCGGCGTTCGGTTCCTCCGAGCCGACCGGGGAGGGGCGGGCACAGGCCGAGACGGTCGCGGGTCAACTCCTCGCCCGTGCCAAGGAGGAGGGCACGGTGCGGGAGGACGTCGAGGTCGGTGATGTGGTGATGATCGTGTGCGGGCTGGCGGCGGTCATCCGGCACGACGCCGGTGACTGGCGGCGCTACGTCCGCAATGCGTGTGCGGGGCTGCGCCCCTAGAGGTGTATGGCCTAGTGCCGCGTCAGGCAACGGTCGCCCTGACGACGACCTCGCGTAGCCGTTCGTCGGCGGCGTGCTTGTTCCGCCAGATGATGTAGCGGCGGATCATGCTGCCCTGCTCGTTGTGGCTGGCGTGGTCGGTGCCGTTGAGGGCGAAGTAGCGCAGGGCGGCGAACTGGGCTTCGATGCGGTTGAGCCAGGAGCTGTTGGTCGGGGTGTAGAGCGCCCGGCGTCGGGGCCTGGGCTCGCGGCCTGGGTCCTTGTGCCTGCCGCCGCGCTCGGCCCATTGCCGGCCGGGGTGGGGCTGGAGGTTGAGCGGCCCGAACTCGTCCAGGCAGAAGACGACTTCGGGCTCGCCGTCCTCGGCTATGACCTCGCTGTCAGCGATCGCGTAGAGGTGCTCGATGCGGGCCTTCTTGGCCGCGTAGTCGGGGGCGCGGGAGGTCTTCCAGGTCTTTATGCGTGGAAACGAGACTCCCTCCTCGCGGAGCAGGCTGCGCAGGCCCTCGTGGCTGATGTCGTCGACCACCCCCTCGGCGACCAGGAAGTCGGCCAGTTTGGCCAGGCTCCAGGTCGAGAACGGCAGGCCGTGCTCGGCCTGCCTGGACTTGGCGATCTTCTTGATCTCGCGCCGCTCGGGCAGCGTGAACGTTCTCGGCCGGCCGCCCTTGTACTTCGGGTAGAGCGCCTCGAACCCGTCCGCGTTGAAGTTATGGATCACATCCCGGACCCGGTCCGCACGGGTGAACGTCACCTCGGCGATCTTCGCCACGGGCATGCCCTGCGCGGACAGCAGCACCATCTGGGCTCGCCGCCAGGTCACCACTGCCCAGTGCCGCTGCGGACGATCCGCAGCAGGCGCTGCCCCTCGTCGTCATCGATCTCACGGACGCGTACTCGTTCTGCCATCAGGGCGGCCTGCCGAGACCACGCCACCTGCGCGGCGGATGCCGCACTATCGGCGTGTCGCGTGCATCTCCTGAAACAACTCGAACTCGCCATCAGGGGCGGCGCTGAACCCTTGCCAGTGGAAAGAGGTCGGCGTGACCTCCGTGAACGTCCACCGCGAGCGCCTGCCCTGGGAGTCGGTGCCCTCCTGGATCATCCCACCGGCGCCGTCAGGCCGACCGACCTGGGAGAAGTACGAAGGAAGCTTCGGTGAGATCCACGTAATCTGCCACAGCCCGGTCGTGACGTCGTACATACGGATGGTGGTGCCAGGGTACCGGTCGTGGAACTCCGGGCAGAAGAGCACATCCTGCACCACCCTCCCACCCAGGGCCCAGCCGAAACGCCACTCGCCCACTGCTGTGCGCCACTGACCATCACCAAACCGGTACCGGTTGCTGATCTTCCACGTTCCGACCAGCCGACCGTAGAGCATCATCGCCTCCGCGTGGTCCGGATCCGGACCTGCCGCCGACAACAGCTCCAGCATCGAGTCACGAAACGACACAGTCATCAGGGCTGCAACCTCCTGCTTATGTCACACGGTTGATCGGTCCGAGGGTAACCATCCCCACCGACAGGGCGAACGTTGCCTGACGCGGCATTAGGAGGCGTATGGCCTCGGGCCGCGATGCTCCTGCGGGTGTGTACTCAGTCCGTGGTCCCCAGCCGCCACAGTGACGTGACCTCGGCGGCGCGGGCCACGTGCAGCGGGTCGGAGGTGTCCCGGGCGCGGGGATGGCGCGGGGTGATGTCGAGTCGGCCCAGGACCGTGAGACCGGCGTCGGCGAAGGCGTCCAGCAGTTCGGCGTGCGGGCGCAGCCCGAGATGCTCTGCCAGGTCGGAGAGGATCAGCCAGCCCTCGCCAGCCGGGGTCAGATGGTCCGCGAGGCCGTCCAGGAAGCCGTACAGCATGCGGTTTCCCGGGTCGTACACCGCGTGCTCCACCGGGGAGGTCGGTTTCGCGGGCACCCACGGGGGGTTGCAGACGACCAGGGGGGCGCGTCCGGCCGGGAAGAGATCGGCCTCGACCACCTCCACCTGGTCGGCCACCCCCAGTCGTTCGGTGTTCTCGCGGGCGCAGGCCAGTGCGCGCGGGTCCTGGTCGGTGGCCACGACTCGGCGAACGCCGCGGCGGGCCAGCACCGAGGCGAGGACGCCGGTCCCGGTGCCGATGTCGAACGCCAGCTCCTGCGAGGGCAGCGGTGCCTGCGCGACCAGGTCGACGTACTCGCCGCGGGCCGGAGAGAAGACCCCGTAGTGCGGGTGGATCCGGTCGCCGCCGAGCGCCGGGATCTCCACGCCCTTCTTGCGCCACTCGTTGGCGCCGACGAGGGCGAGCAGTTCGCGCAGCGAGACGAGGGTGGCGGCCGGGGCCGACTGCTCCGCCGGGTCGGCGGCCTCCGCAGGTGCGGGTTGCGCGGGGCCGTAGGCACGGGTGCAGGCCTCGCGGACGTCAGGGGCTCGGTGCAGCGGCACGCCGTAGCTCGCGTCGAGCGGGACCAGCAACATGCCCAGGATGCGGGCGCGGTGGTTCTGGGCGGCGCGGTGCCGGTGGAACGCCTGGGTGACGTCGGCGGGCAGCGCCTTGCGGGGACGGCGGTCGATGCGGCGAGCCATCGCGGTCAGCAGCTGGCGGGCGTTGTGGAAGTCGCCGCGCCACAAAAGCGCGGTGCCCTCGCAGGCGAGCTTGTACGCATCGTCGGCCCGTGTCCGGTCGTCGGCGATGACGATCCGGCGGGGTGGCGGGGAGCCGTTCTCGGAACGCCAACGGGCGGAGCGGGGCCGGTCGGCCTCGGTCCATTCGACGACCGGTGGTGCGTTCACCGAAGTGTGCCTCGTGTGTGTGGTGCGGGCCCGTCCCCTGGGGCGTCGCTGCGGTGCGGAACCCGGCCTGCCGGCGGAGCGTGGTGGCGCTCGCGGAGGCGGTGAGCGGGGGTGATGTTGACGATCGACTGTACTCCGCATCGTCCGGGCACGAGGCATCGCGGTGGCGCGGTGGCGCGGCGGCTGCCGCGCCACCGCGGCCGTCCGCCGGCCCGGTCAGTCGATGCCGAAGGCTCCGGCGTAGCGCACCGTGCCGCGCGGGGGTGTGGAGCCGTCCAGGGACAGCGCCATGAACGCCTCGTCCGGCCAGGGCTGGGGCGGCAGGATGCCGAAGCGGGTGGTGGCCGGTGCGAAGCCGAAGCGCGGGTAGTACGGCGGATGGCCGAGCACGATCGCGGTCCGCTCACCGGCCGCCCGCGCCGCCTCCAGCAGTGCTCGGATCGCCGCACCGCCCGCACCGCGCCGCTGGTACGCGGGCAGTACCGCGCACGGGGCGAGTGCCACGGCGGGTACCTGGTCGATATGACAGCGCGTCAGCAGGGTGTGGGCGGCCGGGGTGCCGTCCGGGGCGTCGACGACGTACGACAGTCCGGGCAGCCAGGCCGCCGGGTCGCGGCGCAGCGCATCGACGAGATCGGCCTCCTCGGCCGTCTCGAAGGCGGCGAGGTTGATCCGGCGGACGGCCGGTATGTCCGCGGTGGTCTCGGGGCGGGGAAGCCAGGCGGTGACGCCGGTGCCCCGGTCGACCGGGGCACCGGCGCCCGCGCTACCCGTGCCGCCTCTACTGCCGGCGTCGGGCGTGCCGTCGGCGCCGTGCGTGCCGTCGGTGTCGTGCGTACTGCTCATGTCCTTCATCGTCGCAGCCGGGTCTGACAATCGGCCACGGGATTTCCGCCCGGCGGCCGGCTCAGTGCGCCGTGCGCCGCTCCGGCCGGCGGATGAGGAAGGCCGCGGCGGAGCCGGCGGCGACGAGCGCGACGACCGAGAGGGCGGGGCTCACCCAGCTCGTGCCGAGCCAGTGCCCGCCGAAGTAGCCGAGGCTCACGCTGTACGCGGCCCACGCCAAGCCGGCCAGCGCGGACCAGGGCAGGAACTCGCGGACCGTGCGGTGTGCCACGCCGGCGCCCAGGCTGACCACGGAGCGCCCGGCGGGGGCGAAGCGGGCCAGGACGACGATGCCGCCACCACCGCGGGTCAGCGCCGCGCCGAGTCGTTGCTGTGCCGCCGCCAGCCGTCGGGAGCGGCCGATCGCCCGGTCGAAGCGGTCTCCGCCGCGCCAGGCGAGCCGGTAGGCGACCATGTCGCCCAGCACCGAGGCGGTGGCCGCGCACAGTGCCAGGGAGAACACCTCGGCCACGTGGGAGCCGCCGTGCACCGACGAGGCGACGTCGCCGACCGTGTCGGCCGCGGTGCCGGACCCGGCGGCCGTCGTGGCCGCGGCGATCACCAGGACGCCACTGGGCAGGATCGGGACGAACACGTCGAGAACGATCGAGATGCTGACGATCACGTACACCCAGGGGGTGCCGGTGAGCGGCCCCAGGTCTTCCAACAACGTCCTTCTCCCGGTCCGAACCCCGCCGCGACGTCGCTCGGTGCGGCAGGGGCGGCCCTTTCAGCCATACAGCGTACGCCTGGCTTTCGGGGGTGACGGGGCGGGGGTCGACGAACACGCCACGGCCCGTGCGGCGGCTGCGCCGTACGGGCCGTGGCGTGCACGGGACCCCGGAGGACCGGGGAACCGCTACCGGGCTGAAGGTGCCTCGGGGGCGCCGTCTCAGGCGGCGGAGGGCTCGCGCTGGGCGGCCGGGGCCGCCGCCGGCTCGTCGCTGCCGAAGAAGACGCGGTCCAGCGCCCAGGCGCCGGGGCCGGTGAAGAAGATCAGCAGGAAGGCCCAGCAGAACATCGCGGAGGCCTCGCCACCGTTCTGGATGGGCCACAGCGCGGTGCCCTGGTGGACGGAGAAGTAGGCGTACGCCATCGAGCCGGAGCTGACGAGCGCCGCGGCGCGGGTGCCCAGGCCCAGTATGACGAGGATGCCGCCGGCCAGCTGGATCACCGCCGCGTACCAGCCCGGCCAGCTGCCGGTGGGGATGGTGCCGCCCTGGCCCATGGCGCCGCCGAGGACGCCGAAGAGCGACGACGCGCCGTGGGAGGCGAAGAGCAGGCCGATGACGACGCGGAAGAGGGCGAGCGCGTGCGGGGTCGCCCTCTGGGTGAAGGAAGTGAGCGGTGCGGACATGTGGGGACTCCTACGGCTTCTGGGGACGGAGGGAACCGCGGAGGAACAGGTTAGGGACGCCTAACAATACTTGCAAGTTCAAGCTTTGGTCATTTGGGGCCTTTGGTCCGAATCGGCCCGTCCCGCACCCGTCCCGTCGCCCCCGACCGCACCCGTCCTCTCGCCCCCGACCGCGGCCGTCCTCTTGCCCCCGGCCGCGGCCCTCTCGGCGCCCCCGACCGCGGTCCTCCCGCGGCCCCCGACCGTGGCCCGCAGCGCCGCCCGCGCCACGGCATCCGTGTCGGCGAGCGTGACCGACCCCACCCCGGGGCGCGCCCCCGCCGCCGTCACCCAGTGCACGCCCTCCGTCGGCACCCCGATCGCGAACCGCCGCGGATGGTGCCGCCCGTCGGCCTCGACGAGGCGGTACGGACTCGGCGACACATCGAGCCCCCCGGTCTCGTAGCCGTCCACGATGTGCGGACGGCAACCGCCGTCGGCCAGCAGACCGGCGAGCAGCTCGTCACCGGTACGCCGCAGATCCGGCTCCGGCAGCCGGGCCTCGATGAGTGCCGTGGCCGTCACCTCCGAACCGGGAACGTCCGGAGAACTCGCCGTGAAGCCGGGTCCGTGACCGTCGGCGGCACCGGGCCGGACGGTCATCCGGGGGCCGACCACCTCCAGCACCCCCGCCTCGATGAGCGCCGTCATCTCCGCTATCCGGCTCCGTGGCGGCCCGATCGACAGAAAGGCGTTGAGCGGGGTGTACCAGCGGTCCAGGTGGTCGCGGCGGGACACCCCGGCCAACCCGCCGTGGTCGACGATCTGCCGCAGCTCGTTGCGCAGGTCCCGCAGCACGTCGAGGGCGGCCTTGAGCGGGCCGGAGACGTTGTTCTGCCGGGCGTGGTCGACGTCCTGGTGCAGATGGTCCAGCAACCACTCCCGGAACGCGGCGCGGTCGGCGAACGACCGTCCCGCGTGCGGCCGGGAGACGCGCTCCCAGTCCCAGCGTTCGGCCGGCGCGATGCCGAAGGCGTCGAGAGCCGCGGCCTCTTCGGGACTTCGGTGCGCGCTGCCCAGGAAGCGCTCCCGGAAGCGCCCGCGCGGCACGCGGCCCGACGGACCGCCCGACGGACCGTCCGAAGGAGGACCGCCCGCCGGCCCGCTGGATGCCCCCTCCGTATCCCGCCGCGCCAGCAGCGCCTCGTAATAGACCGTCTCGACCTCCTTGGCCACCAGGGGCCAGACCTCCGTCAGGAAGTCGGGCAGGTCGCCGGACTCGGCGCGCTTGCGGAAGCCGGCGATCACGTCCGGGGTCAGCAACAGCGGCAGATGGCGGCCGTGCGCGCCCTTCGCGTTGTCACCGCGCGCGTGGTACGGGATACCGCGCCGGGAACCCGCGTACAGCCGGGGTTCGAGCCCGGACGGCCGGTACCTCAGCGCCCCGTCCCCGTCGCGCAGGAACCGTCCGCCGCGGCCCGTGGTGAGCAGCGCCATGTGGTCGAAGAAGTTCAGGCCCAGGCCGCGCAGCAGCACCGCGCTGCCCGGGGCCAGCGCCGCCAGGTCCGCGGTGAGGTCGGCGGGGTTGGCGGGCGCCAGATGGCGCAGCCCGTGAGCGGTGGCGTAGGCGGCCAGGCGCTGCTGCTCGGGGTCCGGAACGGTCGGCAGATGGCCCTGGGCGAGGATCACCGCGCCCAACCCGCCCAGCTCCCGGCCGTCGTCGAGGGTGAGCGTCTGGGTGCCGTCGGGGGACTCGGCCAGCCGCACCGCGCGGGCGGTGTGCGGGACGACGGTCACCTCGTCGGGGGCGGTGCGCACCGTGTGGCGGAAGACCCACTCCAGATAGCGGCCGTACAGCGCACGCCCCGGATACTCGTCCGGGCCGACCTCGCACCCCTCCCAGGCGTACAGGCTCGGTCCGGTCCGTATCGGGCCGGCGCACTCGACGCTCTCGTCCGTGAACAGCGTGACCTGCGACGCCACCGTGTTCATCAGCAGTTCGGGCGGCTGGGCGGTGCGCCACACCTGGCCGGCGCCGGGCGGGGCGGGATCGATGACGTGGACGGTCAGCCGGACACCCGGGGCCAGTTCGGCGGCCGAGGCGCAGATCCGCTCCAGCACGCTCGTCCCGCGCGGCCCGGCGCCGACGATGGCGAGGGCGAGCGCGGGGTGGCGGTGGCGGTCGGCGATGTGGTCGGCGGCCAAGACGGGCTCTCCCTGGGGCGGCGGGCGGCCGGCGCGCGGGCGCGGCCGCCCGAGAGTGCGGGCGACGAGCAAAGGTGCGCCCCATCATCACCGCCCGACCCACCCGCACAGCACCCGGGTGGGCAAAGAAATACGCCACATCTTGCGGGTCGCACGGCCCGGGGCGGGCGACCCGGCACGTCGTCAAGAGCGGTGAATCGTCCGCCTCATCCGCTCTTCGCCCGGTCGGTGCCACGGGCAGAACGGACCGCACCTTCCGTATCCCCGGCAACGCGCGCACCGGCGACCTCATCGCGCCACACCGTCACCAAACGGGCACCTCCGCTCCGCTTCGCCCGGTGGGCCTGATCCAGGGCGATCCGCGCGGTACGACCCGTCAGCGTCAGCGTCATCAACTGGTTGCCGAACCACGGACCGCCGGTCCGCCGCCACGTCACCGGCGGCCGGCCGACCCGCCCGTGCCGCGCCAGCAGCTTCCCCAACAGGCGCCCGGACCGGCTCCAGCCGAACCGGAAGCCGGCTCGCAGCGCACCGGGAATGCCGTTGTGGACGGGGGAGCAGGTCAGTTGCAGCACCCGGCTGGTGGGTGGCCGCCCGGCGTCGCGCCAGTGCGGCTCCGCCACATACGCGTGGTGCACGTCGCCGGAGAGCACACAGACCGTCGCCGGGGCGTGCGGGCCGGAGCCGGCCTCGGCGATCAGCTCGGTGAGCGCGGCGAACGACTCGGGGAAGGCCGGCCAGTGTTCCAAGTCGGCGCGCTGGCGCAGGAGTTCGCCGGCACGGGCCCAGCGGGGGCCGCGTTCGCCGGCGCACAGCGCGGCGTTCCAGCCCTCCGCGGCGTGGATGAGGTGCGGCATCAGCCAGGGCAGCGAACTGCCCAGCAGCAGGTGGTCGTAGTCCCTGCGCCCGTCCAGTACCGCCTGCCGCAGCCATTCGCCCTCGGCCTTGTCGAGCATGGCGCGGCCGCCCTCCTCCAGGACGCGGGAGGCACGGGTGTCGATCATGACCAGGCGCACCCGGCCGAGGTCGCGGCGGTAGCTCCAGCGGGTGGCCGCCGGGTCGGCATCCGCCCGGACGGCGAAGTCCCGCACCAGGTCCGTGCCGTCGGCGGCCGCGCGCACCCGGGTGTACAGCTCGTCGACGGCCAGTTCGGCGGGGGAGAGGTTCCCCAGGTGCTGGTGGACCCAGTACGACATCAGGCCGCCCACTATCCGCTCGTGCCACCAGGACGTCGTCCGCATCCGGGCGAGCCAGGCCGCGGAGGTGTTCCAGTCGTCGATCACGTCGTGGTCGTCGAAGATCATGCAGCTGGGGACCGTGGACAGCAGCCAGCGGACCTCCGGGTCGAGCCAGGACTCGTGGTAGAGGTGGGTGTACTCCTCGTAGTCGGCGACCTGCTTCCACGGTGGTTCGGTGAGGTCGCGGCGGTCGGCCAGCGCCCGCGCGGTCGCCTCGGAGGTCTGGTCGGCGTAGACCTGGTCGCCCAACAGCAGCAGGACGTCCGGGCGTTGGCGGTCGGGCTCGGCGGCCAGCGCGGCGGCGAGGGTGTCCAGCGCGTCCGGGCCGATCGGGTCGTGGGCGGCCTTCGCGGGCGGCGCGGACCAGCGGCAGGAGCCGAAGGCGATGCTCAGCAGATCGTCCCCGGAGGCCGGCAGGGTACGGATGGTGCTCACCGGGAAGCGCCCGTCGGGCAGCGGCCAGACCCTCTCCCCGCTGCCGCCGGGAGGTGCTCCCGGCTCGTTCAGCAGGACCTGGTAGGGCGTCTCGCTGCCCGGGGTCAGGCCGGTCACCGGGACCAGCGCGTAGTGGTGCCCGGCCACCTGCCAGGTGCGCTCCGCGCCGCCCGCCCCGTCCGCGCAGCTGATCCGCACCTCGCAGGGACGATCGGTCTCCACCCACACCGTCGCGCTGTTCGCGTCGACGTACCGCAGCAGCGGCCCCAAGCGCAGTTCGGCCATCGGCGTCTCCCCTCGTCGTGGAGGAGAGGATAGGAGCACAACCGGGCGGGCGGGCGTTCGGAACCGCGGATGGGCCGGAACCGAGGGTGCCGGGTCGGAACGGCGGGTGGGCCGGAACCGAGGGTGGCGGGCCGGAACCGAGGCGGGCCGGCCGGATCGGTGGGCGGGGCGGGGCGGGGCGGGGTGGAACGGAGGCGCGCCCGTCGGGCGGGGGATCCCGTCCGACGGGCGCGCGGGACCAGGGCCGTCCTTCTGGTCAGGTCGGACGGCCCTGGTGGCGAGGGGCGGGCGTCAGCACCCGTCCAGGATCTTCTTCAGCGCGGCCTTCTCCGCGGAGTCCGCGGTCATGCCGTACACGTGCTTGACCCACACCCACATCCGGGCGTACTCGCAGTGGTACGACGCCTTCGGCGGCAGCCACTTGGCCGGGTCCTTGTCGCCCTTCTCCTGGTTGACGTTGTCGGTGACGGCGATCAGCTGGGAGTGCGTCAGGTCGTTGGCGAGCTCCTGACGTCGCGCGGTGGTCCACTGCGCGGCGCCCGACTTCCAGGCCTCCGACAGCGGTACCACGTGGTCGATGTCGAGGTCCGACGCCTTGGTCCAGGTCGCACCGTCGTAGGGCGAGACCCAGGTGCCGCTCACGGCCGCACAGCTGCCGTCCTGCTGGACGTTGCTGCCGTCGCGCTTGAGCACCACCTCACGGGTGTTGCAGTTGTCGCCCTGGTCGATCCAGTGCGGGAACTTGGCGCGGCTGTAGCCGTCCTGCGGGCCTTCGGGCTGCTCCTTGATCTCGGCGAGGTACGTCCGGGCGGTGGCCGCGCTCGGCGGGCCGGGCGGCGCCGCCTGCGCCGTCTGGCCGCTGAGCACCAGCGTGCAGGCCAGCGCAGCGGCCGCACCGGCGGCCATGGACACTCGACGCGCGTAGACCTTTGGCATGCGCTTCGATATGACCTCGGTCATCGAAACTCCCTTGAAGTGGGGGGAAGTTGACGTGCGGTGCGGGCCCATGGTGGTGAAGTGGGGTTGCCATGGGGTGGGCACCAGGTAACAGGGTGGCGACATGATCACGTCAGATCAAGGGGCGACGGGGTGCCACAAGTGCACAACGCCACTCCGATTACCTCCGCGCCGACGCCTGCGCCCCTGTTCAGCGCCCTAGAGTGAGCGCGTGCTGCTGCCGGTCAACGCCACCCTCGGGGTGGTTCTCGCCGTCCTGCTGGTCGCCGCCGTGGCCGTCGCCGCGCTGGCGCACCTCGGTCACGCCCGGGCCATCGCCGTCGCCGGGCTGCGCGCCGCGGCCCAACTCGCCGCCGTCTCCTACCTGATCGGCTGGGTGGTGCACGCCCTCCCCTGGCTGCTCTGCTTCCTGCTGCTGATGTTCTCGGTGGCGGTGCGGACCGCGGGGCGCCGGATCACCCAGAACCGCACCTGGTGGTGGGCCGCCGTGCCGATCGGAATCGGGGTCGGACCGGTCGTCGGTCTGCTGCTGGCGACCGGCCTGGTGCCGCCGCGCGGCCTCAGCCTCATCCCGGTCACCGGCATCCTGATCGGCGGCGCGCTGACCGCCACCGTGCTGGGCGGGCGACGGGCGCTGGACGAGTTGGAGACCCGGCGCGGGGAGTTCGAGGCCGGCCTCGCGCTCGGCCTGCTGGACCGCGACGCACGGATGGAGGTCGCCCGCCCGGCCGCCTCGGACGCGCTGCTGCCGGGGCTCGACCAGACCAGGACCGTGGGATTGGTCACACTCCCCGGGGCGTTCGTCGGCATGCTGCTGGGCGGCGCTTCCCCCGTCCAGGCGGGGGCCGTGCAGTTGTTCGTGCTGGTCGCCCTGCTGGCGGTGCAGGCGGCGGCGTGCGCGGTGGTGCTGGAGCTGGTCGCACGGGGCCGGCTGCACCGCGTACCCTAGTCCGCAGCAGAAGGGGAGTAGCTCTCTGCCGGACCGTCGACATACTGCCCACCCGTCGCCCTCGACGCGGTGAGCCGGCGCCCGGAGCGCGATACGGACACGTACCGCGCCAGCGAGACCTTCGGCCGCAGTGTTCGACGCTGCCGTGCCGAAGCGACCCCTCTTCCCGGGCTCTTTGGTGCGGCCCGACCGATCGAGGTATTCCACCCCGTGTTCAGTTCCACCGTCGCCGCCGTCGTCTTCGGCGTCGTCTTCCTCGCCGAACTGCCCGACAAGACCGCCCTCGCCGGCCTGATGCTCGGCACCCGCTACCGCGCCTCGTACGTCTTCGTCGGCGTCGCCGCGGCCTTCCTCGTCCACGTCGCGCTCGCCATCGCCGCGGGCAGCGTGCTGACGCTGCTGCCGCACCGGGTGGTGCAGGGCGTGGTCGGGGTGCTCTTCCTGGTGGGCGCCGCCGTGCTGCTGTTCAAGAAGGACGACGACGAGGAAGAAGTGAAGAAGCCCGCCGACCAGAGCTTCTGGAAGGTCGCCGGGGCCGGTTTCACGATGATCCTGGTCGCCGAGTTCGGCGATCTGACCCAGATCATGACCGCCAACCTCGCGGCCCGTTACGGCGACCCGATCTCGGTGGGCGTCGGTGCCGTACTGGCCCTGTGGGCCGTCGCCGGCCTGGGCATCCTCGGCGGACGCACGCTCATGAAGCATGTGCCGCTCAAGCTGATCACCAAGGTCGCGGCCGGTGTGATGGCCCTGCTGGCGGCCTTCAGCCTGTACGAGGCGCTGACGGGCTGAGCGGGCGGCGCCCCTGCCGGGACCGAGGGGCGCACGGGTCGGGTGTCAGGTGCGGGGGGATCAGGCGATCTCGGACGGTGCGGCATCGATGTGCACGGCGATCACGCCGTCCGCCAGCGCCTCGACGCGGACCTGGGTGAGGTCGCGCACCTGCGCCGTCGGGGCGAACGCCGCCGCGCGCTCGCCGACGCCGATCACCCGCATCCCGGCCGCCCGGCCCGCCTCTATGCCCACTTCGGAGTCCTCGAAGACCAGGCAGTCCTCGGGGGCGAAGCCCAGTTCGGCGGCGCCCTTGAGGAAGCCCTCCGGGTCGGGCTTGCTGGCGCTCACGCACTCCGCGGTGATGCGCACGGGGGGCATGGGCAGCCCGGCGGCACCCATGCGGGCGTCGGAGAGCGGGCCGTCGGCCGAGGTCACCAGGGCGTGCGGGAGTCCGGCGAGGGCGGCCATGAACGCGGGCGCGCCCGGGACCGGCACCACGCCGTCCGTGTCGGAGGTCTCCTGCTCCAGCATCCGGCGGTTGTCCGCCATGTTGAGCTCCACCGGGCGGTCCGGCAGCAGCGCGGCCATCGTGGCCCAGCCCTGCCGGCCGTGCACGACCTTGAGGACCTCGTCCCCATTCAGCCCCTGCTCGGCCGCCCAGCGGCGCCAGCAGCGCTCGACGACGGCTTCGGAGTTGACGATCGTGCTGTCCATGTCCAGCAGCAGGGCGCGGGCGGTGAGCGTGGTGGTGGCCGTCATCGGCGGGGCTCCTGGGCGCTTCACGGACGGTACGGGCCGTCCGGGCGGAGAAGGACAAGCGGTTCCGCCCGCCGGTCAGGGAGTGCGGGCGGAACCACTTTGTTCCTACACGATACAAAACTCTTCCGGGTGCCGACAACCGGGGTCCGGTCGGCACCCCGTCCTCCGCCGCCGATGGGGCCTGCCGCCTGCGGATCGTCACGGCTCCTGGGTGCGCGCCTCCAGGGAGCTCCGGGTCGATGTGCCGTAGACCCCGCCGGCATCGCCGGTCACCCCGTACGCCTGCTGATAGCGCGCCACGGCGTCCCGTACGGCCGCGTCGTACTGGCCGTTCGGCGCACCCGGGTAGAGGGCCAGCTGCCGCAGCCGCTCCTGCAACTCGGTCACCTCCGGGCCGCTCGATCCCTCGCGCAGCACGATCGGCCCGGTGGGTGCGGAGCTGGGGCGCTGGTCATCAGGGGAGTCCGTCACGCGGCCGGATGCCTGGGTGGGTGCGGGCGGGTGCGGTGCCGCGCTCCGGAAGAGCGTCGCGGTGCTCTCGGGAGTGCCGAGGGCGGTCGCACCGCCGGAAGGGCTACGGGCCGGGGTGGGGGAGGAGGGGCTGCCGCTCGGTGTGGGGGAGGCGTCGCCGCCGGTCGGAAAGGCGGCGGTGGGGGAGACCGTGCCGGTGTCGGGCGGTGCCGCCCGGTCCTGCTCGCCGCCGGTCAGGGCGTCGGTGCCGATCAGGACGGCGGTGGCGGCCACTGCGGCGCCGGCGGTCGCCAGGAGGGCCGGTAGCGCGCGGGGGCGACGGGCCGGTGCAGGTGCGGTGTGGCCGGCGGCGGAGGAGCGGACCGTCGGCTCCTCGGTGGCGGTGCTGGACGCCGGCTCCTCGGGGACCGCGCTGAAGGTCCTCGACGTCGGCCCCGCGCGGCGGCGCGCCCGGGCCGTCACAGGCGGCGGGGCCTCGGCGGCGGACGGCGGGTCCTCGGTCCGAAGTGCCCTGTCGTCCGCCCGGTGCACCGCCGCATCCACCCCGGGTATCTCGTCCAGCCGGTCGCCGCGGGCAGGGTGCCCGGAGCCGGCCCGGTTCGGCTCCCCACGGCCCTGGTTCCGCTCCCCGTCGCCCTCGTCCTCGTCGGGCAGTGACACGTACGGCCGTATGTGCAGCGGATCGAAGTCCTCCGCATCGGCCGCCGCGCACAGACAACTCGGCCGGCCGTTGCTGCGGACCGGGGCGAAGCAGTGCGGGCATGTCCGTAACGCCGTCACGAGTGGTCCCCTCCCTGGAGGCCTCGAACCGGCAGCGATTATCCAGACGCCCGGCCCGTCCGCGCAGGCGCTCGCGGACATCCGCCCGGCATACCCCAGGTGTCCGCCGTGCGACCGCCGATGCCGATCACCGCTCGGCGGGCCATATCCGGCCGAACCGCCCACGATGGAAGGAAGCCCGCGGGACGGGAGACGCCCGGCCACCCCATCCGGAATTCGGAATCCAGAAGCCGGAATCCGGAGACCGGGCCAGTCGCTACGCCGGGAAGGCCGCGGACAAGAAGGCCGTACACCGGAAACGGAAACGGAGACGGAGACGGAGGAGGAGACGCACATGGCGCAGGACACCAGCGCTCCTGCCACCCCCGGCGAGGACCGGTCCCAGCGGACGGTCCTCGTCGCGATCGGCGCGCTGTTGCTCGGCATGCTGATAGCGGCGCTCGACCAGACCATCGTCGCCACCGCGCTGCCCACGATCGTCAGCGACCTCGGCGGCCTGGACCACCTCTCCTGGGTGGTCACCGCCTACCTTCTGGCCTCGACGGCCGCGACGCCCCTGTGGGGCAAGCTCGGTGACCAATACGGCCGCAAGAAGCTCTTCCAGACCGCCATCGTGATCTTCCTGATCGGCTCGGTGCTCTGCGGCATCGCCCGGAACATGGGCGAACTGATCGGCTTCCGCGCCCTCCAGGGACTGGGCGGCGGCGGCCTGATCGTGCTCTCGATGGCGATCGTCGGCGACATCGTGCCGCCGCGCGAACGCGGCAAGTACCAGGGCCTGTTCGGCGCCGTCTTCGGCGGTACGAGCGTCCTCGGGCCGCTGCTGGGCGGGCTGTTCGTGGACCACCTCAGCTGGCGCTGGGTGTTCTACATCAACCTCCCGATCGGCGTCGTCGCGCTCGCCGTCATCGCCGCCGTGCTGCACATCCCGCGCCACCGCACCCCGCACCGGATCGACTACCTGGGCACCGGCGTGATCGCCGCGGTCGCCGCCTGCTTCGTCCTGATGACCTCGCTCGGCGGGGTCACCTACCCCTGGGGCTCCTGGCAGATCGTCGGCTTCGGCGCGCTCGGCGTCATGCTGCTCGGGGCGTTCGTGCTCATCGAGCGACGGGCCGCGGAACCCGTCATCCCGCTGCGCCTGTTCCGGCTGCGGACCTTCATGCTCACCGCCGTCATCGGCTTCGTCATCGGCTTCGCGATGTTCGGCTCGATGACGTACCTGCCGACGTTCCTCCAGGTCGTCCAGGGCGTATCGCCGACCATGTCCGGTGTGCACATGCTGCCGATGGTGCTCGGCATGCTGCTGGCCTCCACCGGCTCCGGGCAGATCGTCAGCCGCACCGGCCACTACAAGGTCTTCCCGATCGCCGGGACCGCCGTGGTGGCGATCGGCCTGCTGCTCCTGCACCAGCTCGAACCGGCCAGCAGCGTCGGTGAGATGAGCGCCTACTTCTTCGTCTTCGGCTTCGGGCTCGGCCTGGTCATGCAGGTGCTGGTGCTCATCGTGCAGAACGCGGTCGCCTACCAGGACCTGGGGGTCGCGACCTCCGGGGCCACGTTCTTCCGCTCCATCGGCGCCTCGTTCGGCGTCTCCATCTTCGGCACGCTCTTCGCCAACAGGCTCGGCCCGCGGATCGCGGACGCGCTGGCCGGACAGCAACTGCCGCCCGGCGTCGACCCGTCGAAGATCGCCGAGGACCCCAGGACCGTCGCCCAGCTGCCGGCCGGCCAGGCGGCCGGTGTGCTCAACGCCTACTCCACCTCCATCACCGACGTCTTCCTCTACGCGGTCCCGATCGTCCTGGTGGCGTTCGTCCTGGCCTGGTTCCTCCGGGAGGAGCCGCTGCGCAGCAGCGTGACCGCGCCCGACACCAGCGAGGTGCTCTCCTCCAACCCCGTCGAGCGGTCCTCGCGCGACGAATGCGCCCGTGCCCTGTCCAAACTCGGCAGCATGGAAGGCCGCAAGCACATCTACGAGAAGATCACCGCCCGGGCCGGACTGGACCTCAAACCCGCGGCCAGCTGGGTGATCCTGCGCATCCACCGCTACGGCTCGGTGGAACCGGGGCTGCTCGCCGAACGCACCACCGTCCCGCTCGGCGTGGTCGCCGAGGGCGTCCGCCAGATCGAGGAACGCGGACTGGGCGCCCGTGAGGGGCTGTTGCTCCTGCTCACCGACCGTGGCCGGGAGGCCGCGGACCGGCTCTCGGCCGCCCGCCAGGAGTCGCTGGCCGAGATGCTGGGCGACTGGTGGACCACGGACCGCCCCACCGACCTCACCGATCTGGTCCGGGAACTGTCGGCGGAGCTGTGCGGCTCCGACGCCGAGGAACCCCAGGACGGCGATGCCCGGCAGCCGGTCTCGCGCACCCCGCCGCGGACGCCGCGGCCACCGGGCGAGGTGGGCGCGCCCGGCCCGTGACGGGCCCACCGGCCCGCCGACTCACCGGCCCGCCGACTCACCGGCCCGCCGACTCACCGGCCCACCGGCCCACCGGCCCACCGGTGTCCCTGACCCACCGGTGTCACTGACCCAGTGACCCGCCGTCCCGCCGGCCCCTCGTCCTACTCCTACTCCCGCGCCGGGACCGGCACCTCCCCGGTCAGCCGCTTCTCGAAGAAGATCTCCGCGTAGGGGTCGTCGTGGTACGGCGCGATCTCGACGAAGCCGTGCCGCCGGTAGAGGGCGACGGCCTCCACCAGGTCCAACCGGGTGTCCAGTCGCAGACGCTCGGCGCCCAGCCGGGCGGCGGCCGTCTCGGCGGCGGTGAGCAGGCCGTTCGCAGCGCCCAGGCCGCGCATGGAGGCCCGGACGAACATCTGCTTGAGCTCCGCGGTCCGGGCGTCCAGCAGCCGTACCCCGGCGCACCCGGCCACCGTGTCATCGCGGCGGGCCAGCAGCAGTACGCCGTGCGGCGGCGTCAGATCGGCGCTGGGGTACTCCGCCACCCCCTCGTCGATCTCCTCGGATGTCGAGCGGCGCCCCTCGTACAGGGTGAGCCAGCGGTCCGCGACCTCGGTGTAGTACTCCCGCAACAGCGCCCTGGCCTCCGATGACGCGACCGGCTCGGCGGTGATGGACCAGAGGAGGGGGAGGGCGGCGGCGTCGCTCATGGCGCCATTGTCGGGGCCGCAACGGCCCGGTACGCAACGGATTTAAGCGACGCCACCGGTGTCGGTCAGGCCTTCCGCGGGCCCGCCTGCTGCACCACCTCGAAGGACCACAGCGTGGAACCGGACGCGGCCGGCTTGGGCCGCTCACCGCCCTCGGCGCCACCACCCTGGTGCGCTGCCTTCATCGGGCCCTCCATCCAGGCCTGGAAGGACTCCTCGTCCCGCCAGCGGGTGTAGACGAGGTACTGGTCGGTGCCCTCCACCGGACGCAGCAGCTCGAACCACTCGAAGCCGTCCGAGGAGTCCACCGTGCCGGCGCGGGACGCGAAGCGCTTCTCCAGGGTTTCCCGCTGCTCGGCGGGGACGGTCAACACGTTGATCTTGACTACGCTCATGCGCCCATCTTGCCGCATGCGGTGTCAGGGGTCCTCCCGATCGGCCGGTGGGCAGTGAGAGGCGGCGGTCCGATGTTCGTCGGCCCAGGAGCTGCATGTTCGGCTTCTGGTAGGGCGGGCCCTTCGCTGTCCCGCCAGCTGTCAAACGGTCTCTACGCTGCGTTCACCAGGCGAGATGTTGGGTCGTCGGGGGCCAGGTGAAAGAGTGTCCCGTCGAAACGATGGCGATCAGTTGATGGGCTGGGGGCTGGCAGGGTGGGGCAGGCATGAGGGCGTCGTACGACCAGAGCGACGGCCGGGGGCCGGAGGCCGGCTTTGCGGCGGATGACACGGTCCGACTGCGTTCACCTGCTGCCGACATGCGCGCGACCGAGCCTCGCCATGAGCGTGAGTCGAGCAGCTCGGCCACGCCTGGTGCTGGCGAGCCGAGCTCGGACCGGCAGCGAGCAGGGGGCTCTTCGGGCCTGGTGAAGTCCAGCGCCGTGATGGCGGCGGGCACGTTCGTCTCCCGTATCACGGGTTTTCTCCGCACTCTGGTCATGGCTGCGGCGATCGGTGTCGGCACGCTCAACGACTCCTACCAGGTCGCCAACGTCCTGCCCACGATGATCTACGTCCTGGTCGGCGGCGGTGCGCTGAACGCCGTCTTCGTGCCGCAACTCGTGCGGGCCATGAAGGAGGACGACGACGGTGGCGAGGCGTACGCCAACCGCCTGCTCACACTGGTCGTGGTCGCCCTGGCGGGCGTCACGGCACTGTGCGTGCTGGCGGCCCCGCTCCTGGTGCGCATGATGTCGCCGGACATCGCCTCCGATCCGCAGCGTATGGCCGTCACCGTGGCTTTCGCCCGGTACTGCCTGCCCACCATGTTCTTCATGGGCGCCCATGTGGTGCTGGGGCAGATTCTCAACGCCCGGGGTCGCTTCGGCGCGATGATGTGGACACCGGTTCTCAACAACCTCGTGATCATCGCGTCCTTCGGCGCTTTCATCTGGGCCTTCGGCGCCTTCACCGACTCCGGTGTCAGCCCCTCGACCGTCACCCCTGAAGGGGTACGGCTCCTTGGGCTCGGCACCCTGCTCGGCCTGGCCGTCCAGGCGCTTGCCATGCTCCCGTACCTGCGCGATGCCGGCTTCCGACTGCGATTGCGCTTCGACTTCAGAGGGCACGGCCTCGGCAAGGCCCTGGGGCTGGCCAAGTGGACGCTGCTGTTCGTTCTCGCCAACCATCTCGGCTTGATCGTCGTCACGCAGCTCGCCACCAAGGCGGGTTCCCTCGCCGAACGGGCCGGGCACACCGGCTCCGGCATCACCGCCTACAACTACGCCCTGCTGCTGTGGCAGATGCCGCAAGCCATCATCACCGTGTCGGTGATGACCGCCGTACTGCCGCGGATCTCGCGCTCGGCTCAGGACGGGGACCCAGCAGCGGTCCGCGACGACATCTCCTACGGCCTGCGAACCTCAGCCGTCGCCATCGTGCCCTGCGCCTTCGCCTTCCTGGCGCTGGGCCTACCGATGGCCACACTGCTCTACGCCGGCTCCGGGGCCGAGGGCGCCCGCGGCATCGGCTACGTCCTGATGGCCTTCGGCCTGGGACTCATTCCCTACTCGGTGCAATACGTCGTACTGCGCGGCTTCTACGCCTACGAGGACACCCGCACGCCCTTCTTCAACACCGTCATCGTCGCCGTGGTCAACGCCGCCGCCTCCGGACTGTGCTTCGCCGTTCTCAGCCCCCGCTGGGCCGTCGCCGGTATGGCGGCCTCTTACGGCCTGGCCTACGCGGTCGGTGTGGGAGTTGCCTGGCGCCGACTGCGCAGGCGCCTGGGCGGCGACCTGGACGGCTCTCGCGTCCTGCGTACCTACGCTCGTCTGGTCGCGGCCGCGACTCCCGCTGCACTGGCTGGCGGAGGCGTGGCCTACGCGGTCACCACGGCCCTCGGCAGTGGCGCCCTGGGCTCGCTCGCGGCACTGCTCGCCGGCGGGAGCGTCCTGCTCGGTGTGTTCATGGGCGTGGCTCACCTCATGCGACTGCCCGAAGTCAGCGCCATGGTCGGGATGGTCCGAGGACGCCTCGGCCGCTGAGTTTCCGTGTGCTGAAGGGGCAGACGGTGGTTCGGTGGCCGGTCAGCGGCAGCGGGCGGCCCACCGGGCGCGGCCGGAGGTCTCCGGCCGGGCGGCCCGGTGTGCCGCCCGGTGGGCGTCATCCGTGCACGGGGTGCGGTGGGTGCGTCAGGCCGCGGAGCCGGCAGTGGTCGG
Source organism: Streptomyces sp. NPDC048506 (assembly GCF_040651315.1). NCBI lineage: Bacteria > Bacillati > Actinomycetota > Actinomycetes > Kitasatosporales > Streptomycetaceae > Streptomyces > Streptomyces sp. NPDC048506. The sequence goes on from NZ_JBEZIX010000025.1 coordinate 128,182, forward strand.
GCGGTGGGCCGCACGGACGGCCTCCGCCTCCTGCTCGGTCTCGACGGCCGGCGGGGAGCCGGGGAGCGGCTTGCGGGCGCTCTCGGACATCAGCAGGACGGCGATGCCGCCGATCACGGCCGCCGCCATCATGTAGTAGGCGGGCATCATCTTGTTGCCGGTCGCGCCGATCAGAGCGGTGACCACCAGCGGCGTCGTACCGCCGAAGAGCGACACGGAGATATTGAAGCCGATCGACAGGGAGCCGTAGCGCACCTTGGTCGGGAACAGGGCGGGTAGCGCGGCCGGCATCGTCGAGGTGAAGGCGACCAGCAGCAGGCCGAGCGCGGCCATGCCCAGCGCGATGGCGAGCAGCGATCCCTGCCGGATCAGCAGCAGGGCCGGAACGGACAGCACCAGGAAGCCGATGCAGCCCGCGGCGATGACCGGGCGGCGGCCGAAGCGGTCGCTGAGCCGGCCGGCGAACGGCTGGACGCACATCATCAGCACCATCACCGCGAGCACGACCAGCAGCCCGTGGGTCTCGTCGTACTTCAGCTCCGAGGTCAGGTAGCTCGGCATGTACGACAGCAGCATGTAGTCCGTGACGTTGAAGACCAGGACCAGTCCGATGCACAGCAGCATCGCCCGCCACTGGCCGAAGACCATCTCGCGGATCCCGATCCGCTTCTCGGCCGCACGCCGGTCCTTCTCCTTGGCGTGCGCCTCCTTCTCCAACTGTGCGAAGGCCGGGGTCTCTTCGAGCCGCATCCGCAGGTAGAGGCCGATGATGCCCATCGGTCCGGCGACCAGGAACGGGATCCGCCAGCCCCAGGAGTTGAGGTCCTCGGTGGACAGCAGCGCGGTCATCAGCGTGACCAGGCCGGCGCCGCCGACGTAACCGGCGAGCGTGCCGAACTCCAGCCAGCTGCCGAGGAACCCGCGCTTCTTGTCGGGTGCGTACTCGGCGATGAACGTGGATGCGCCGCCGTATTCACCGCCGGTGGAGAAGCCCTGTACCAGGCGGGCGGCGAGCAGCAGGATCGGCGCGCCGACGCCGATGGAGGCGTACGACGGGATCAGGCCGATGGCGAAGGTGCCGATCGCCATCATGATCATGGTGATGGCGAGGACCTTCTGCCGGCCGATCCGGTCACCGAGCGGCCCGAAGACCATGCCGCCGAGGGGGCGCACCAGGAACGCCGCCGCAAAGGCGCCGAACGTCGACAACAGCTGCGCGGTCGGGTTGCCGGACGGGAAGAAGACGTGTCCCAGAGTGACCGCGATGTAGCTGTAGACGCCGAAGTCGAACCACTCCATCGCATTGCCCAGCGCGGCCGCCGACACCGCACGCTTGACCATCGCGGGATCGACGACGGTCACCTCGCCCGAGGTCTGCTCCGCGAGATCCGCCCTTCTCTCCTGCTGCGGATCGGATACGGCGTCGGTACGACTGCCGACGGGGTTACCGGACCTGGGTGCGACGGGGGACTGCGTCGGCACGTGTTCGCTCGCCTGCGCTCTCTTGGACGACTACATGACACCGCCCGCCGCGGAACGGCGGGACGAGGCCCGCCATGGGATGACGGGGCGGAGCCCGCCATGGAAGGACGGGACAAAGGTCGACCATAGGGGCAGAGCGGATCATCACGGACAGTGTCCGGATGGCCGCGCAGCCGGTCGCATACCCGCTCCTGTCAGGGGAAACTCCCCTTTCTCAAGCAATTCGCGGGACTTTCGTCTGTGATCCATCTCGCGGAGATCGGCTGCAACCATCGCCGCTTTGTGGCGTGCGCCACAACGACAGAGGGGCCCGGTCGGGGGCAGGAGCGCGGCGGGGACAGGTGAAGGGCGTAAGCGCGAGGAGGGTGCGGCGAGAGCACCTGGAAGGTGTGGCGAGAGTGCCACGAGGGTGCGGCGGGAGCGCCTGGAAGGTGCGGCGAGAGTGCCACGAGGGCGAGGGCGAGGTAAGGGTGCCACGAGGGCGCGATGGCGGCGTGACGGCGGCGCGACAGCCTGCTCCGCCGCCGCGCCGACATGGATCGTCGCGTTCTCTCAAGGATCGGTCATCACACCGCGCCCCGCCACTCGGGCCGCGCGACCGGGCGCCCTACGGCAGCCACGCCTCGTACGACATCACCTCGCCCGCCGTGATTTTGAAGTCGGGCTGGTCCTTGGTGAAGGTGATCTCCAGGCCCAGGAGTTGGCCGCTGCGCGGATCGAGGATCACCATCTGGCGGGTGGCATCGGAGGCGCCGTCGGGGCCGTCAGGGTCGTCGTAGACGTACGCCTGGCCGCGCCGGCCCAGTCGGTCGATGACCGTGCCCGCCGGGCGCAGCCCGTCCGCATCGGCCAGCATCCGTACGATCGCCGCGGTCTCCCGTGGCCCCGGGGTCCACTCCTGCCGGAACGAGGAGAGCGCCAGCAGGAGTTGGGGCGTGGTACTGGTGCCGTCCGCTCCGCCGTACAGCTGCGCCAGGTGTGCGCGCAACGCCTCGGGATCCGTCGGCGGCTTCGTGCGGGCGGTGAGTCCGCCGTGCTGCGCTGCCGAGCCCGCCGGGTAGCTCTTGCGGTGCAGGACCTTGCCGTCGCTGACGGTCCGCCAGCGTCCGTGGTCGTCATGGATGACCGGGCGACCCGGGTGCCGTGGATCGGTGGCCACGACCAGTTCGGAGCCGCTGCCGTCGGCGTTCCAGCGGGTGATGCGCTCCTCGGGCACGGTTACGGGTGGCGCGGCGTCCGGGCCGCTCTCCATGCTCATGTACCAGCTCTGGAGGTGGCTGCCCCGGTGCGGCCCGTCCGCGGCCCCGGCGGTCCGGGCCCTGGCCTCGGCGCTACGGGCGAGCGCGTCGAGCGACAGCGGCGGGGCGGCGTCGTGCACGACGAGCGCCACCGGCGCGGCGACGGCCGGGCTGCTGCCGGCGTCGGAGAAGGTGAAGGCGAGCACGGCGAAGAGGGCGAGCACCGCGGCCTCGGCGCGCAGCATCAGGCGCCGCCCGGCCCGCCGGGTGCGCCTGCTGTGCAGCAGACGGTTGAGGCCGCGCTCGGCCCGGGCGTCCAGCGGGCGGTCCCGCCAGGGGCCTTCGCCGGCCGGTGCCGGATCGGCCGCGCGCAGCAGATCCAGTTCGTCAGACATTGCCGTCTCCTCCTGCTCGTACGGACACCGTCATCCGCGTACGGTCGATCTCCGCGCGAAGGCGCCGGCGCGCCCGGTGCAGCCGCATGGCTGCCGCGCTCTGGCCGCACCCGAGGGCCACCGCCAGTTCCTCGACGGTCAGTTCCTCCCAGGTCGTCAGCCGCAGCACCTCCTGGTCGGCGGGGGAGAGGCGGGCCAGCACCTCGTGCACCCAGGAGCCGGGCCGCTCCGCATCCGGGCTCTCCACGGTCTGCCGCTGGTGAGCCGCCTCGTGGTTGCCGAGCCGGTGCAGCAGCCTCCGGTAGCGGCCCAGTCCGCGCACCGTGTTGGCCAGACAGTTGCGGGCCACCCCGTACAGCCAGGGCAGTGGGGTGTCCGGTAGCTCGCTGCGGCGTCTCCACGCTATGGAGAAGACCTCTGCCACCACTTCCTCGACCTCGTGCACCTGCCCGTCCAGACGCCGCGCCACGAAGCGGCTGACCGCCCAGTAGTGCGCGCGATAGGCCTCGGCGAAGGCATCGTCGGCGAAGGCGTCGTCCGTGCTCATGAACCGTAGGTGTCCGGCATGCCCCCGATCTTCACACCCTCATCGAGTGACGCTTCACACCCGGTCGTAACGGGCTCGTGCGTCCGTTGGCGGTGAGGTTCGCGGCGGTCCCGGACACCTACGGGGCATGAAGTCCCCCAAGCCCCCACAGCCCACCGAGCCCACCGAGCTCACCAAGCCCACCGAGTCACGGCGGCCCGGTGGGCTTCCCGCGTCGCAGCGGCTCGGCAGGCTCTCGGTGAAGTGGCTGACCACCACCGACCACAAGACCATCGGCACGCTCTACCTGGTCACCGCCTTCGCCTTCTTCTGCCTCGGTGGGCTGATGGCGCTGCTGATGCGGGCCGAACTGGCCCGCCCCGGCCACCAGATCCTGTCGAACGAGCAGTTCAACCAGGCGTTCACGATGCACGGCACGGTCATGCTGCTGATGTTTGCGACGCCGTTGTTCGCCGGTTTCGCGAACTGGATCATGCCGCTCCAGATCGGCGCGCCCGACGTGGCGTTCCCGCGGCTGAACATGCTTGCCTACTGGCTGTACCTCTTCGGCTCGCTGATCGCGGTCGGCGGATTCCTGACGCCGCAAGGAGCGGCCGATTTCGGCTGGTTCGCTTATGCGCCGCTCTCCGACTCCGTGCATTCGCCGGGTGTCGGCGCGGACATGTGGATCATGGGTCTGGCCTTCTCCGGTTTCGGCACGATCCTCGGTTCGGTCAACTTCATCACCACGATCATCTGCATGCGTGCGCCTGGCATGACGATGTTCCGGATGCCGATCTTCGTCTGGAACGTGCTGCTGACCGGTGTGCTGGTCCTGCTGGCCTTCCCGGTGCTTGCCGCCGCGCTGTTCGCGCTGGAGGCGGACCGTAAATTCGGTGCCCATGTATTCGATGCGGCCAATGGCGGTGCCCTGCTCTGGCAGCACCTTTT